>CAZTQK010000061.1:0-20993 GCA_964615635.1 uncultured Planctomycetales bacterium
CTCGTCACTGCGAGTCAGGCCGAGCGGCAGCACCTGTCGTTTGCGGCCGAAGCCTACAGTCTCACCACGTTCCTTTATGTCCAGGCCGGGGCGGCGGCGGACTTCACCACGGATGCGTTGCCATCGGAGCCACCCCTGACCGTGCAGTTCCACGATGCTTCGACGGCAACGAACATCACCATGTGGCACTGGGATTTCGGGGACGACAGCGCAGGCAGCGGACCGAATCCGCAGCATACGTACGCCGACTTCGGAACCTACAACGTGACCCTGACCATCGCTGCCGACGGCGGCCCGTTCACATGCACCAAGCCGATCGCCCTGGTGGCGGTTCCACCGGTAGTCAGCAGCGAATCGCCGGCGCGAGGGGCGTCGATCACCAGTCTGTCCTTTGTCACCGTGAGTTTCTCGAAGACGGTCATCGGCGTGGATGCCGGCGATCTGACAGTGAACGGCTCGGCAGCCACGACTCTCGCCGGCAGCGGGGCCGGTCCGTACGTGTTCGGCGGGTTCACCCAGCCGGCTGCCGGTGAAGTGAACGTCAGCCTCAGCCCCGGAGGTATTCAGGATCTCGCGGGCTCCGCCTTCGGAGGCGACAACTGGACTTGCACCATCCCGCCTCCGCCCGTGCCGGGAGTGGTTAACCCCAGCTTCGAGGAGGCCGGCGGGTCCTACAGCGGATGGGAAATCGTGCAGGTCAGCGGCGAAGGGCCCGACAATCCGCCGCTGGACAACACCAACCCCTGGGGCCCGCGCACGACCTTCGGCACCCATTTCGGGGGCAAGATCACCAACGGCCTGAGCATGAACTTCTATCTGGGCCAGGTGGTGGGCACAGGCAACTGGGAGCAGGCCGCAACCGCGGCCAACTGGCAACTCAACGCGTACGTCCAGCTCAACTGTACGCACGAGAACAACCCCAGCCCCGGCGGCGTTCACCAGGTCTGGGAGATCGGCTGGATGAACGACGGCTCTGAGCCGGTCGGCATCTCCAGTTGCGACAACTACCAGGTTGTCGCCAGCATCGACGGCAACTACACGGGGAACGACAAGGTGAACTTCTATCCGCTATCCGTCAGCGGCACCGTGACTGGAGTAACCGGCCTTCGCGGCCTGGCCGTCCGCGCCCGTCTTTTCAACAACAGCGCATGGTGGTGGACGCTGGCCAACATCGATAACCTGGATTTCACCGTGACGTCCGTCCCGCCGCTGCCAATTCCGGGCGACATGGACGGCGACCACGACGTGGATGCCAGCGACTACGTTCTGTTCGAAGCCTGCGCCACCGGCCCCGGTGTCGGGCCGCTGCCGTCGAATTGCGAACTCGCCGACATGGACCAAGACGGGGATGTGGATCAGACCGACTTCGGCTTGTTCCAACGATGTATGACCGACTGAGATGCCCAAGGTCATCCTCCCGTGAGTGCAGGCGGCGTGAGTGTACCCGCCGATTCACCCGCACATGACGCCTCGCGCCCGCCTCGCCAGAGCCGGGCGAGCACTTCGGTGAGCCGCACGGAGAGCACATACAGGCTCGGCACCACGACAAGGGTAAGCACGGTGGCAAAGAGCAGGCCGTAGATGACCGCGATCGCCATGGTCGCCCACCACTCGCTGGATTCGCTGCGGGTGCTCCATGAGAACGTGTGGAAATCGTAGCTGATGCCGGCGGCCATCGGGATCAGACCGAGTATGGTGGTGACCGCCGTGAGAAGAACCGGTCGCAGCCGGGTCGCACCCGCCTCCACCGACGCAGTGATCAGGTCCATGCCCCGGGCACGCAACTGCCGCGTGTAGTCCAGCAGCACGATGGCGTTGTTGACCACGATGCCGGCCAGGCTGATGACCCCGACGCCGGTCATGATGATTCCGAACGGCATCGCATGGATCAGCAGTCCGGCAAACACGCCGACCAGCGAGAGAACCACGGTGGTCATGATGATCGCGGGCACCGTCAGAGTGTTGAACTGAGCCACGAGGATGAGCACGATCAAGAACAGAGCAATCACGAAGGCGCGACTCAGGAACGCCTGGGCCTTGTCCTGCTCTTCCTTCTCGCCGGCGTAACGAATCTCGTAGCCGAAAGGCAACTCGCCGGTCAGAGACGCAAGTCGGGCCTGGGCGTCGGCGAGCACCTCGGCTCCGAGGCGACCTTCAGCGTCAGCCGTCAGTGTGATCACACGCTTCTGGTTGATCCGGCTGATCGTGCCGAACCCGCCGGTGTAGCTGAATTCACCCAGCGAGCTGAGCGGTACCGAGGCCCCCTGATTGTTGGGCAGCCGGAGCCGAAACAGGTCGTCGATGTTCTCACGCTGGTGCGGAGGCAGCCGAACGGTGATATCGTACTCATCGTTGAATTGCCGGTACTTGCCGACCTCCGTGCCGAAAACGGCGGTCTTGAGATAGTTGCCGACGACGGCCGTGTTCACGCCGAGCATCATGGCCCGGCGCCGGTTGACATGGAACGACAGCTCCGGCCGAGCGGCTTCGTGATCGCTGCGCAGGTTGACCAGGCCGGGGACATCCGCGATGAGTTGCCGAGCCCGATCGCTCAACTCTTCGAGCACCCTGAAATCCTCACCAACCACTCGCACGGTGACGGCCGCGCCGGTCGGAGGGCCTTCCTCCTCCTTGGCGACCTTGATCTCGGCGCCTGAGATGTCCGACAAGGCGTGGCGTATCTCGGCGATGGCCCGCGCCGACGGGCGGGCGCGGTGCTCGAAATCGTGAAACTCCAGCGTGATGCTCGCCAGGTGCTCGGCCGCTCCTCCCATTCCTCCGGAGAAGAAGTCGCCGCTGCCCGCGCCGACATTGGTGATCACGCGCTGGAAATCGGCCGCAAAGGGCTGAAGGCGATCCTCGACCAGTTGCGCCAAGCGGTCGGTTTCCCGGATGTTCGTGCCTTGGGGGCAACGCAAGCTGATGATCGCACGACGGGGGTCGATGTCGGGGAGCAGCTCGACACCGTGGGCCCGCTTGATATACAAAACCGCCAGGCTGGCCAGCACCAGGAACATCAGTGTTGGCGTCGTGAGGTAGTGCGTCAGAGCCACGTTCAGAAACCGCCGGTACCCGCGCATGAATCGGCTCTGCTGATTCTCCTCCCTGAGCCGGCCCTTGACAAAGATGGAACTGAGCGTCGGGTTCACCACCAAGGCCACGAACAACGAGGCCAGCAGCGTGATGATCAACGTGATGGGCAGGTACTTCATGAAAGCGCCCATGATGCCGGGCCAGAACAACATCGGGGCGAAGGCGGCCACGGTCGTGAGCGTCGAGGTAATGACCGGCCAGGCCACCTCGGCGGTCGCAGTGAACGCAGCCTGCATCCGGTCACCCGAAAGCGTGTAGTGACGGTAGATGTTCTCCACGATCACGATCGCATTGTCGACGACCATGCCGACGGCCATGACCAGACCGAACAGCACGATCATGTTGAGGGTGTAGCCGAGCATCTGCAGGACAACGAAGCTCAGCAGCATGCTGAGCGGAATCTCGACGGCCACAATCAGACTCGGCCGCCAGCCCATGGCCAGCAGCAGCACAACCACGACCAGGATCATGCCCGAGGCCAGGTTGTTCTCCAGGTCGGCGACCATCATTCGGATGTCCTTGGACTGGTCGAGCGTGATGTCAAAACGGACATCCGCCGGCACGCGGCGCTGGAATTCGGCGATGACGTGCTTGACCGCCTCCGCAATGAACAGGATGTTCTCGCCGACACGCTTCTGCACGGTGACAGTAATGGTCTCCGACCCGACCAGACGGCGTTGCCCGGCCTCGTCGGCTGCTGACGACCACAGACGCGCGAAACTCACGCGGTCTTTGAAAGTGTCTCGCACGCCGGCAACGTCGGTCAGATAGATCGGCTGGCCGTCGCGCACGGCGATAACCAACTTGTCCACTTCATCCGGTTCGACAAACTCGGCGGGTACGCGAACGTTGAATTTCGTGCCCGGCGTCTCCAGGCTGCCGGCCGAGATATTGACGTTCTCTGCCGGAATCAGACTGAGAATCTCAGCAATGGTCAGGCCATAGGCGCTCAGTCGGTCCTGGTCGACCTCCAGCCGGATCTCGCGTTCGAGCCCGCCGAGCACATCGCAATTCAGCACGCCAGGCACGGATTCGAGCGTCTCCTCCAGATCGTCGGCGATCAGTTTGAGCGCCACGGGCGAGATGTCACCCGAAACGCTGATCATGATGATCGGGAACTCGGCGATGTTGACTTCGGTGAGGCTCGGCTCTTCGGCGTCGCGCGGCAACTCCGGCTTGGCGCGGTCAAGCTTATCGCGAACGTACTGCATCGCGTCGTCGATCTTCACATCGGGCAGGAACTCGATGGTGATCAGCGACAGGCCCTCCTCGCTCGAGGAGCGAACCTCCTTGACACCCTTGAGGCCGGCCAGTTCCTTCTCGATCTTCAGCGTCACCGTCGATTCGACGTCCTGTGGGGCAACACCCTCATACCTCGTCGTGACCAGAATGAACGGGACAGGAACATCCGGGGCGGACTCGCGCGGCAGACTGACATAGGAGTACGCGCCGAACACGGCAATGAGCACGGTCAGCACCCCGACGGTTGTGCGGTTGCGGATCGCGACATTCGAGATGATCACAGCGTGTTCTCCATGTCCGGCGCGAACGGCCGGCTCGCCGAGCATCGGAGTGAAGACTGGGGGGGGCGGTGCGCGGCTCCGAGTTCAGGATGAGCTTCGGACGCTGCACCAGTGGTCGCCGCTCGGCGTGCGCCATGCTCGGATTGCCCGGCATCTGATGCAATGATGTTCACCGGTTGACCGGGGCTGACCAGGCGATGGCCTTCGACGATCAGTAGTTCACCGGGCTCCAGCCCGCGTACGACCTGGATGCTGCGGCCGCGGATGAAACCGAGCTCGACGGAACGTCGCTGGGCCTTACCGTCGAGCACGATGTAGACTTCCTTGCCATCCTCGAGAGGAATGACGCTTGCGAGCGGAACCATGGTCACATTCTGCAACGTGCGACGAGTCATCCGGACATCCGTGATTTGGCCGCTGCGGAGGAGATACTCGCCACCGGCGGGCTGGCTTGCCGTGGCTGCAGCAGCCCGGGGCATTCGGTTCTGAACGGTCACTTCGACCCGGGTGGTGCGTGTGACCTGGTCGGCCAGAGCGTTGATGAAAGTGATCGTTCCGGTCAGCGGGGCTGCGTCTCGGGGCGAAGGCAACACCTCGGCGGTCTGACCCACGCGGAGGTAACCGATATCGCGCTCGGGTACGTCCGCGCAAACCTTCACCTTCTCGATATCGACGATCTCGGCCACGGGGTCGCCGGGGACGGCGTATTCACCCAGGTCCATGGGCCAGTTGTTCAGAATGCCGCTGATCGGTGCGGTGATCATGGTTCGAGCCAGCGAGCGGCTGGCCTCGTCAAGGTCGGCTTTGCTCACGTCGTGCCGCGTGCGCGCCAGCCTCATCTCCGCCGACGAGGCATTGCCGCGCTGGTACAGGGACAGGATGCGTTGGTACTCCTGCTCGTCGTACTCGTATTGCGCACTGGCTCGGTCGAACCGGGCCTGGAGGAGATCACGGTTGAGGACAACGAGCAGGTCGCCGGCCATCACCGGCTGACCTTCGGCGATCTTGCTGCCGACCGGCAGGATGCCTCCCTGCCAACGAGCTTCCGTGGAGCGCGTTCCGTAGCTCTCGATGCGCCCGGCCACCTCGGCCGACACCCGAACCACGGCATAAGGCTGCACCACGGCGGTAATCTCGAACGAGTCAGCAATCTCCGAGAGGGGCTTCACGCGCTCGACTTTCACGTTGACCGGCACGCGTTCGTTGGGAGCTGCCGGCGGCTTGGACGCGGGCATCCATGCAATCACGGCAACGGCCGCTGCACCGGCCATCAAAAGGCTCCCTGCGACCAACCTGGCCCGCCATCGAACCGCGGGCACTTCCAGCTTCCTGGCCGCTGTTGTGGTGTTCATGTGTTGACCTTTCCGTCCGGAACCGTTCTTGTCGCGGCAGGGAGCACGCCGCTATCCAGTCTCGTCATCGCTTCGTCCCGCATCACGCCCCTCAGAACCGCCAACAATGTTGCCTCTCCAAGTGCATCCGGACCTTTCCAGGAAAACCACGGTTCCTTTTCGAGCCGGGTGACCTGCAATGAGGCAACGCCGTGTCCGCCCGCCCACAGAATCTGGGCCACCATCTCGGGGTCGTGTTCCAGGTCCTTGCGGATGAGGCCTTGTGCGATGGCCTCCTGAACGCATTGCATAAGGAAGGCGTAGCCGTCGCGACTCGGATCGCCTCGCCCTCGTTCCTTCATCTCTTCCTCATCCATCTCTACCATCTCCGGCGTCAGTCTCGTCATGAACATCAATCGGAAGTGGTTGGGGTGCTCGACGGCGAATCGAATGTACGACCGCGCCAGCAAGCGGATACGCTGGATGGGATCCGCCACATCGGCGAACTGCTGAGCCCGGACAGTGAAAGCCTCGAAGTCCAGGTGGCACAGTTCCTTCATCAGGTCGGCCTTGTCCTTGAAGTACACGTAGATGGCTGTCGGCGAATACTCGATGGCGTCGGCAATTCGGCGCATCGACACGGCCTCGTATCCGTCACGGGCGAACAGTTCCCGGGCCGCGTCCAGTATCTTCTGCCGCGTCGCATCCTTGGCTCGTTCTCGGCGTTCCTTGACTCCCACGCAACTTACCTCGGCAAACAACAGTATCTTAGTTAACGATGTTATGTTTGTCAACACTGTAAACCAAATAACATCATCCATATCCTCTTTATTAACAAATAGTTACAAACAAAGAAAGGCAGCCTCAATCAGCGATAGATTCCCGTGATGCCCACGGACGGAACATGACCTACGGGTGTGGCAGGCTCGCTCGCGCCGAATTGCGGAGCATCCCCGCTTGCCCTAATATCGCCTCACCCAACCCGAAGAGGACTATCGATATGGTGACCGAGACATCAACGCCCTGTGCGGCCGAGCTGCTTAACCTGATCCGGGATGTGCCGGACTACCCGAAATCCGGGATTCTGTTCCGCGACATCACGCCTTTGCTGCGCGACCCGGCCGGCCTGTCGCTATCGGTGGAGCTGATGACGCAACCCTACCGCAACAAGCACATCGATATCGTCGTCGGCGCCGAGTCGCGGGGTTTCATCTTCGGCACGGCCGTCGCCCGCAATCTCTCGGCCGGCTTTGTCCCCATCCGCAAACCCGGCAAGTTGCCGGCCGACAAACGAGGCGTGACCTATGAACTGGAATACGGCACCGACACGCTGGAGATCCACAACGACGCCATCGAGAAAGGGCAACGGGTGCTCATGGTTGACGACCTGCTGGCGACGGGTGGCACGATGAAGGCCTGCTGCGAGCTGGTGGAGCAGTTGGGCGGGCAGATCATCTCGGTCGCGTTCCTGATCGAACTGGCGGGATTGAACGGCCGCGACAAGCTCCGGAAGTGGGATGTTCACAGCGTGCTCCGTTACGATTGAACGAGCCACGGAATCAGCCGCGTGGAAACCTGGTACTGGACCATATTCGCCCTCTTGTTCGGCGCCTGCACCGGCAGCTTTCTCAACGTGGTCATCTACCGATGGCCTCGCGGCATCTCGCTTCTCTCGCCGTCTCGCTCTTTCTGCCCAACCTGCAGCCATTCCATCGCCTGGTATGACAACCTTCCTGTTCTGAGTTACCTCCGCCTCGGCGGGCGATGCCGCAGTTGCCACAACCCGATCTCATTGCAGTACCCGCTTGTCGAACTGGCGACGATGCTCGTCTTCGTGATGACCTTTGACGCCTTTTTCGCCGCCCGACAGCGTTTCGGCATCGGTGATATGGGCGACGACTGGGTGATCATGATTGCGCACTGGTTGCTGTGGGCCGGCATGATTGCCTTGGCGGTCATGGATCTCGAAGCCTATCTGGTCGACGTCAACGTGACTTGGTCCGTTCTGCTGGTCGGCCTGATCGGGCATGCTTTCTGGACACCCCTGAGGAGCAAGGGGTTGGAGGAATGGATCCGCCCGTCTGCGACCCAAGCTGCGTTCGCCCTGGCTGTCACGGTCGGCTTAAGCGTTGGTGCCCTGCTATTCCTTCGAGGGCCGCAGGAGGTATTGCCCGAGCAGCTTCCCGATGAGGGACTGCCACCCCCGCCGCCGCCAGTCGAGATGCCGAGACGTCGCGTTCCAATCGGCTTGCTGGTGGCCCTGTTGCTCGTCGTGGGCTATGCCGCTGCTGTTTCACTAATGGGCGAGCAACCCAGGCTCCGTCGCCCGCCCTCGCTCGTCGAACTGACGGCCTTCGGCCAGCAAGCCCCTGCTTCGGAGATCGATGCCGGCGCGATTCGCTTGGCGGCGGGCTTGGCGATCGCTTTCGTTGGGCTGGTACTGGCCGCCAGCCGGCCAAGTCCGGACGCGGACCAGGAGATTGTGGACGCCATTCGCGAAGAAGCACCTCAGTCGCGCCGCAATGCCTTGCTCGAACTGAGGTTACTACTGCCTGCATTCATTCTGGTCGCGGCCCTGTTCCTTCTGCTTTCCTCCTCATCAGGTGAAGCATTCGAGGCACACGCACGTGCGGTTCTTCACTGGTCGCCCGTCGGGCACTGGGAGCCGGTCTGGGGACTATGCACCGCGCTGACCGGATGGGTCATCGGGGGCGCAATTGCGTGGATGACACGGATCATTGGCACGCTGGCCCTGGGCAAAGAAGCCTTGGGAATGGGCGACGTTCACATCATGGCCGCTGCCGGCGCGGTCGCAGGCTGGCCGGTGGTCTTGATCGGCTTCTTCCTCGCGGCGGTGCTTGCACTGCTGGGCCTGATTGTCATCCATTTTCGCCGCCAAAGCCGCGCCCTGCCTTACGGACCTTGGTTAGCGCTTGGTTTCCTGATCGCCAGTGTGTATCAGGATAGAATCCTGCTTTTTCTGCAAGTTCGTTGGTTGTTCGAACACTAGCCGGAAGCGTGCCGAATCATCGTCAGCGGGAGACGGATTAGCGGCGCAAACTCGTCAATACCTCTGGCCGGTGTGGATTCGATCACATTCCGACTCGCATCCGAAATCGGAAATGACTAGACTTACAGGGACTGAAGGAGCGCCTTTTCCTTCAGATTCCGGAGAGGAATGACGATGGCCATGAAATCGACGGATCATTGTGGAGTCGGATAGCACTGGTGCCTCGCAGGCAGGGCGGGGCGCAACGAAAAGGAGACATGCAATGGCGCGTCTGTTATCGAATCTGGTGAAAGTGTTGTCACTCATCCTGGTCGTTTCGATGTTCGGCTGCACCGATCAGCTCAAGCAGTGCCAGCAGGATTTGGAGGCAGCGAACGCACGTGCACAGGATCTGCAAGGCCTCTACGATCAGGCTGAGCGCGCCCGCATGGCGGCCCAGGACGAAGTTACCGCACTGAGGGCTGAGCGGGACCGCCTCAAGGCCGATTTGGCCAAGAAGGCTGAAGGTTGGGACAAGGTGCCCGGTGGCGCGCTGATCAGCATCGAGGGCGACATCCTGTTCGATTCCGGCAAGGCCGAGCTGCTAAAAGAAGGCGCCCCTACTCTGGATCAGATCGCTGATGCGATCAAGCAAAGATATCCGAATCACGAGATCTACATCTTCGGCCATACCGACAACGACCCCATCGCCAAGAGCGGGTGGAAGGACAACTACGAACTGAGCTGCCAGCGCTCGCTGACCGTGTTGCGTTACCTGCAGACCGCCAGCGTGCGGAACTACCTGGCGGCGTGCGGCTGGGGCGAGACGCGTCCCGCACAGACCAACGAGACCGACGAGGGCAAGCAGGCCAACCGCCGCGTGCAGATTTTCGCTCTGGATCCCAAGCTGCGCGGTCAGTAGCCGCTCAGGCCGCGTGAGCGACAGTTGAACGGCTGCCGGAAGCCGAAAAGACCATCAAGACAAGCCGCCGACCCGCGCGGAGTTCATCTCCGGTGCGGGTCGGTTGTTTTTTCGGGCAAGTCTGAATGGTGCTTGGGTGTTCTTGTCGGACCGGTTGTGAAGACGGGCTCAGCGGGGCGCCAGATTGTCAGAACATTTCCAAGGGGATGCGATCGGGGGTGATCTTGCCGACAACGAAAGGCCTTTCGACGGCCTCGGCCTGGACTTCGACCGCCACCTGTTGAGAACCCATGACCAGGGCCTCTTCCATGCTTCGACAGGCGGGCATAGTGGCCGCCGGTGCCTCGCACTCGAAGTGCCATTGTCCCCGATGGTAGACGAGTTGAACGGGCACCGGCTTGCTGATCGCCAGCGCGTTGGCTTTCTGTTCGACCTCGATGGTGAGATTGACCCTGAAATCCATTTCTGACGGCTCCCTGCGGCGACGTAGGCTGACTTCCCTTGAGCCTTTCCATCGGCTGTTTTTCTGCTGAGGGTGCGATAAAAATGGCGATCCGTGACCGTGAATTACACGATGCCCCGTTAAATAAGCTGCCTGCCGCCAGTGGTTACCCCATGAGCGTTGTGGCGTCAGGCCCTATAACCTGGAAGGACACCCAACCTCGCGGCCAGATGAGGCTTGTGCAGAATTCCCGTTGAAAACGACATCCTCGCCCGACCCTGCTAAGCCGGTGTCGTTCATGGACCGATCCAACAGATGGCGAGTTGTCCCGGTGAGGTCCCGGGTTCTTGAGCTGACGGGTTTGCCTGCGCGTTTGGAGGTGCCGATGGACACAACCGTTCTGGATCTCGTGAAGCGCTCTGCGGCGATTCCATCGATGCCGCAGGTGGCCGTGCGATTTCTCGAGATCATCCAAGACCCGGACTTCGATTACCGCGAAGTGGTCGAGGTGTTGTCCTCCGACCCCGGGACGACCAGTGAAATCTTGAGACTGGCGAACTCTTCCCTTTTCGGCGTCACACGCAAGGTCACCGCGCTGCCGCACGCCATGACTCTTCTGGGCATCAAGCGAATCCGCTCGTTGGTGCTCGGGCGATACATTGTCGAGAGCCTGAGCCAGAAGGGCTGTGCAAGTGTCGAACCGGCTTATTACTGGCGTCGATCGCTGACCACGGCGGTTCTCGCAGCCCGTCTCGCTGATGCGACCATGCCAAACCGGCGTGAAGAAGCGTTCATATCGGGGCTGCTGGCTGACGTCGGGATCGTCATTCTGGATGAGGCGGTTCCGGCCAAGTACCGGGCCATCGCGGAGCAGTACAAACCGGGAGGCAACCCGAACCTAGCTCTGGCCGAGAACGTGTTGCTTGGCACGACGCACGGACAGGTTTCGGCGATCGTGCTCGATCACTGGAAGCTGCCCCAAACCGTTTGCGAGGCCGTTCGGTGGCACCCCTGGGAATGCCGCGAGCAGGGGCGAAACGAGCTGGCCGACCTGGTGGGTGCGGCCAACCGGGTCAGCAAGCGGATTTGCGAGACTCCCGCGGATATCAACGCCGTTGTGGCCGACTGCCGTGAGATCGCTCATGTCCTGAACCTGGCTCCAGAGACGCTGGCGAGATGCCTGGTGGAGATCGAAGAGCATATCTCGGACCTGTCATCCCTGCTGAAGATTGATGTGATCTCCTCGCAGGTGTATGAACTCATCGCCAAGCGGGTCAATGAAAGCCTTACACACCCCGAAGCCGTGGAGGTGTAAGAAGGGTTCAGCCTTCGGCCAGCGTGGGCCAGGGGTTCAGGGTCCAGGGTTCAGGGTTCAGAAATCGAGGGTCTGAGCTCCAGTGGTGACAGTCTGCGCGGCCTTGGGTTATGGCTTTCATCAGCCAGGTCGTGTGCATCCCGTCACCGGCCTCATGGACCGTCAGACTGACGCCGACGTCGATCCAGGCCTGAACCTCTGCGCCCCTCGGCGTCCGCTGCGGTTAAACGCCACCCCTCTGGCTGCTGATAGCTGATCACTGAATGCTGGCCGCTGACCGCTGAATGCCGACCGCTTCATTCCATCCGCTGGTCCCGGATTCCCGTCCGGGACCAGCGGAGCGAAAAATGGCTTCTGACCCCTGAACCCTTCTGTTGCTTTTGACTTGAGCAATCAGCGCTGCTTCGGCGTCCTTCGTAAAGTTCATAGAAGCCGTCAATGTCTCACCCTTCCGGTGCTTCCCTGTTCTTTCAATAGGATGCGCCAGAATACCGCGATTTCGGACAAGCGGCGCGGTTTCTGTACCGTTCGGCCACCCCTCCACTGCGGAGACCGTAAGCCAATTCGCGACAGAGGGTTATGACATGCCGATCGGTTGCCCGGCATCGGTGTTTGATGAGCGCGGTCAGTTGATGTGCGAGACCACGCAGGCGTGTTTGCCCGAGGCGGCCGGGGGGATGTGGTCGCGGCGGGTGAGGCGGATGGCGACGCCTTCGCCCAGGCGGCGGCGCAAACCAAGAAGGATGGTGCGTTCCGAGTCGTTGTCGAATCGGGCGGTGGGAACGACATCCACGTCAAGTTCATCGATTGATCGCTGGGTGATGCGGAACTGGCGGATGCCGTCGACCTCGCGGAGCACGTAAATCAGCGCAAGGGCGTGCATGCGCCGAACCTGCTTACCCGCGCGACACACAATCTGGTCGGTCAGGCGGCCGCGGACCTCGGCGAGGGCGGCCAGCGACACGCCGCACTCGCAACGACGACTATGAGCCGACGCGCGGGCCAGGTCGCCTGTCCGATATCGGATCAGCGGCATGGCATAGGTTTCGAGGTGAGTGACCACGACTTCGCCGACCTGTCCCGGCGGCACATGGTTGCCCTGCTCGTCGAGCAGTTCGAGGATGACGTTTTCCTGCGGGATGTGCAAACGGCCGGCCGGGCAGCCCAGTGCCAGAATGCCGCCGTCGCGGCAGCCGTACTCGATCACCACCGGCGCACCGAATGCCGAGGCGATCACCTCTCGGTCGGGTTCGACCAGCACCTCACCGGTCACGAAAACCGCCCGCAGGTGCGGCGAGCCTAGAGAACCCGGTGGCAAACCCTTGGCCAGCGCATGACGCGAGAGAAGTGCTAAGCTGCTGGCATATCCGTAGAGGCAGATGGGACGCTCCGCGCGGATGCGGTCGACGTACGCGTCCATGGCCGTGTCGGTCATATCGAAGGCGTTGAGGATGTACTGATTGAGCAAGGCGTCGCGCCATTGACGGAGACGGTCATTGGCCGCCAACTCCACGGGAGCACCCCAGATCAGTATTTCCGGATCACCGGGTTGCACGCCCCACCATTGACGCGCCCGCCACCGAGCGGCCCAATCGGCTGCCTGGCGAAAGCGGTCAAAGTAGAACTTCAGCGGCTCGCCGCTGGAACCGCCTGTGTTGTAGAGCTGCGGTCCGCCGTGCGGACAGCCGAACCAGGTCATCTCGTCGCGATGCTCGCGGATGTCGTCTCTCGTCAATAGCGGAAGTGACCGGAGGGCATCTAAGGTGAGCCTGGGGTCGCTTGAGTCAATGCTTGCCTGACCGATGCGTTCTCTGTGAAACGGGCAGTGCTCGCTCGCGATTCGGAGCAGACGGCGCAACTTGTGTTCCTGAAGCTCGCGGATTGCCTCAGGCGAGAGATACTGCGTGCGGTTCAGGGCTGCGAGGCGCCGCATGGTATCTCGCTGACAAAGCCGCTCTGTGAGCGGCCAGAAGACATGTCCTGCGAGCCAGCGGTTCATGTCGCAGCCTCCATCATCGTCGCCGAATTGTTCATGTCGCTCGATAACTGAAGGCCCACCGAAGGCGCCCGCGCCGCCAGCACGCGATCGAATATCGCGTGAACCTCCTCGGCAACCTGTGCCCACGTTCGGGTCCCGCAGAGCGAGGCAATGCGAGGACGATTCCACGGACGGACAAGAGCGGATCGCAGGGCACCGGCAAGTGCGTCCATGTCCCCGTCAGGAACGACGATGCCAAGCTCGCCGGAGCGGATCTGCTCGGGATTGCCGCCGACCTTGGTGGCCACCACCGGCGTACCGGCCGCGAGAGCTTCCGAGATTGCGTTGTTCCAGCCTTCGCTCCGCGACGAGTTGACCATGACATCCGCCGCGTTGTATAGCAGGTTGAGTTGCTCGCTGCCCACGGGGCCGACGAAGTCGATACAGGTCGTGCCGGCCTCACGATTGCACCGCTCGATCATCCGGCGGACTTTGCGGGCGAACCACCATTCACCGCGACGGCTACCGACCAGTATCAGCCGAACGTCTCCAAGCGCCTCGCGTAAAGCCGGTAAGACGGCGACCAGTCGATCGAAGCCTTTGAGCCGCTGCAAATGGCCGACAGCAAGAACGTGCTTCGCCGTGTGATGCCAACCAAGGGCAATCCTGGCCCACTGCCGGTCGACCAGGCGGTATACGTCGGGCCGTATCCCGTTGGGAACCACGTCAACGCTCAGATCGCCACCGCCGACTCTGTGGATCCACCCGACCAGGCTGCGGCTGACAGCGATGCGGGCATCAACACCGCGGAGCATGACTGCGATCTGCATCCGGCGGAGCGCACGGCGAGAAAGGCGAACGATCTTGCCCCGTACCGTCACCACAACGGGAATCCCGAGCCGCCGGCCGGCCAGCCAGGCGCCCACACCCTCTGGGTAAACGAAGTGAGCATCGATCAAGTCGACCGGTGGCAGGCCCACTTGCCTCCGTCGAGCAACGACTCGTGACAGCATCCTGGCGTAGGCCGCGCCGTCGGTTGCCCAGCCGAGCATCGGAATGCTGAACAGACGCGGATACATCGCCGAGAGCGGCTCACTCTGTGGTTCGATTCGCTCGCAATGGCGGAGCAGCGGACACCACGGTTGTGGCGAAACCACGCTGAGACTCACACCGGGGCGACGCGCAAGAGCCTCTGCCCGACGCTGAACGAAGATGCCCTGATCCGGGTGGCTGGGCGTGGGGTAGCAGAGTGTTGTGGTCAGGATGTTCACGCCGGTGCTCCCTCGCAGAAAGCAGCCTCACGAATCCGACCGGCGGCCTCGCGCCCCACGATCCGATTGTCTTTCTCGGTTTTCGCCGGCCCGGGCGATCGGGCGTATTGCCGAGCCCACAATTCCAGCGACAGCAGAGCCCACAGAATGTGGCCATTGGCGCTGATTCCGCTTTGATGTCGGTGAATCAAGTCGCGGACCGCGACTTGGTCAATCCATTCCAAGCAGATCGCCTCTCGGGAAGTCAGCAAATCGTCCGCCATTGCCCGCAATGGCCCTCGAAACCACTCGTTGACCGGCACATCGAAGCCCTTCTTGCGACGTCCGGCCACGTGTGGCCCCAGCCAGCACTCGACCGTGTCGCGAAGCACGACCTTATCGCGACGACCGTCGAGTTTGAGCCAGGTGGGCATCCGTGCGGACAACTCCACGAGGCGATAGTCGAGAATCGGCGTGCGAACCTCAAGCCCCACGGCCATGCTTGCCCGATCGACCTTTGTAAGAATGTCGTCGACCATGAGCGTTTTCATGTCGACGTACAGCAGCCGATTCAGCAACGGCGATGAGCAGCGGGCAAACAGATCACGGCCGCGATCAAACGGATCGTATCCGACCACGCGGCTCCGCGCTTCCGGACGCAGCAGCAGATCCGGGAGCATTCCTGCAGCGAGGGAGGTGCTTCGCAGATGCGCAGTGATATCGTCGCATGCCAGGTTACACAGCGTGGCCTGGGCCCGCAGCGGGCGAGGAAGCCAGTCGGCCTTGGGATATAATCGGCCGGCCACCCCGGCCGTGGACTGTCTCAACCAGCTCGGGCACATCGCACGGGCCGATGCTTCCGCCAGATCAAACCGATATCGCCTGTAGCCGGCCAGCATCTCGTCGCCGCCGTCGCCGGAAAGTGCGACGGTGACGCGCTGGCGCGTGATCTCCGACAACCGCAGCATTGGCACGGCACACGAATCGGCGAACGGCTCATCGAAATGGCGGGCCAGGCGTTCGGCGGCGGCCGCTGCGTCCGAGCACACCATGACTTCGCGGTGATCGGTATCCAACCGGTCGGCCACCTCGCGGGCTGCTTCGCGTTCGTCGCAGTACGGCTCGTCGAAGCCGACGGTGTGTGTCAGCGGGGGATCTCCCGAGCAGCGACGCATGGCCGCGACAACCGCCGATGAGTCGACCCCGCCGCTGAGAAACGCCCCCAGCGGCACGTCGGACATCAGGCGTATGGCGACAGCATTTTCAAGCAGCGAAGCGAACTCGTCCGTCCAGCGCCGTCTGGCCTGCTCGTCAGGTGTTCCGAAATCGGTATCGTCAAAGGGAATGTCCCACCAGCGGCGAACCGAGGTGCTCGATGCGGTGCAGACCGCGAAGCAGCCCGGCTCCAGCTTGCGTATGCCGCTGAAGATGGTCTTGGGCGCCGGGACGTGACCGAATGTGAGGTAATCCGCCAATGCCAGAGGGCTGATTCTCTGTTCGATGTCTCCGCAGGCCAGCACAGCCTTCAATTCCGACGCGAACGCGACCCGGCGCCCGTCGTCGGTCCAGTAGAGAGGCTTGACTCCGAGTCGATCGCGGACCAGTACCAGCCGCCGCGAGCGGGAGTCCCAGATCGCGATCGCGAACATGCCGTTGAGATGCTCGGCGAACGAGTCGCCATGATCCTCGTAAAGGTGTGCGAGCACCTCGGCATCACAACGTGTTCGCAAAACATGACCATGGTCCCGAAGCCGCTCGGCCAACTCGCGGTGGTTGTAGATCTCGCCGTTGAAGACGACCTGGATGGTGCCGTCCTCGTTGGACATCGGCTGTCGACCGTCCGCCAGGTCGATAATGCTGAGTCGGGCATGACCGAGGCTGGCGTGGCTGTCGGCGTAGGCACCCATTTCGTCCGGCCCGCGATGGCGCAGCAGCGCGGCCATGTCGCGACCCACGGACATCTCGTGGGGACGCAGTCCGGCGAATCTGACCATACCGGCTATGCCGCACATTCGGGATCCTCCGGCGGCTTTGGCGAGCGTCTGTTCTGAGGCAAGCTCAGCGAATGGAAGAGCGTTGAATACTGTCTGGCGCAGGTCTCCAGATTGTATCGCTCCATGACCACGGTTCGGGCGTTCCGGCCGAACTGGGCACGCACGCAGTCATCATCCAGCGCCGTCGCGATTGCCCCGGCCAACAGGTCGGCGCGGTCCGGCGGCACCAGCCAGCCCGTGTGATCGGGCTGCACGATTTCAGCGTTCCCGCCGACGTCGGTGACAACGGCCGCCAGGCCGCTGGCCATGGCTTCGAGAATGGCGATACTGCACGCCTCATACCGGCTTGACAGGACAAACAGGTCGGCCGCCCGCAACAATGCGGGCACATCGTCACGGTGGCCCAGAAACGAGACCGACTCGCAACAGTGCAGGTTCTGCCCCAGTTGCTGAAGATCGTCCCGCAACGGCCCGTCACCGACGACCAGCAGGCGGGCATCACGTTGTTTCGCCGCCAATTGCCGCCAGGCATCCAGCAGGATATCGATCGCCTTGACCGGCATCAGGTTGGCCACGCAGATCGCCAGTTTCGAGTCATCCGGGATGTCCAGTTTCCGGCGGACGCGCAGGCGTTCGTCGGCGTCACTGGCCGGGCGGAAGCGGTTGACATCGACACCATTGGGGATGGCGATCGTCTTGGCGGCCGGGAGATTCCATTCCTTGATCATCTGATCCGCCGCCTCGCGTGAGACCGAAATCACCGCAGCGGCCCTTCGCGCAGCCCAGCGATTCAGCCACCGGCGCAGTCGACCGGCCGGGACCGTGTCGATTTGCCCGTGGAAGACAAGCGCGAGTCTCGTCGAACGCGAATGCCCGACCGCTCGGGCCGCATCCACCCAGACCCCCGTGCTCAATGCCTCGACCACGTCGGGCTCGAACTCGCGAATCACCTGCCGGATCTGTTTCCAGCAGCTCCAGTCCCGCGTCTTTCGCCGCCCGAGTACCCAGGTGGTCGCCAGCGACTTGCACTGCGAAAACAGACGGTCGTCCGCGGCTCTCAGGATGCAGACGCCGTGCGTCACGCGGCAGCTTTCGCCTGCCCCACCGATCGGCGTCGAGGCCCGCATGACCTCGAGCAGAAAGCGCTCCATCCCGCCGCCGAACAGCGAGGGAAGCACGTGCAAGACACGAATGCGCCGGAGGCTGCTGGGACTGCGAGTATCCGCCTCTCGGGGCGGTTTTGTTGATGAAACCGTGGTCGTCATGCCGGTCTCCCTCCTGTGGCTACACCGAGCTGTACCTGGTCGCCGCGACGAATCCAGTGTTCGAGCAGCATCCGAATGGTTACCTCTTCCCGGACTTCAGCGCGGATCTCGTTCTCGACAGCACGCTTCAAACAAACCGGCAGGATCACCATCCACCAGAAGCCCTCCGTGTAGAAGCGGCTCGTGAACATGCCGCCGAGCAGGTAGACCAACAAGGCCATCCGATTGGCGAAAATCATCATCTCAAACATGGCCGGGTCGGACAGATGTTCACGCACGCGTCGCCTCAGGCGCGACAGCGTGCCCCAGGACATGATCAGCGTCAGGAGAAAACACGCCAGACCCAGCATGCCCGTCTCAGCCGCACACAAAATGAACGAGTTGTGAGCGTCGCGGGCGATCATGTTGACCGATTCGGTCGCCGGGTTTCCGTACATCATCCGCGATTCAGGCGTCGTGTAGCGGTTGGTCATGCGCTGGAACTGCCCGACGCCGACGCCAAACGGATTGTCTTTGATCATCTCCCACGCTGACGCCCAGATGAGCAGTCGAGCGGCCGAGGACACTTCGCGCTCCTCGTGCGAGCTGACGATCGTCTTCATTCGCTCCCAGAACCATTGGTCGCTCAGCTTGAAGCTGCCAAGCATGCCGAACGCAAGGGCGTAGACGGCCCAACTGCGATAACGCCGGGGAACGTACCAGATGGCCGCGACACCGGCGATCAGGCCGGCCATGAATGCCGACCGCGCGCGACACAATAGGACGGCGTTGATGCTGTAGCAGGCGGCGAAGAAAGCCAGCACCCTGAATCGCCAGTACTTCTGCCACAGCAGAACAACTGCGAACGGCAGCAGGGCCAGCAGGTGAATGGCCAGGCCGGTCGACTCGCGGAAGTCGGGACCACCGATGCCATCCAAGCGGTTGTGCATGAACGCCCCCGGCGGGGCGATTCTGGCTTCGTGGCCGAGGTACAGGGACATCGTCGTGAACACGATCAGGAGCAGCCAGACGTGCCGGCGAGTGACCACAACGTGGCTCATGGTGAAGGCGAACAGGAAGACTTTCCACATCTTGTCGATCACAAAATCGGTGCGCTCATTCCAGCCGACACCCGCCACACCCGACAGGAGCATGGTGAGGAACACCAGCAGCATTCCCCATTCCACGGGATGAGCGATCTGCCGCCCGTATCGCAGACGGTTGAGATTCACAATTGCCCCGATCACAAGGCAGGCGGCGATGACGTAGACGTAGCGAATGCCCAACGGCTCGAGGTATTTGCCCCACCAGGTTGCCTGCGGGTAAACGTTGTACAAGACGATATAGCACAGCACACCGGCGATCGGTGCTACGAAGGAAGCACCGGCGCTGCCTGCGAAGTAGAGCAGAAAAGCAATGCTACGAATGGGCATGGGTGAACGCCTCCGTGGTTTTGGCGTCGTGTAGATCGCCAGTCCCATGCTGTTCCCGGTCGGCTCTGTCTTGCTCCGTGGGTGCCGTCGCGCCTCCGCGAAGGACGTCAAGGAAGGCGGCCGCAATCTGCTCCCACGAGAAGCGGGCCCGCACCATGTCGAGCCCCGCTGATCCGAGCCGCCGGGCCCTTGCGGCGTCGGCCAGCAAGCCAAACAGCTCAGCGGCGATTCGCTCGGGACCGTCGACGGTGAGGATGCCGACGTCTTCACCGGTTGGCAGGCCGCCAACTGAGATCGAGGTTGCCACAACCGGGCAGCCCGCCGCGCATGCCTCGAGGATCTTGTTCTTGATGCCCGTACCACCGAGCATCGGCGCAACGGCGATCTGAGCGCGTTCGAGCCAATCCCGCACGCTCGGTACTCGGCCGGTGACCACCACGTTCGGCAAGTCGGCCAGTCTTCGCACGGCCGGAGTGGGGTTTGCTCCCACGATGGCCAGCGTCGGTGTCTGGGCATGACGCCGGCTTACCAGGCCGCAACGGAACGACGCCAATACGAGAGGCCAAACCTTGCGGGCCACAAAGCACGCGGCGGCCTCGTTGGCAGGGAAATCCATGCTGCCGGTGAAAACCACGAGCGGTTCCCGAGGCCACCGTTCGACGGCCGTCGCCTTGGCGTCCACGCCGTTGGGAACGACTACAGCCGGCCGTCGCGAGACCCGCGCGAGGCGGGCGGCATCCTGCGGGGCAACGGCGATCAACGTGTCGAACCGCCTCAGAACACGATGGCGGACGACCTGCATGGCGCCAGCGGCTTTCATGCCGGCCAATGATCGGCGATACGCCCGGACAACGCTGCGACGCAACAGCCAGGGATCATCGATCAAATCGCAAACAATTCGCGGCTGCCGACCATCGCCTCGCGCCTTTGCGGCCGCCAGCAGGTGAGCTACGGAGGGCATGTCAAAACCCACAACCACGTCCGCCGAGACGGCCAAGCGGCCAACCGCGTCGACCAGCCCCGCGTCATAGCCCAGGAATGCCAGCGACCGACGAACCGGGAACGACTCGGAGCGAAAAGCATCATCGTCAGGACAGAGCCTGTGTGCCTCGCCGGCAGTCTGCACCTCCACCCCAGGCATGACCTGGCGAGCGCCGGCTGCAATGTGTTCGTTGGGCGCAACACACAGGACTTCGCAATTCGATTGCAGGGCGGGCAGAAGGTGCGCAATGCGAAGGTTCCGGCCGTGGGCCAGATTCGAGATGTCGAACGGCAACGGAACCAGCAATCTCACACGCAGTCCTCCGCGGTCATACTCACGAAAGGCAATTCGTCCATCCCCGGCCAGCACAAGCTCGACCGCTCCCGGGCGGTACCGCGGAGCGCCCGTAGCGTTCGCTCCAGAGTCAAGTCAATGCTGAAATGCCGCATGACGGACTCACGCCCGTTGCTTCCCATCCGTTCACACCCAGCAGCGTC
>CAZTQK010000062.1:0-20981 GCA_964615635.1 uncultured Planctomycetales bacterium
CAACGAACAGCAGGCCGGTGATGCCGAGCAGCGAGCCCGCCAGCAGCCGGCTGTCCAACAGCGGCCGGAGCATGCCGTTGTAGATGCGGTAGATCCGCGTCTGGTGCGGCTCGACAGGTGTTTCCTCGCCGGAGGCCGGGTGCTCGTAGTGGCCCTTGAGCAAGTGGTAGCTCATCCAGGGCGTGATGGTGAAGGCGACCACCAGCGACATCAGCATCGCTAGCGGAACGTTCAGGGCCATCGGCCGCATGTACGGGCCCATCATGCCGGTGATGAAGAACATCGGCAGGAACGAGACGATCACGGCCAGTGTCGCGGTGATCAGCGGAGGGCGGATCTCGGCGACCGCCTCCATGACGATGTGGCGCGTCGCCCGTTTGCGGAGGGCGAAATGCCGCGAGATGTTCTCGACATCGACGATCGGGTCATCGACCAGCAGGCCCAACGAGAGGATGAGGGCAAACAGCGTTACCCGGTTGATCGTGAACCCGAACATCATATTGACCGCGAGGGTCAGGCCGAAGACCACCGGCACAGCCACGGCCACGATCAGTGATTCCCTCCAGCCCAGACCCAGCGTCAGAACAACGATCACGAACAGCACGGCGACGACGAGAGCCTCGACAAGCTCGTTGACCTTTTCGTTTGATGTCAGTCCGGCATTGCGGGTGATGACCATGTCGATGTCGTCGGGCACGACTTCACTCTTGAGCGCCCCGGCCGCAGCGATGACGTCGTTGGCCACCCAGACGGCGTTTGAGCCTTTCTTCTTGGCGATGGCGATGGTCACCGCCGGGTCCGACGAATCTGTGCGGCGGTCGCGTGACGCAGGGCCGATGATCGCCCCGCCGGCATGCACATCGTGCAGGTTGCCGGCGGCCGGCCCCCACCCGTGGCGGACGTAATTGTCGGACTCGGCCGGTCCATCAACGATTCTCGCCACGTTGCGCAGGAAGACGGGGCGGCCATCGAACACGCCGACGACGAGTTCCTCCAGTTCTTCTGGCCGAGCGAACGCCAGGCCGGCCTCGACCCGCACGGCCCGGTCGTTGCGGCTGTAATCACCCGCGGTCTCCGTGACGTTCGCCGCACTGATCGCCTGACGCACTGCCAGGGGGTCCAGTTGGTGGGCCTGGAGCCTGTCGGGTTCAAGGTAGACGTGAACGACTCGCGGGCGACCCCCGATCACGGAGGCCCTCGACACGTCCTTGGTCGCAGCCAGTCGCTCGACCAGTTCCTCACCCACGCGGCGCAGCGTAAACTCATCGGAGACGGCGCTGGTGAGGGTCAGGGTCACGATGGGGACGTCGTCGATTTCAACGGGTTTGACGACCCACCCGGTCACACCCGGCGGAACGATGTCGACGTTCTCGTCCATCTTCTTGTAAAGCTTGACCAGGCTTCTCTCGCGATCCTCGCCGACGTAGTAGCGCACGGTGATGATGGCGACGTTCTCTTGCGACATGGAATACACGTATTCGACGCCATCGATCTGGTACAGGATCTTCTCCAACGGCGTCGCCACGAGCTGCTCGACTTCATGTGCGGAGTGGCCGGGGCAGTTCACGATGACGTCCGCCAACGGCACGATGATCTGAGGATCTTCCTCACGCGGCGTGGCCAGCAGCGCCGCCAGCCCCATCGCGGCCGCGATGATGGTCAGAATCAGCGAGAGATTCGAGTGCAGGAAGACGTGAACAATCGCGTTTGTGAAGCCGTGATGTCTGCCGGACATGTGGCCGCTTGAAAGGCCTGCTGATGCAATTTGCTTTCCCTGGTTTTGCTCGGGTGTCATCGCACAGCCCTCACGCATTCGGCCTGGATTGCGTCAGCTCGTTGGAGGAGGCCGTTGACAAGGCAATTTGCTCGCCTTCACGCAGCCCTGAGAGAACTTCAATCTTGCCATCCAGCGTCCGGCCCGGTTGGATCACCCGTCGTTGCAGCGTTTTGCCGTCAACCACGTCAACCACGCTCAACTGGCCGATCATGCGGACGGCCGTTCTTGGGATCACCAGGACGTCCTCTTCGTCAAGCGGAATGGTCAACCGACCGAACAT
This sequence comes from uncultured Planctomycetales bacterium, assembly GCA_964615635.1. Lineage (GTDB taxonomy): Bacteria > Planctomycetota > Phycisphaerae > UBA1845 > PWPN01 > JAUCQB01. The sequence continues at coordinate 2,058 of CAZTQK010000062.1, forward strand.
CCCCGCATAGACACCCGGCGGACAGGGCCCGGTCACCTTGACGAGGAAAGTACGGCTGGCCGACTCGGCCTGCGGAACGATCTCGCTGATCTGCCCTTCGCAAGGGTGGCCTAATGCATCGATGGTAACTTCAATGTTCTGGCCGACCTTCAAACGCCGCGTGAGTGATTCGCGCACGCTTGCCACCATCTGCATTCGTGTCGGGTCGTAGCAGTTCAGCAGTACCTGGCCGGGCGCGACCGTATCGCCGACGTCGACGCGCTTATCCACCACAAGGGCGTCCATCGTGGCCTCAATCGTCGCGTAGCTCAACACCGCATCTGCTTCGTTCAGTGTCTGCTCTGCTCTCTGAAGCTCCGCCTCGGCTGACTTCAGGGTGGTCTCGGCTCGCTCATATTCGATTTTCGATGCCGCGTTCTGCTGGAAAAGCTTGGCCACCCGGTCGAGTTCGATTGTCGCCTGGTCGCGGGCTGCCTTCGCTGCTGCCACCGCTGCCAGAGCCTGTTGTTGACGAGCCTTCAGGTCGGCATCATCGAGCCTGACCAATACGTCGCCTTTGCTCACCCGGTCGCCGGCCTTCACGTTGACGGCGACCACCTTGGCCATGATCTTTGAGGCCACCGCCGACTCGTACACCGGGCGGACAGTCCCAACCGCCGATTCAGCGACAGGAAGGCGAATCCTCTCGACTTGCACCACCTCGGCATTGCCGACCGGCCGGCCGACGGCGGCAGCAGGCGCCCCCGTGATCTTCGGATGAAAGAACCCCATGAGCCACATCATCGTTACGATGACGAACGCAACTGCGGCGACGGATACGACGACGATCCTCACGACGCGTCGATATCTGTGAGAGGCTGTAACAGTTGCCATGAGTCGTGCTCCTTGCTCTTTTCTCGATCGCTGCCAGTCGTGCGGTCGGCGCCATCTGGCCACAGACCGGCTTGCTCATCGCTCCGTCATGCGATCCAGTCTGTTATCAACAAGCGGGATGGCCGTCAAGCGGCACCGGTGGCCGGGCCGGCTTTCACCGGCGGCTTCCAAGTATCGCGGTGCATCCGATACCCCCCGGCCAGACTGTACACCTCTCGGAAACCTGACTGCATCAGAATTCGCGCTGCCTTGTAAGACCTTTCTCCGACCATGCAGTTGAGCATCACCGGGCGCGAGCAGTCCAACTCGTCCATCCGCTGACGCAATACCGGAAGCGGGATGTTAATCGCGCCGGCGAGTGCACCCTCGGCATACTCATGTTCGCTCCGAACATCAACCAATTGGTCGCCGATCGGCTCCTGGCCGGGGAGTATCTCAGCCACCAGGCCTTCGCGCTTGTTCTGTGCCCCAAATGCCGCGATGTGGATAGGATCCTTGGCGGCGCCGAACTGCGGGGCATATGCCAGATCGAGCCCGGCCAAATCATCCACCGTGCCTCGGAAATGGATCGCCGTGGCAATCACGTCGATTCGTTTGTCGACGCCCGCGCCGCCCACGGCTTGTCCGCCCAGGACGCGGCCGCTCTCAGGATCGTAGATCAATTTGAGGATAATCTGCCTGGCGCCGGGGTAATAGCCAACGTGATGACCTCTAAGGGCGTAGGCGACCTCGACCGGGATTCCGTAGCGCTTGGCCGCCTTTGCGCTCAGGCCGGTCATTCCAGCCGCGATGCCGAATGCCCCTAGTATCACCGTCCCGGCCACCGGAGTCGCCGCGAAAGCTCGCCCGGCGGCGGCGTGCCCACCCGCGTTTCGCCCATTCCGGTTAGCCGGTCCGGCAAGGGGGAATCGCCCGGGCTCGCCGGTCACAGCGGAAACCGCCTCCGCGGCATCACCGAGGGCGTAGATGTCCGGATCGTTGGTCAGCATCTGCGCATTGACTGCTATCGCGCCGCTCTCGCCGATGGTCAAACCGGCCTCTTCGGCCAGGCGGGTATTGGGGCGTACACCGATCGAAACAAGCACCAGGTCCGTCGTGACTTCCCGTCCGTCCGCCAGACGTACGCCGTTGACGTGGTCGTCGTCCGTCTTCAGGCTGTCTACTGTCGCCGACAGGATGACTTCAACCCCATGCGATCGGAGAGCCTTCTCCACTTCACGAGCCATTTCCACATCCATCAACGGCAGTACCTGGGCCTGTTGCTCGATCAGAGTCACGGCAAGGCCGCGTTGCGAGAGCGCCTCGACCATCTCGATCCCGATGTAGCCGGCGCCGATCACGACTGCCCGTTTGGCATGCCCGCCGTCCACGAACGCCTTGATGCGATCCATGTCTGTCACATCACGAAGCGAGAACACATTCGGGCGATCGATCCCGCTCCAGTGCGGAACCACGGGCGACGCCCCCGGAGCGAGAATCAGCTTGTCGTAAGGTTCCCGCCATCGACGGCCCGTCTCGTGCTCGATCACCTCCACGTGCTTGGTTGCCCGATCAATGCTCGTGACCTCGCAACCCGTGTGTGCCTCGATGTTGAACGTCTGCTTCAGGAAACGCGGACTGGCGAGCAGAAGCTTATGGCGATCGGCGATCTGTCCGCCGATGTGATACGGCAAGCCGCAGTTGGCAAACGAGACGTGCTTGCCCATCTCGAACATCACAATATGTGCGGTTTCGTCCAGCCGACGCGCCCGCGTGGCGGCGCTCGCGCCACCAGCCACACCGCCAACAATCACGATCTTCTTTGAACTCATTATGCCTCACTATTCTCAACCCGCGTCGGACAGGCGTGTCTGCGTATGCACTGAAGCAGCCATCCCGGCCGAGGATCCGAGACGTGATAGTACACAACCTTCCCTTCTCGCTCGCAGGTCAGAAGCCCGTGGGCCTTCATCATGTTCAGGTGCTGGCTGACCGCATTGCTTTGAATGTGCAGATGACGAGCAAGATCGTTTACCGACACCCGTCCGGCCATGAGCAACTCGCAAATTCGCAGTCGGTGCGGGTGAGCAAGTACTCTCATGACGGCCGCACTCTGTTCGAGCAGGCTCATCTCGATCATAGGTTCATGTGTCGACATCATGAGCTTATTATATCATGAGGTCATCATTTGTCAAGGTAGAATCACAAGCTGTTGCTAATAAATCGTTTAAGGAATATGGAATCAGCCGAGCCCTGCCCCGAAGACGTCGTCGGATTTCGACTCCTGTCGATGGATGGTCGAAGCGGACTGGGCGGCGGGCGATGCTGGCAAGGGTTCGCTCGGGGGCGGCTCCTGCCGGGGTCGTGCGGGCCCATTTCTGCTCTCGGGTGGGTCTGGCTGCCGGGGTTGCCACTTGCGATCTCGCCGGTCGAGGTCGGAAGGTCGCTCCGCTTGCCCGTCCTCAGCCGGCTCTTGGCGCGTCGACAGGGCCGCTTCTTGCTGGGCGGGGGGAGCGTTGGCCGTACGGTGAGAGCCGTGCTTTTCCTTCCTGCGATCCTCTCGCGAGGCCGCCTCCTTCTTCAGATCAGCAATGAGGGAATCGTAATCACTGAACGCCGACTCGTTCCTCTGTGCATCGTCTTCCAGGACCTCGCTGTGCTCGTCAGAATCGGTTGCCGGGCTCGAATCGGTCCGGTCTCCCGACTCCATGATTCCGGGACCATCGATATCGTCGATGAAGGCTTCATCAATCTCGTCGAACTTGGGCGGCCGGTACTCGGGCGACTTGGATCGCTCCAGCTCCTCTCCGTAAGCCTTGATAACAGCGGTCTGAATCATCTCGCGGCATTCCGTATTGATCGGGTGGGCGACATCGGCATGTATCTTGGCACGGCCGTGCGAGTCTCGCGCCACGCGTCGCTCGCCAAGTGAATGTCCACACTCGTTGCAGAACCTTGCCCGCAGATGGTTTTTCGCTCGGCAACGCGGGCAGCGGTCGCAAAGCTTGCGAGAGGGCATTGCGACGAATACGCCATCACCGGCGCCGCTGCCGATAACCTTGAGGTCGCGTATGACGAATGCGCCGTCAAAGGTAATGCTGCAGAAGGCCCGAAGTCGTTCTTTCGATTTCTCCACCAACTTGACCCGAACCTCAGTGATCTCCATTTCTGCCTCCTTCAAGCTGTTCGTTCGTATGGAAACAACCGAGACACTCTTGCTCTGGCAGAGCACCGTCAGCTTTCTGCTCCTGCGGAGCCGCCAGGTTTGCTCCGAACAATCCCGCCTGCTGTAACTGAGTCAAACGGGCAGCCATACCGGTCTCCTGGCGGACGCGCTCGGCGAACGTCTCCGCTTCGTCGCGGCTGTCGTATGCGGTGAAGAGGGTCGATCCACTGCCCGACACGCGCACCGCTCGGCCGGCAAGCCTGCTGAGGGCATCGAGAAGCGGGCCGGTTTGCGGGCAGACCGTCAACAGGGGTGGCTCCAGCATGTTGTACGCCGCCGCCATCAGTTGTTCTGAGTTCACACGCAAGACGTCGACCCCACCTAACACCTTATCCAGGAGCGTCGGTGCCGGCGGGGTAGCCGGCGGGCGCCACGCCCGATAGACCTCTGCCGTCGATGTGGCAAACGGCGGCAGCAGCAGCACCACCCATCCGTCCCATTGCAGCCGCACGGGTCTGATCTTTTCCCCGCGGCCGCTCATCACGGCCGACCCTCCGCGGAGGAAGAACGAGACATCACTGCCAAGGTCGGCAGCCAGAGGAGCCAGTTCGTCGATGGACCAGCCCAGGTCCCAGAGGCGGTTGAAGGCCATGAGGGCTGCGGCCCCGTTTGAGCTACCCCCGCCGAGCCCCCCGCCGATTGGGATTCGCTTGTACAGGCGACAGGTTGCCCGCGGCTTGATTCCGGCCGCCCGCGCCAGCAGCATGCCCGCCTTCACGATGAGGTTTTTTTGATCAGTTGGAAGATCGGGATGGTCACACAGCAACTCGATACCGTCGGCATCGCGGTCCGCAATAGCCAACTCGTCAGAAAGCGATATGGCGGACACCAGGGAAACGATGTCATGAAAGCCGTCTTGGCGTCGGCCGAGGATGCGCAGACACCAATTGATCTTCGCCGGAGACTGAACCGTAACAGTAGCGCCTGTCACGGGCAGGCATCCTTGCCGAGGCAGGTCGGCGTCTTGCCGACTACCCCTTGAAACAGATGGCGGGCACAGACCATTCAGCGCGTTTCCACCCTTCTGCATGACCCGTGGGCAAATCCTTCGCGCCGCCTACTCCAGGGCGTCGACAACGGGCTCCCGACACCACGACCTCGTTCTCGGCCGAGAAGAGGACGCGGGAACATCCTCGTGGAGACACACATGTTCAACTTCGACTTGGGAGCACGCGTCGGGGTGAGAACCAACCGGAAACGGGCGACTGTGACTCATCCCACAGGTGTTGATCATAACGCAATCCAGACCACGTTGTCTCAGCACAAGGTTGCGTTGCCATTGTAGTATGTGCACCGTTCCTGTCAACGGGTCCGCTAACGAAGACCGCTGGCTTTCGCTGCAGCATGGGCGGTTCTCGGATGCCTCCCCCCGTTCTCCGCGCCTGGTGCCCCGGTACCCGATACCTGCCAAACCCCCGGCGGGACAAGAGATACCGCGGTCTGGCGGATCGGTTCCCCAGGACGAGCTCAGAGAGCCCTTGTTCTATCCACGAGTCTTCCAGAGCTTTTTAGCTTATGGCATGCCCGCCGTCACCCGATTTGACTGGCGGTGACAGCTTCATCATTGCGGACCGGGTTCAGAGGCCTGGAGGTATATGGCGATTACGATCATCTGCCCCAACCTGATCTGCCGCAGCGTGCTTCAGCTTCCTGACAGCATGCGGGGACAGAAGGTTCGGTGCGCGCGTTGTGGCAGGAACTTCCGTGTCCCCGAGCCAACGGCCGCCAAGAGCAATCAGCAGAAGGCGCCCGCGGAAACAAAAAACGCCTCGCCAAAGTAGTCACCGCCCGACTCCAGTCCGATAACAGGTTCCCGCAGGCGTGTCCGGTGCGTTGCGTCAGACACCATCCCAACAACAACGCGCTCACCCGGCAGAAGCGGCTTCCGCTCTGTCCCGGTTCTTAACAAACCGGCTTGTTGACGCTTGAGGCCGGCTTCGCCCCCCGATTGCGGTGGGTGTTGTAAACGGCAGCACGTATTCAGATAATGGAGAGGTACCACAGGCCCGGTTGTCGGTCGTTGCGAGCGTCAATCTCGACCTCCTCGGTCGCCATCGGGTGTTCTCGTGCCAGCCGTCGGCGGGAGCGAGCAGTGATCGGCCAGATTCGATGTTTCATCCCGGCCAACAGGCGGGGAACGATTCAGACGGATGCGGGGCACTGTGTGGCCTTTCACCTCCCCGAGGGATACCCCAATCTGCAAGGGGGCGACATCGTTGAATTCGATCTGCCGCCCAACCAAGCCCTGCCTGTCGGGCGACTGGTGCTTCGCCGTCGGTGGGCCGACCGGCTCAACACCGATTTCCGTCCGCTGGTGAACCAGTTCTACGCCACGATTCAAATCCGGTATTGAGTTGCGGCCGTCCGATCGCAGCAGATCAGGCTATCCAGACCCGCCTCACCCTGGGTAGCGGCTTGCTGCCGCAGCAGTTCAGTCACTCCCCTACCGCTTCGATCATGCCGGCATGGTTGCGGGGCTCGTGGTGATTGGCATAATAGCCCGCGCGTTCTGTGGCCGGAAACCGGACCGCGTCCGCTTCAAGAGGAGGACGACCATGAAACATGTTCTTGTGTGTGCTGCCTTCGCCATTGGGGCCCTGTCCATGTCACGGCTCTGCCCGGCCGGGCCATACGAAGCCACATGGGAGTCGCTCGACGCTCGTGCCAACCCGGACTGGTTCAACGACGCCAAGTTCGGCATTTTCATCCACTGGGGTGTCTACGCCGTTCCCTCCTGGAGCCCCAAGGGTGAGTACTCGGAATGGTATTGGCACAGCATGGGCAAGAAGGACGGTGCGACCTGGAAGTTCCACGTCCAGACCTATGGAGAGAAATTCAAGTACCAGGACTTCGCCCCGATGTTCAAGGCCGAGCTTTTCGAGCCCAAACGTTGGGCGGACATCTTCAAGCGGTCGGGCGCCAAGTACATCGTGCTGACCTCCAAGCATCATGACGGATTCTGCCTTTGGCCGAGCGCTCAGAGCTGGACCTGGAACAGCATGGACATCGGTCCGCACCGCGACCTGTGCGGCGAACTCACCGAGGCCGTCCGGGCGGCCGGCATCAAGATGGGCTTTTACTACTCTCTCTACGAATGGTTCAACCCCCTCTATCTGGCAGACCCCAAACGATATGTCGATGAGCACATGCTGCCACAGATCAAGGACCTCGTCACCCGCTACAAACCGGACATTGTGTGGCCCGACGGCGAATGGGAACACCCCAGCGATCTGTGGCGAAGCCGCGAGTTCCTCGCGTGGCTGTTCAACGAGTCGCCCGTGGCCAAGGACGTCGCGGTCAATGACCGCTGGGGCAAGGAGTGCCGCAGTCACCACGGCGGATACTACACGACCGAATACGGCAAGTATCACGAAATGTCCGAGCTCGGCGCGGCCCGCGAATGGGAAGAGTGCCGCGGCATGGGCGGGTCTTTCGGTTACAGCCGTAACGAGGGCGTGGACGACTACAAGCCGGCCACCGACCTGATTCATCTTCTTGTTGAGACAGTCAGCAAAGGCGGCAATCTGCTGCTGGACATCGGGCCGACGGCGGACGGCCGGATCCCGGTCATCATGCAGCAGCGTCTCGTCGACATGGGCGAATGGCTCAAGGTCAACGGTGAGGCGATCTACGGCACGCGGGCGTGGCGCGACGTCAAGGAGGCTGGTGATGTGCGATTCACGCTCAAGGGCCGTGATGCCTATGCCATCTGCCTGAAGTGGCCCGACAAGGAACTGGTCCTCGACGTGCCCAAACCCGGTGGCGAGGTGACCCTGCTGGGCTTCGACGGCTCCGTGAAGTCCACGTATGAAAACGGCAAGCTTCGCATCGCGATGCCGAGCCTCTCGGTGAACCAGATGCCTTGCCGGCATGCCTACGTGTTCAAGCTGCCGGCCGTCAAGTGAATCAGTTGACGAAGGCCGGCTGTGCGTTTTGAACCCATTGTGGCGCTGGTGCCAGACCGGTGTAGACTCGGATGACTGGTTTCGGAGCATGCCCCGGGCTGGCCCGGACGTCAAATGGGACTTGACACCGGCATCGAGCTGACTTGAACACCCGGCAATTGTCTGGTAAATTGGGAATGTCACCTTGGCGGCGTGCCCGAGTGGACCAAGGGGGCGGATTGCAAATCCGTTTATCATGGGTTCGAATCCCATCGCCGCCTGTCGCATTTCGTACCCCCCTCTATGATCCTTGAGTCTTCACGTTCTTGCATTGGGACGTTGTCCTGGCGATATTGGGCGGTGGTGCCCCATGACTGAGACAATCGTCGCGTTGCCCTACGCTCCGTCCATTCCGCAGCAACCAGGCCGTCTTGTTTCCCTGGATGTCTTCCGCGGGATCACGATCGCGGGGATGATTCTGGTGAACAATCCCGGCGCGTGGTCACAGATCTACGCGCCGCTTCGCCACGCGACATGGAACGGCTGGACGCCGACCGACCTGGTGTTCCCGTTTTTCGTGTTCATCGTGGGCGTGGCGATGACCTTCTCGTTTGACCGCAGAATCGCTCAAGGCGCCGGCCGGTTGGGTCTGTTCGAGCAGGTCATCCGCCGAACGGTCATCCTGTTCGTACTTGGTCTGATCCTCAACGGCTATCTCTCCTGGTTCCCGACCTGGGCTGAACTGGCCAAGCCCGCGAATTGGAGGATCACGGGGCCGTTCGTGGCCATTATCATCGGCCTGGGTCTGATGTTCACCGACGGACGTCCGTTCGGCTGGCCGTCCGGCACGTGGCCGCAGGTGCGCAAAGTGGCCGGCTGGTTCCTGACAGCGGCCGCGATCGTCGTTTTCGCGGTCCACTTCGACGCCTTTCACCAATCCAAGATTCGCGTTCCGGGCGTCCTGCAACGCATCGCACTGTGCTATTTCTTCGCCTCGATCATCGTGATGTACTCGGGTGTGCGGGGCCGGATCATCTGGACGGCGGCGCTGGTTGTTGGCTACTGGCTTCTGCTGAAGCACGCCTTGCCACCGGCGGCTTTCCACGCCGAGCATCTTCCAGCAGAACGTCCTGAAGGCTTGCTCCACGAATGGGTTGATCTCCGTTTGTTCCACCTGGGCGATCACGTCTACAGCGAGCGTCCGGACCCCGAGGGAGTCTTGAGCACCATCCCGGCGATCGCCACGTGCCTTCTGGGCGTTCTGGCCGGCAATTGGCTGCACAGCAGCCGCGATAAGCGCGATACCGCCGCGGGCTTGTTCCTGGCCGGCGCTGCCGCTGTCGCGATCGGTTACTTCATGGATTATGCCATGCCGATCAACAAGAAGATCTGGACGAGTTCGTACGTGGTCTTCACGGGGGGCTTGGCCCTTCAGTTCCTGGCCGTCTGCTTCTGGCTGGTTGACGTGAAGGGCCGCCGCAGGTGGGCATGGCCGTTCCTGGTGTTCGGGACGAATGCGATCGCCGTCTATTTCGTTTCCGGCATCGTCGGACGGCTCATGATGACATACAAATGGCAGTTGGCCGACGGCAGCGAGATCAGCCTGAGAACCTGGCTCTACGAGCGTCTCTTTGCCTCGTGGGCCAGTCCTGTCAACGCCTCCCTGCTATGGGCGGTCACATACGTTCTCTTCTGGCTGCTGCTGACCGTGCCGCTGTACCGCAGGCGCATCTTCATCAAGGTCTGAGAGACCCCCAGATGCGATCCACGAACCGGCGATCATGGTCGCTCGCCCCGTGGATCACGCCGGCTCCGGCACCCGGCCCGTGGCTCTGCCTTTCGTTCGGACCAGCAGAATGAGACCCACGACCACGGCAAGCAGTCCCGCCACGGGCAGGAAGCCCACGATGACGGCCACCAGGCCCAGAAGGATCATGGCGACTGCCGAGTGTCGGCTTCTGCAGCAGGTGAACGCCTTCTGCCCCATGGCGCGATAGCAGGCCACGGCCACGCCGGCGATCACGAACGCTACGACAAGATACCCAAGATTGCTCAGGAAGCCGCGTGAGACGGCCCGGGCCGTGATCTCCGCCTTGCCGCGGGGAGTGGTGAAGAAGTACACCTGACCGCGGATCGGAATATCGACATCGAGGCTGGCCAGTCCTCTGGCCGAGAACCCGCGAGACCCGCCCCCAGCCAAGACGTCATCATCTGCACCGCCCAGTATTACATCGCCCCGTCCGGCGTACGCGCCGTATCCGGCGCCCATGCCCATCATGCCCATACCCATGCCGCCCATGGTGCCGCCGTAGCGACGATCACGATCTACCACGCCATCACCGTTGAAATCACCGTTGTCAAGAATGACAGTCCCATTGTCGCCGCCCACTTCCACGCCGACACCGTACGATACAGTCGAACGCCGTTGTAGCGCCGACGCCTGCTGACGCAAGGCCTGCTTGTAACGCGTCACCGCGTCACCTTTTTTCCCGTCGATCCGGGCTCCCCTCACCTGCAGCTCCGTGACCGTCTGGGTCCCGTCGAGGCTTTGCCGAAGATCAGCCAGGCGTTCCTGCTGAGCTACCTGAGGAGCCGCGGGCTGGTTGGCCGTCCTGTCCTGTTGAACCTCCAGATCGAACACCAGGTTGGCCACCCCCTGAACGCCGGTGAAATCGGCTTGTTCCTCGCGCGGGGCTGCAACGACGTCCCAGGTGAGCTGCCCGGGGCCCCTTGTCACCAGGCCGTTGGCATCGAACCAGTCGTGTCTGAAGGCCTGAGCGTCGGCCGGTTGGGTCGCCGGGGACACAGTCGGCGTAGCATCGAAATTCGTACCCAGGTCGATGACGACGTTGCTCGACCGGGTGTTGTACTGACCCTCGAAGTACTTGTTCAGGTCGCCGCGGTTGTCTACCGACACCGCTTCCAACAATGCCTTGTCGACCTCTTTGACCTGCTCACCAGCCTGCGAAACGATCAGGGCATTCGAGGTCAGCTCCCTCTGCACCCTGCCTTCCTGGGCAATTCCGCTGTTGTAAGCCCGCCACTCCTGCATCTGCCCTTCGAGCACTTTCAGGTTCTCGGCAGCCCGCACCTTGCCGTAGTCGTCGGCCGATTCCAGGGCATGGGCGAGTTGCCGGACCTTCTTGGTCTGATACGCCACATAGTCGGCCGCCAACTCCACCTCGTCGCCGGTTTGTCGCATCGTCCCGCCGAAGCGGACCCAGTGATGCGTCTCCGGCAGGTACAGACGGACCTGGCTCAGGGCCACCTCGATATTGACGGTTTGTATCACCGGGAACGCCACCGAACTGGTTACACCCATGGCTCCAAGGCGGCCGCCGTACTTGAGAACAACCTCATAGTCGAGATCGCCGGTGGCTGTCTTGATCAGGGGAATGCGCACATGACGGGCCTTGGTCGGGTCGGGTACTTGAGTAGGCTTGACCGGCTCACCGGCGACCCGCGCGGTCCAAAGGACCGCCCCATCCGGCATGATGATCTCCAGATACTGCTCGGTGGCGTTGTTCACCCTCAGGACCTGGGCCGCCCGGTATGTGCCTTCGGCATCGACCACCATGAGCGTCTCGGCCAGCCCGATCGATGCACCGGCCGTCTCCACGACGGCACGATCCTGCGTGCGAAACGTCAGGGCAGGTTGTGCGGCATCCGTCTGTGCCAGATAAGCCTGCGTCACCTTGCCGCCAAGGATCGAGCTGAGCCACCTCCACTCCTGCTGCTCGCGCGTCAGCACATCGAGGCCCGACGAAGATTCGACGATGACCTCGCTGCGTCCGGCGCTTTCGAGCACCGCATACCGGCGGGTCGTGCGGCCGGTTTCCACCCGTGGAATCGGCACGCTGTGCACCGCCGCCGTCAGGAGCCGGTCGTTCTCGACCAGGACGCGGATCTGCCCCATGAGCCTGTCCTGCAATTGGAGGCGGACGCGGATCGGCGCATCCGGCTGGTCTGAGGTTGGCTGGATGGTCTTCTGCCGCAGTTGGGGCACGCTGATACGGGCGTCCTTCATCTGCGCCGGCAGGATGAAGCTGAGTTCTCTGACCCCTGCGTTGCGAACGGTGAAATCAAGGAGCATTGTCTCCTCGATGGCCCGGCCGGTAACGCGGACGCTGGTCACTGTCTGGCACGAGACGGCCGGCTGCCGCTGAGTCACCCGCACCAGCCCCGCGTATTCGCTGCCACGGTAGTGAATCGCGATCTGGGCCAGCGGCCGTTGAGCATCCGTCAGCCATCCCACAACGCGCGTGAGCAGAACCGTTTCGCAGTTGACCAGATCTTGTGACACAATCCGGTAGGAAGGATCGCCCTGAACGACAATGTCGCCCTCCTGCTCCGCCACGTCCAGAACCGACAGTCTGGGCAGGGGCACCTCTTCGACCGGGCCTGTCTTGCCCAGGGTGCCGGTCAGCGTGATTGAAACATCGCCTCGTTGCCCGCTGGCCAGGTAGATGCTCAGTACCGGACCACCTCCCTGCTGAGTGATCGCCCACTCAAAGACACCGGGGGCCGTGACCCGATCAACTTTCAGATCGGCAGGCAAGGCCATGCGAACCTCGTACAACGGGCGATCCTCGATCTTGAGCATCACTCGTGATTCGAGCGTGCGCTCGCGTTCAGCAACGCGAAGGATGGTCTGAAGGCGGGCCGCGACCCGGGCGCTGATGGGCGTCGCCTCCAGGCGAATCACAAACGGGGTCGCCGCGAACCGGTAGGCCTGATAGGGACGGACGCCCAGCGGGCTGATATCGGCCGGCTGCGAGGTCGCAGCCTCCGCCAGGTCGGTACGCGAGGCCGCCGACACATCGATGGTCCTCAGATTCAAGAGCGGGCTTCGTCGGATCGCGACGGAACCCTGGTGCAGGGCCGCATCCGGCACGGTGATCACGGGCAATTCGAAGGTCGAAAGCGACTTGCCTCCCACTTCGCCCCGGCGCCAGAGATGGATCGTGATCTCGTCGCGATCCTTGGCCGGCTTCAACAGGGACACTTCGATCTCTCGGCGGCCGTCGGCTTCGCGGGTCTCCCAGCCGCGCACGTTGCCGCCGGTCACCTGCAGCACGACGTAGTCGGTCGGCAGTCCCAGGTTGAAGAATTCTCTCTCACCGCGCCGAAACGACAACCGCAAGGTCCAATCGAGCCGCAGGCCGTCTTCCTGCACGTCGAATCGCGCCGAGGATTCAACCGTCAGGCTCCGATCGATGGTCGCTTCGCCGACCTTGGGGCGCCAACTCACCTCGAACCGGCCGTCAGCGCTCAGGGCCGTGTTGAGGATCTCGCCGGGCCCGCTCGTTACGAACGTTCGGCGGTCTGCAACCTGACCGATGCGAAGTTCAGTCTGCGCCTGTGGGATCACAAGGTTGAGCGCCGTGGCCGGAGCCGCGGGCAGTCGCCCCCGGGCTACCCGCCAGCCACCGGGGCGATCGAGCCGCATCCTCGCGGCCAAATCCAGCCGGTGCCGCCCCTTCCCGCTGACATGAAGCAGCAGAACGGTCCCCGTGGGTGCCTGCTTGCCTTTCGCGGGAGCTTGCGCCGCCTGTGAGGGCTTCTCTGGACTCATTGCAGCGATGCTCAACCGGGCCGTCTTGCCATCCAGCGTTGCGCCGGCGAGTACCCCCCCTTCCAGCCCCAGCGGGATGGAAACCATCTCGTCGATATACGCCTCGATCTCGAGAACACCTTCGACAAGCAGATACTCATCGCCCTGGAGTGTCGCGCTGTAGGTCGCTCCGGCAAGGCCGTAGGATTTCGGCGGCTTGATCGCCTCGATCTGCCGATCCGGATGGGCCTGGTTCCACAACTCGACGAACTGATCGTAGGGCACCAGCAACTGCGCAGCGTCGCGGATTCCCGTTCCGGTTTTCGGGTCATACGGCACGATAACGGCGTCGGCCGGCACACTGATCGGTGTCGGCGGCTGTAGCCGCTCAACCAACGAACGGATCATGGGGTCATCGTTCGCTTCGGCATGCACGGCCGGACTCAACAGGAGAACGACAAGCATCGCCGCAGTGGCGGTCGCGATCAGGTTCGATGTCGGGCAGACCGGGCGAAAGCGCACGCTCAACCGGCGAACCAGCGCGATAGCGATGTAAAGCGGAATCAGCACAAAAGCCGCGTAACAGGCAGGGTTCAAGATCTGGGCAAGCGCCGCCGATCCGGTGATGAGTGGAAGAAGCGTCGCGACCGCGATGATCACGACCACCATGGCCGCGCGAGATTTCACCGACCAGTTGACTCGGGCGAGTCCGACCATGATCACCAGGCCGGCAAGTGTCCACGCCAGCGAGCTCGATCGCCGCGTATTGGCGACACCTACCGTGAGCTTCGGTTCCTCGCCGAGGCTGTGGAAGACAGTCTCTTCGCCCGATTGCTGCAGCTCAATTCTGAGGCTGCGAAGACCGAGGAGCGCCCAACCGACGCTCGGCTGGCCAGGCTTCGCCGGTGCCTTTGCCCCTGCCTGGGGCACCAATGCCGCCGATGGCTGAGTTTGAGGTCCGTCTGAGAAAGCGGGTACGCGACGCATCGCAAAAGTGTGCGGGGGAGGCGCCGCCGCAGGCTGTCTGGGTCGACTGACGTCGCTGCCGGGCGGCTCCGCAGACAATTCGGCTCTCAGCTCGTCGATGGCGTTGAGTTTGTCGTAAGCGCGCATCTTGCTGGCTCTCGCCAATCCGCTGGCACGGGCGAGTCCAAGCGATCCATAGAACCAGTCCACGCCGCCGCAGGTGTCGAACAGCCATTCGGCGACGTTGCTTAGCGCGAGCTTCGTAACCGGCGGCTTCTCCGGAATCAGGGTCCCGGCCGCTGAAAGGACCTCATAGCCGCTGGGCGTATACAACCGCCAAGCCATGTCCGCGGCCGGAACGTCGATCGGGGCCCCTCCTTCTTCGCTTCGCAGCCGAAGCCGCGGAGCCGAGACATCAAGATTGCCGAACAGTGCCGCGCCGTCGATCTGGGTTTCGTAGACCACGCGCAGATCGCGCAACGGGCCGCCGGCCTTGGCCGGCAGGCTGATCATCAGCGACTCTCCCTCTCGCTGGGGCGTGGCCGGAAGACCGTCGACTTCGACCGACCAGAGCTTCGAACCGGAAGGCAATTCAAGCTGCACGAACGGAGCCTTGGTTCGCAACGCATAGCGAGCCGCCGTCTGAGCAAGACCCCCGGCATCGAGCAGGGTTGCCAATTCGGCTCTCTGGACGATGACTGCCGGGAGCGTGTAGGCGGCGTCACGCGACACGCTTGCACTGATCTTGGGTTGGTCTCCGACGAAGCGATAGACACCGAGCAAACGCTTGCCCGGCTGATAGGCAGCGTCGACAAGCTCGCCTACATCGGCCTTGCTGAGGTCGGTCTTGATCTCGACGTTCAACTCCGCGCTTCCTTCCACTGACACGAGGCCTGATTGGTACGACACCCCCTCGGCCTGGACGATGGGCAAGGGCAGGCTGCTCGGGACCTCTTCGGCCAACGGCTGCCGGCAGTCGACAGCCAAACGAACCGTTTCCCGTCCGGGATCGGCCAGCAGAATCCGCCAGCGTCTGTTGCCGCCCTCCAACTGGCTCGAGTACTCCTTCAGACGAGTCGAGCCAAGCCCTCGGATGACCAGAGACTCGGGCGTGCTCTCCGGTAGGAGGAGGACCAGTTCGCGTGTCGCAGCCTCCTGGACGTCATAGAGGATTTCATAATGGGCGACGAGGAAATCGGGCGTCACCACGAATGAAGAGATCGTTCGTGCGGTGAGTCTGGGCTTCACCCGCTCGGCAGCCAGTCCCATCTGGTAGCCGCTTCCTTCAAAGCGGAAAGCCAACTGGGTGGGTACGCCTCCCAGGCCGTATTTCTCCTTCTCGTGCTCGTCAAGCGGCTCGATCCGTTCGGTCGTCGTCGGGCGTGCGATGATGTCGTCTTTGACCGCGACGGCCAGCGCGCCGCTCTCGCGAGAGACGCCGAGGACGGAGAAAACCGGGAAGCTTGTCTCCTTCGTGATCCATGACTCCAACCACCCCGCCGGTTGATGTGATGCCTGGAAGTAGAGCCGATACTCCCGCAAAGGCGTAACCCCTTGCGGCAGTCTGACATGGATTCGGGCGCCCCCTTCCGGGCGATCGAAACGCTCAATGGGCAGTGGCTTGTTTTCGACGTCTGTGACACTGGTCACGTCCCAACCTGCCGGGGCCGCGAAATCAAAGCTGAAACGCTTCTCCTCTTTGGGCAGAATGGCGAAACCCCCGCGGATCTCATGGCCCTTGTCGGTCAGGGTGAGCAGCAGGTTGGTGGTGACGGACACTTCGGCCTCGGGCTTGTGAAACCCGGCCGAGATGCCGAAATCCCGCTGGGGCGCATAGCCGGCGATAATCGGTCGCACGCGAGGCGATCCGGGCTCCGCCTGAAAAACCGAGGCCGGGAGGGCTCGCGTCAGAACGAGCGTGTCGACGGGAATCAGGCCTTGCGTCTTCACCGACCGCGCTTGCAGGCGATCCTCAAGCACCAACCCGACGACGGACACCTGACCCTCCACGTCGAGCGGCTCCAGTCTTGGCATGGACCACGTGTCGAGCTTGGGCGCACTCCGAATCGCCGAGAGGCTCATAACGACCAGGCCGGCCGTCTGTTCGCGGAGATGGATACGCAGAACGCGACCGCCATCGTTCGATTCAACGCTCCAACGGGCCATCTGCGGCGACTGGACATAGGTCACCTCGAACCCTTCCGGCAGCCGGAATTCGAACGTATCCACCGCCTTGTGCAGGGCTGTCATCGAGAAGGTGGCGTGGAGCCGCTCATAGACCTGTGTCACCTCGTCGACCATGACGCTGCGGGCAACAACGATGCGCTCCTGGCGAAGCAGCTTGCTGTTGAGCGTCATGACCAGTGACACATCACCACGCCGGGGAACCAATTCAAAGCGAGTGACGCTGCCGGCCTCGTCGAGTTCCCGGCTGATTGTCTCCGCGCCGGCCTTGACCTCCACGTCGCCCGGAACAGTCAGCCGAACCTTCGTTGCGGCCGGTGTCGGCAGACGGTAGTTGAGCACCTGAGTTGCCGCAGTAGTCTCCAGGGGCGCGACCAGTTCAAGGCGAAGGGTATGCAGCCCCTTGCCGCTGACGAAGAGGTCGAGACGACCATCGTCCGAGCGGCCGATCGGTGCATTGCCGTCGTCCAGTTCTGCCTTCCGCAGGCCGACTCCCGCCAAATCAAGGGGCAGCGCATGGATGCCCGGCACAAGCACCTCGATGGAGAGCTCGCCTGTGATCACCGCACGCCCGGACTGGACATCGGTGCGGTAGTCGGCCGCGAGAATGGCGGCGTCGCGACTGGGGCGGGCTTCCGTTTCGGCAACGGCCGCCTTCTTGAGCTCTTGGTACTCCTCACGAGACAAGAGGACGCGCCGGGGCTGACCTTCGAGGATGACGTTGAGGTCTTCGAACGGGATGTACAGTTCGCGAACCGTCGTCGATTTGTCCGTTTGTGCGGAGCCGGCCCTGCCAAATGCGAACCCGCTTGGGGCCAGTGCAACGATTGTCGCCAGGAGCAGAAGGAGTGTCTTACGCATGGCTTGAGTCTCCTTCGTTCTTGTTCTTGTTCACATCACCGGCTCGCTGGTCAGGTGGCCCGGCACTTGGTCCTCCGGGAGACGGTGAGGCCCCTGCCACCGGCGTCTTCATCGCCAATCGCGCCAGCCGCATTTGCTCGCGGGCCTCACGGCGGGCGATCAGGACAGGGTCGTTCGGTCGAACGCGAATGATGTAATGCAGGCACCAGACCGTCAGTACGATCACAACCGCGGCCACAAGCGTTCCATCAACGATCTGCCGACTCAATGTCGGGAAAAAGATGCCCATCGCGATCAGCAAAACCAGGAACGCACCGCAGGCCATCCAGCGAACGGCCGGGCGCGCCCATAGTAGTGCCACTCCGGGCATCAAAACGAGCACCAGGACAAGCAGTGCGAGCCAATCGTCATCCATGGTGATGAGATGCAGAGAGCCATCGGGCGGAGCTGCCGGGCTGAGGGATGAGAACACGTACATGTGTCCGTCGGTCTGGAAAGTGTCCGCAGGCCCGGCCGCGACCGAGATCCCTTCGCCGGCCCAAGAAACCAACTCACTGCTCTGGCGACTCGCCTTCGGCCAACGATCGAACACCGGCCGCCATATCCATCTCATTTCGTCGGTCCAGGGACCGGTTGAACCCAGGTATGTCCATTCCGGCGGCAGGAATGCGCACAGGTATACCTTCTGGACCGCGGGTTCCGACGGAAAGGCCGGTGGAGCCAGGCGAAGACCTGCGCCCGCGATCCTGTACCGCAGTTCGAGCAGGAATGACTGGTCCGGGTTCAGCCCGACGAGCGGGACGAAGAACTCGTCCTTATCGCCCCGTTCAAGAGGGACTCGACGACCGTTGATCCGAAGGGGCTCACTGTCAAACTCCACCCCGCTAGGCAGATTTACCGCCAGTCGCTGGTGCGCGCTGCGGATTCGATAGAGCGCCTGCACGGTCGTTTGCCCGCCCCGAGTCACGACCATCTGGATCACCGCGCGCTCGATGCTGGTGCGCTTGACTTCCTCAAGTTTGTATCGCGTCACCATGATGCGAAGCTGCCAGTCGCCGTGGAACTCAAACGCCCGTGCGGCGTTGGGAACACTTGCCCCGGGCATCAGATCATGTTGCGGGTCAATCGGCCGAACGCCCGTCGGCTCGCCGGTTTCCTGGACGTCGATGCTTTCGGCCTTGGTGAGAACGATCTGGCCCCAATCGCGGTCGACCTCCGCCGGCTTGAGTTGAGGCACCGCTAATTCGATGCTCTTGCCGAGATCCAGCTTGTCGATCTTCTTCTCCCAAGCCAGCCGAATGGCGACCGCGCCGAGAAACTCGGTCTCGCCCGTGAAACTCCACGCCACGTGGTTTTCGCGAAGGCCTGCAGGCGCCGGCTCGATTACCTTGTCTCGT
>CAZTQK010000063.1:0-20799 GCA_964615635.1 uncultured Planctomycetales bacterium
CCTCGTAGTCCCCAACCTTGGCGAACAGACGCATCCGCCCCACGCCACGGTTCAAGACGTGAAACACCATACCCCCGGGAGCTTGACGAGCACTGCGAGGCATCCCCACACCATACCGTCACTCGTCTCGCGTGTCAAAAAACGAACCCGTCCCGTTTTTCGCGTCAATAAACGAACCTGTCCCGTTTTCCGCACGCGTGTCCCGTTTTCCGCACGGCACGTTTTCCGCACCGTGTCCCGTTTTCCGCATGACACATCCGCACGACACAAGAGGGCCGCTCCCTCACGGTCGCGGTTCTGAATATCACGGACCCGTTTCGGGCGGAGGTCAGTCGGTCTTCCGAAATCCCTTCGAGACGAACAAGTAACTGCCGGAGCCGAGTTGGCAGACGGCCGCCCGCTCGGACATCTGGAGGAACTTCACTCCTTCGGCTGTGGCGGCGGGTTTGCCGCCTTCGGTCACGGAGTTGGGCGAACGGGCGGGGATGTGCACCGTGGCTGTCGTATTGGGCGGGATGGTCACCTTCCAGTGGAAATCGCCGCCTTCGATCCGCCAGTCGCTGACAATCGGGCCGCGGATGGAGTCATACCGGCCCTTGGCCCAGGTCAGGTCAGCGACAAGGCATGGGCGGAGGATGATCTTGTTGAAACCGACGGCTTGCGGGTCTGGGCAGATGCCGGCCAGGTACTTGACGAACCATTCGCCGACCGAGCCGAACATCGGGTGGTTATGCGAGAAGACGTTGTCGCTGAACTCCCAGTGTTCCCACAGGGTTGTCGCCCCGTTTTCGAGCATATGACCCCAGCCGGGGAAGGTCTTCTGGTTGGCGATGGTATAGGCCACGTCGGCGCGGCCGAGGTCGCTCAGGGCCATCAGCATGAACCGGGTGCCGAAGATGCCGGTGCTGAGATGACCTTTGTGTGTCTCGGTGATGTCCTTGATCAGGGCGTCGAGCACTGTCCTGCGGCTCTGCTCGGGCACCAGCTCCATGAAAAGCGCGGTTGACTGGCAACACTGTGTACCGGAGGCATAGACGCCGGTCTGGGCATCGAGAAACTTCGAGTTGAACGTATCTCTGATCTGTCCGGCCAGCCTGCCGTAAGCTGCGGCGTCCTCCTTCCTGCCGAGAATCTCAGAGATCCGCGACATCAGGTACACGTTGTAGTAGTAGAAGGCCGTGCCGGTGAGCGGGACCATCTTCGGCACCAGCGTTTCGTGGTCACCGAGGCCGTTGTCGATGATGTTGTCGACCGCCTTGGACTTGAGCAGTTCGATCCATTTCGCAGCCGCGTCGTACTGCTCTTCCATCAGCCGCTTGTCGCCGTAGTACTGGTACAGTTGCCACAGCAGGAGCGGATGCGCCGTACCCCACTCGATCGGGCCGCTGCCCTCGCCGAAGCCCGAGTCGGCGATGCCCACGAACGGGGCGGTCTCGGTGAAGCCACCGTTGGGTCGGACCGAGTCGTGCAGGTCGCGGACGGTCTTGGCGTAGAAACGTGACATGTCGAAGTTGAGCAGGGCGGTTTCGCCGCAGGCCAGGATGTCGCCGCCGTAGCCGAACCGCTCGCGGTGCGGGCAGTCGGACTGCACGCTGAACATGTTGCTGAGCTGCGTCCAGCGGATCATCTCCTGGATGCGGTTGAACATCTCGTTCGAACACGAGAACGCCCCGACGGTCGCGATGTCTGAGTTGAGGACATGGCCTTCGAGCATGTCGAGCGGCGGCGCCGACGGCAGGTTGGTGACCTCGACATACCGGAAGCCGTGGAAGGTGAATCGTGGCGTGTAATGCTCCGGCCCGC
The DNA here is from genome assembly GCA_964615635.1 of uncultured Planctomycetales bacterium. Classification (GTDB taxonomy): domain Bacteria; phylum Planctomycetota; class Phycisphaerae; order UBA1845; family PWPN01; genus JAUCQB01. Next base: position 1,804 of record CAZTQK010000063.1, read on the forward strand.
CGCCTTTGGTGATGTACGTGTCCGACTGGTAGGCCACATCAGGGGCCCCCGGGCCGCCGACGCCCGCTTTCTTGATCTGCCCGCAGACCGAGGTCATCACGTTGAGCGTGCCGTCCGTGTACAGCAGTTCCCCATAGCGCAGCTTGACTGCCGTCCCGGCCGGGGCCCTGACCGTCATTGTGACCCACCCGGCGAAGTTCCGGCCCATGTCGAAGATAAACACGCCGGGCTGCGGTTCGGTGACCTTCACCGGCCTCACCACGCGGGTAGCCCGGATCGGCGGGCACGTCTGGGCCTGCAGCGGACCGACTTCACCCCTGGGCCGCACGGCCGCCTGCCACTTGCTCTCGTCGAAGCCGGGCGAATCCCATCCGGCCTGCTCGGCGCGGGCATCGTAGATCTCGCCGAGATAGATGCTGTTCCTGCGGATCGGGCTGTCGCCGACCTTCCAGGTCGGATCGGTCACAACGCTCTCCCGCGATCCATCTTCATATTCGATGTTCATTTGCAGGATCAGCCGCGGCCGGCCGATGGTCAGGTGCTCGCGCGGGTTGATGTGCCCCCACATCCGCAGCGGCAGGGCGTTGTACCAGCCGTTGCCGAGGATGGCAACGACGGCGTTGTTGCCCTCGCGCAGCAGGTCGGTCACGTCATACGTGCTGTAGAGCACTCGCTTGCCGTAGGCCGTCCAGCCGGGATCGAGAACGTCGTCGCCGACCTTGCGGCCGTTGAGGTGCAGCTCATAGTAGCCCAAGCCGGTGACGTAGGCCCGGGCATGGCGCACCTTGGCCTTGAGCTTGAACTCCTTTCGGAGCAGGGGGGCGGGGTTCTCTTTGTACAGGTCTTCGTCGCTGGTTGGGTCGGGCTCATCGCGGCAGATCCACTGCGCGGTCCAATCCTTCCGCGACAGCAGGGCCATCTCCCACCACGCCGGTTCGCTGTAACCGGCGGGCTGGTCGCGATTGTCCCACACGCGGACCTTCCACCACACGCGCTGGCCCGATCGCAGCGGCTTGCCGGCGTACTCGATGCCGATGGACTGGTTCGACTTCACCAAGCCGCTGTCCCACAGGTCGCCGGTATCGGCGGAGAGCTTCTCCTCGCTGCCGGCAACGAGCACATGGTACGCGGTCTGCATCTGACCGCGCTCGCTCGATTCGAGAGCCCAACTCAACCGCGGCCGGGACTCATCGATGCCCAGCGGATTGATCTGGTACTCGCAGCGGAGGTTCGCGGGTTTCAGATCAGCGATTGCCGCCATGGGAAACACCAGCAAGGCCATAACCAATACGACAAGAACGCGGGTCGAGGTCATCTGTCTCACCTCACTGTCTCCATTCGTTTGCCGGCCCCAGAATCCCTTCGCGACGGGCCCGGAAGGGATTCCGGGCCAAGCGGATTCGTTCGCTGGCCCCAGAATCCCTTCTGGGGCCTTCCGCATGGAGGATTTCCATCCTCATTCTCGCCGAACGCGGAATGGATTCCGCCAGGCGAACCGGCCCGGAAGGGATTCCGGGCCGAGCGGGATGTCAAATCGCCTGCATCCTATCGGGAATCGGCGATTCCGGCCAAGGCGGGGGCTAACGACTCAGAATGTGCCGACGAGGGCGTCGGCACCACCAGTAGGGCTAACGCCCTCGTTGGCCCATATGCATCTGATGCAGTTGCAGATGGTCCGCCGGGGCGGACCCTACCCGGTTCACGTCCCAGAGCAGTCTGGTCACCACCTGTCCGTCCGAAACGGCGAGGCCGGCAGACCGGCCTTGTTGGCCAGGTTGGGTGTGGCCTTGCGGTTCCAGCCAAGGCGCACCGCGACCGGTTTGGCAACCTCGGGGCTGCTCACCACCACCGTTTCGCCATCGATGACCGCCTCGGCGCTGACGAATTTCTTATCCTCACCGGCGATCTCGAACCAGCTCAGCGGTTTGTTGCCGCGCGAAATTAGACCCGCGCCGACATGGTCAAAGCTGATCCGGATCTTGCCGTCCTCGACTGCCATTGATTTGTAGAGCGGGCCGGAATACTCGAAGCCGGTTTTGCCATAGGTCTTGGACAGGGCCCACAGAGCCAGGCGGTTGCCGACCTGTTGCTTGTTCTTCGGGTGGATGTCTTTCAAGTCGGTGATGTCGACCGTGACGGCCATGCCGGTGTTCGGGATGGACAGCGCGGCGACCTGCGCCTCCCACAGGCGCGGCAGGGTGTCATCCGGATAAAGCGCATCGAACGGTGCGATCTGGACGTAGTAGAACGGGAAGTCGCCTTGGTCCCAGATCTTCCGCCAGCCGTTGATCAGGGCCTGCATCTTGTCGAAGTAGACCATGCCGTCCAGGTGGTTCGACTCGCCCTGGTACCAGATGGCCCCGCGTATGCCGAACGGGACCAGCGGGTGAACCATCGCGTTATAGATGCTGGTGGGCTGGTCGTTCTTCTCGAAGAGGTGCTTGGGCCACTCGGGCGGCGGGGGTACTCGCTTGCCCTCTTCGATAGCCTTCTTCGCCGTGGGCAGCCACTTCTCGGCGTCCTCGACGGCCTTGCGAACTGCGGCGTTGAAATTGGGTGTCGCCTCATCAATGACTTTGAGAATGTCCTTCAGCGACGGCACCGACTCGAAGCCCGCTCGCGGCGTCCAGGGCTCGATCCTCGTGCCGCCCCAGGCGGTGGTGATCAGGCCCACGGGGACGTTCAGGTCCTTGTGGATTCTGCGACCGAAGAAATAGGCCGTGGCCGAGAAGCCCGAGGTCCAGAACGCGCTGTTCTTGTTGACGGTGTCAGGGGAACACGGACGCCATTCGGCCTTGAAGTCGTCCTGCGGTTCGGTGGCCGTTCTGTATGGGCAGACATGGTACAGTCGGATATTCGGGTACTGCGCCGCGGCCACCTCCCTCTCGGCGCTGTGCACGCTGTTGATCCCCATTTCCATGTTGGACTGGCCCGAACACACCCACACCTCGCCGACCAGGATATCGGTCAGCTCGATCGTGTTCTTGCCCTTGACGATCAGGGTGTGCGGTCCGCCGGCCGGCATTACCGGGAGCTTGACCATCCATTTGCCGTCGGCGCCGGCCTCGGTCGAGACTCTGCTGCCGCCGAGGGTAACAATCACCTCCTCGCCGTCGTCGGCCCAGCCCCAGATCGGCACCGGCAGATGTCGCTGCAGCACCATGTGGTTACCGATGACCGAGGGCAGACGCACATCGGCACGGACTGCCGGGCCTGAAGTGATAGCGCCAACGAATAGAACCGCTGCACCAATCCTGGTGATTTGACGACGACTCATGGCTTCTCCTTCGTGATTCTGCGGACCCCTTGTTCAACAATGCACCGTTAGAGAGTATATCAAGCCTGTTGAGGCCTCAATGGCAATGGTGGGGGCGTGACAGTTTAGGCGGTCCTTTCAGAAACCCGAGCGCAAGCGAGGGGCTGAATCACAAGGCGGACACACCACAGGGTGGCCGCTCCCTCACGGTCGCGGTTCTGAAAGAGCCCCTGAAGAACCGTGGCGTTCCCTCGCCGAATCTGTCGCGGACCCGGCAATTGTCGGGCCGCTTCAGTCAATGGGCTGATGCAGGATCCAGGTGGTCGGGGCAAGGAACCAGATTGGAGTTGTCACATGGCGCGCATCGGTCATCGAGAGCGCAGGCCCGCACAATGCCTGGGGCATGACGACAGAGCTGTACTCCCGATTCTCACGTTGCTGGCGCTCTGCCTCGTATCCGGCCCGCTTGTGGCTGCCGATCCACCTGCCGAGATCCGCTACAACGCGGTGATCGAAGCTCCCGTCGAGAAGGTCTGGCAGATGGTCAGCACCCGCGAAAAGGTGGGCGAATGGCTTTTCAGCGGTGTCGAGATGTGGTTGCCGCGAGCGGGCGGTTCGTATCGGGTGCGTGCTTTCGGCAGGACGATTTCGGGACGGATCGAGAAGGTTGAGGCCGCAAAGTCTTTGCGGCTGGCCTGGCCGTCGCCGAAGACGACACTGGCAGTCGAGGTGGGTCGGATCGATGACCGCCTCACGCTGGTGACGCTTTCGCACGGAGGCTGGCCGGCCGACGAGAAGAGCCGTCGGTTCCGCGAAGACTGCGCGAACGGCTGGCGGGCGGCAATAATGAAACTGCATCGCCTCTTCGACGCGCCGAAAGCCGACACGCGAGACCGCCGCCCCAAGGTGCCCGGCGTCTTCGTCGATCGAAACCTGATTGTCAATGGCGACTTCGAATGCGCCGAACGCGGGCGGTTTGAAGGCGTTGGCTGGGGCTGGGAACCCAACAGCGGCAAACCTTCGCCGAAGGTGCACGCGCTCGATGACAAGGTGGCCCACGGTCAGGGCCGCTCGCAGCGGATCTCGCACCCGCCCGACTGGACCAACTACGCCGTTCAGCAGTTCACGCCGCACGTGGTGACGGTCATTCAGCCCGGCCGTCGATATCGCCTGACGGCCTGGGTGAAGGCCGAGGGAATTGCCAACCCGGCTGGCTGGTACCGCCTGGGCTTATGGTGTACCGACGTCGGCGGAAAGCCCATCGGTGAGCCGGTCAAGAACGAGAAGCCGGTCGATGACAGCGGCAAGGTGCAACTCAACCACGACTGGCTGCTGTACAAGATCGAGGCCACCGCACCGCCCGGCGCCGCCCGCGCCGTCGTGATTCTCTCGGGCCATTGGGACGAGAGCGGAACGGTGTGGTATGACGATGTGAGGCTGTGGGAGGTGGAGGGTGAATAGGCTTTTAGACTGTTAGACCTTTCGGCTGTTAGGACGAGAGGGCGGGTTCTTCGTAGGCCAGGACTCGGCTGGGCCGAGAATCCGTTGTCGGCCCATGCCGAATGCGATTCCTATCGCCATTCCATGCGGAGCGGATTGGGCGTGGAGTGCGACCGAGAAGGGATTCTCGGTCGAGCGAGGGTGGAGTGCGACCGAGAAAGGATTCTCGGCCGAGCGTGGCCGATCGTTGATCGTTCGTACCCTGAGCCATACACTGCCCGTGGGTTTGTCCGAGGTCCCGTTGGAGAATGCGTCATGCGTCTGTTGTGTTTCGTTCCTGCGGTCGTTTGGGCTGCCTGCTGTGCCGCGTCCACGTTTGCTCAGCCTTTGCTGATTCCCGACGACTTCCCGCGATTTGTCGTGCCCGGCCAGGACAAGGCCATGGCCAGCCTGCGGGACCTGTACTACCGGCATTATCAGCCGCCGGCCGGGCCGCTGGCGACGATGTGGGACGAGTGGATGACCGCTCCGACGCTCTGGCCGGCGGTCGAGACCGGAAACCGAAGCGCCGGCCTGCGGGCCGCGTGGGCCAAGACCCTGTCCAACCGACACATCGACGCCGATGGCTATGTGTCTACGCACCAGCACGCCTCGATCGCTCACCAACACGGCTGGCCATTCCCCTTCTGGGCCCAGGGCGGGCCGGGCACCTGGGGCTGGCACTTCTCGCTGCAGCACGTACCGCAGGGCTGGCACGGAACTCAGGAGAAGAAGCAGGACGGCTGGGAGATCGTCGGCGGCAAGGATCTCGGCATCGCGGAGTTCGCCTGGAACGTCGAGTTAACCAAACCGGATGCGGCCGTGCGCACCCCGCCGCTGGAGATAGACCCGGAGCAGTCGCCGTTCATTCAGCTTCGGTGGCGAGCAGAGGGCCTGGAGAACGCACAACCTTACATCGAATGGGGAGAAGGCGACTCGGGATCGACCATCCCGCCGCGCCGTTTCTACTTCCCGCCCATCACCAAGGCCCAAGGCATCGTTTACACCATGATCCCGGTGTACCAGTCGCCGCTGTGGAAGGGCAAGATTACACGGCTGGGCATCAGCTTTGGCAACACCGGACCCGCCAAGGTGGGGATCCAGGCCCTGTTCACCCAATACGACACACGGCATAACATCAACAACTCGTGTTTTGCGCGCGGGTGCTGCCAGTACTTCTGGTGGACCGGCGATCTGAACTTCCTCCGCGACAACCTGCAGCGGATGCGCCTGGCTGTTCGGTACATGATGACCGACTTCGGCGCGGCCAAGGAAAAGTGCATCGTCACGCCGTTCCCCGGGCACGACGGACGGCCGGGCTTCGACGTGGCCGCAGACGGCAAGAAGACCATTCACCCCGGCCGCGGCATCGGCCACAACTACTGGGACCTGCTGCCGTGCGGCTATCGCGACGGGTACGCCACCATGCAGTACTACAGCACGTTGAACTATATGAGCCGCCTCGAGACTGAGATTGCCCGCCATCCCGAATGGAGCCTGCCCGGCGGACCGCTGCGGCTGGACCCGCAGGAAATGGCTGAGCACGCTGGCGAGGTGAAGCAATACGCCGGCCAGCTCTTCTGGAACAAGGACACCGGGCGATTCGTCACCGGCCTGGATGCCGACGGCAAAACGCACGATTACGGCTACACCTTCATGAACTGTGAGGCGATCCACTACGACTTCGCCACGCCCGAGCAGGCTCGGTCGATTATGGATTGGCTGGCCGGCAAGCGGATCGTTGAGGGCGACACCTCCAAGGGGGCGGACATCTATCACTGGCGGTTCGGCCCGCGGGCCTCGACCAAACGCAATGTCGAGTGGTATTTCTGGGCGTGGACCGGCCCGGAGACAATCCCCTGGGGCGGCCAGGTGCAGGATGGCGGGGCGGTGCTGGGCTTTTCCTATCACGACCTGATGGCCCGGCTCAAGGTGATCGGTCCTGATGACGCGTGGCAGCGACTGAAGGAGACTCTTGCCTGGTACGATGAGATTCAGGCGGCCGGCGGCTATCGCGAATACTACAAGGACGGCACGCGCGGAACGATGCAGGGTGGCGGCTCCGCCGGCGGGCTCGGACTGGACAAGGAATTCTTCGAGAGCATCCTGGTGCCGCAGATCGTCGTGGACGGGTTCCTCGGTTTGCGGGCGCGCGGCGATGGACTGGAAATCAATCCGCGGCTGCCCTCGGACTGGCCTGAGGTGACCGCGACGCGCGTCGCTCTGCGGCAACTGGTGCTCGACATCTCGGTCAAGAAGGACAGGATCCGAATCAGCGGGCAAGGGCGAGCGCCTTCGTTGCTGTTCGTTTATCCGCCGCCTGCCAAATGGAAAGCGACGGTGACCGACAAGGACGGCAAGCAGGTCCGCGAAATGTTCAACGTGATCGAAGGCCCCGACGACCGCGTGGAACTCGACGTGGCCGACGGCCGCACGCTGACTCTGGAGCTCGACTGAGTACCCGCTGGACCGAGATTCCCATCTCGGTCCTATCGGGTGGGGATTCCTATCCCCATTCGGATGCACAACGCTCTCCACGGGAGTCACGTTCTGAAGAGACCGCGGGGCGAGCGGTGATGCACCGTCACGTGGGAATGAACGCAGTCTGGGCGATAGAATAGGGCCATGAAACCTGAGCGTCGCGAGATTATCATCCATCCGCGTACCCGCAAGTGGCAGTGGCTGGCCGTCTTCTCGGGGCTGCTCCTGACCGCGTGCATCTTCATGCCCTTCTGGTTCGTGGCTGTTCTCCGCGGCCTACCAATGCAGCGGAGATCTCCCTTCCAAAGCCTGTGCTATTGGTTTCACGCTTGGGATCACACATTTGACTATCCTTTTCTTGTGGGGCTCTTTCACCTCAATGGAGATGTACAGAAGCATGGCTCTGTCCATGTGCTGGGATTGTTGGTTGCTCTCGGGGCGTTGGGACGGTTGTGGCGCAAACGATCACTCACGACTACGGCCTCCGGGCTCTTGCTGCTCTTTCTGGCGTCGTACTGTCTGCTGTCGCCACTGGCCATCTTGGCGGCGTACCTGTATCCCGACGATGCGCCGCGACTCGACGTTATCGGATTCCTGCGCAATCCGCTCGGTTCAGCCACGCTTCGGGAAAGCGTGCTGGCTCCCGCACTCGCCCTTGTCTATGCCGGCCTCTCGCTGCGACGCGGGGAGCAGGGTCATCTCTGCCGTTCTTTCCTTGCGAGTCTGTGGGCTTTCATCTTCTTCGCCTGGATCGTCGCGTACAGGTTCCCAGGCCCCGGACAGCTCTATGGCAGATACGTGGCGTTGGCGGCGGCCGCCCTGCTCCTGGCTGCCACGATCGGGGAGGCGGCCACGGCGGCCGGCCAATCGTGGCTGCCGACCATCCTCCAGCTTCTGATCTGCCGCCCGGCACCGCCGATGGACATGAGAGGCCGCTGCCCGGGCTGCACCTATCAGTTGTACGGCCTGAGCCAGATGCGCTGCCCGGAATGCGGACGTGAGTTTACGTTGGAGGAAATCCACATCAGCGCAGGCGAGCTGGCGCTGCCTCGCCCCCCTTGCATCACCTGACCCGGCTCTCGTCACGACCCACAGTCTTCCAACCGCAGGCCGCGATAAAAGGATCTTCTGTGCGTATGTGCCAACCGGAGAGCGCACCGGCCGCGACCCTGGCCTGCCACCGCCTGCGTCTGGAAAAGAAGGCCTGTCGAAACGACTTCGCGAGGCCGGCAAACGGCCCTGCCAAACGATCCTCACAAAGTGGAGTTCAAAAACCGAAACGCCCGCGGCCGTGAAGCAGACTGCTAACGCCCCCAAGAAGCCAAACCATTGCCTGGTAAAGGTTTAAGATCGGAGAGGGGGGGATTCGAACCCCCGGTGCGGTTGCCCGCACACTGGTTTTCGAAACCAGCCCGATCAGCCGCTCCGGCACCTCTCCAACGCGGTTACTGCCAAAAATAACTGCCAAAAAGTCCTTGACGACCCTGTTCTTGCCGTTATCATCGTCCTCATCGCTACAGGGGTAATGTTCATGGCAAAACCACTTGGTCGTCCCTCGGATGTCGGCCTTGGTCTTCAAAAGAGTACGGGCCAGTACCGCAAGGTCATCAAAAGCCGAGCAATCTACTTCGGTCGGGATCCGGATGAAGCCCTCGCCCGTTACCAGTTCTATAACGAAACAGGGCTGGTCTGGAAACGAGGCTATCACCAATTCTGCCTGGAGAAGGACGGGAAGGTCATCCCCCTCGGTGCGACTATAGAGATCGCAAGACGGAACTTCGCCGCCCGACAGGCCCGGATCGTCCCACAGCCACAGAGTGTAAACCCCACCGAGTTCGTGGTCAACACGGTGAAGGAAGTGGGCGACGCGTACCTGGCCTGGTTAATCCAGAACCAGAAGAACCCCACCCATGTCAGTCATACCAAGCAGCACTTTCGAGAAATGATTGCCCTGCCCGACTGTGGTGATCTGCGACTGGAGCATCTGACAATCTCCTACTTCAAGTCCTGGTACAATCACTGTCAGGCCCAAGTCAAGAGCGGGCTACGAAGGGCGAACTGGGCGAAACGCAGGATGCAGACCATAAAGGCGGCGTTCTATCGTTGCCGAAAAGAAGGCTGGCTGGGGGTGGCGATGCCCGATCTGGATAGCGTCTTGGGCGTTCTTCAGCAACACAGCGGCCCGCAGCTCGAACAGTCAATTTTCACACCCGCCGAGCTAAGGACTGTCATACGTTCCGCCGAATCCCGGGATCGCCCCGCCATCCTTCTGGGTCTGAACTGTGCGATCGGCAATGCGGATATAGGCAGACTCAAGTGGGGCGACATCACCGAGCGACACAAGGGCGGCAAGGCCGAACGTATATACGAGCAGCCTCGGGGGAAAACCCAACGCCGGCGACGGACACCACTCTGGCCATTGACTGTGCGGGTCATTGATGAATGGCGAGCTTTCTGCAAGGGACGTGGGATGGCCACTGGGGCGGACGATTTCATTTTCACGACGAGGGATGGCACTCCGGTCATGTCTGCGGGCGTAGAGGTGGGTACTGGGCAGACATGGCGACACGATGCGATCTCTGCTCGTTTTGCCAAGCTCCTCAGCGATCTGCAAATGAAGCGAGAGCGGTTGAACTGGTACTCCCTCCGCCACACAGCCGCAACATGGGCAACCGATTACGCTGATGAGGACAGCGCTGTGGGTGAAGGTAACCAGTTTCTCCTCGGTCAGGCTTCCGACGTGATGTGGAAGACCTATAGCAAGGGAGTCCCGCCCTCAGTACGTAAGGCCGTCGAAGCGGTTTGGCGGGGTTTGAATGATGGTGGGCCGGTGGAGGCGGATTGAGCCTGACTGGACGCCAGGGAATCCCGCTTACACAGGCAGGATGGTCTGATCTGGTGACTGGGCCAATGGGTATCTGCGGTGTTGACCCACTCCGCGCAGCGATGTCCGGTCACCTCTCTGAGCAATTGTACGGCTCGATAGAGGGAACTTTTTACATCTCCCACTTGATGTTCGGACAACTCATCACCAGCCCCAGCACCGCCCGGCGGACGGCGGGGTGATTCCGGATCAGATGGACCAGTGCCACGGCAGCTGCCCCCCACGAGGGGTCTTTGGCCAGGCACTCCAACAGCAGAGTCTCTGCGGTCTTACGATGCGGGTAGGTGGTCCAGTCCTCGGGGGCTTTCGGCGGGTTCAGGTAAGCCACGGCTTGGGCGTACCGCCAGTTGATCCCGGCTTGGCCCTCAATGCCCTTGATCTGATCTGCCAGAGCCTGCCGGTCCGGCCCTTTCCCCTGGGCAGGATCAAGAGACAACAGCAACAGACGACACGGAAGATCTCGCTCATCTTCAGCAACTGCTTGGAGCAAGACTTCTCGAGCGGCGTCCACCTGGTCGTGCCGAACCAACAGCTTCGCGAGCTCGAGCCTGATCGATGACCGCTCGCGACCTTCTGCTCGAGCGATGGTCGCCTCCAGCAGCTTCTTCGCTTCCGCGACCCGCCCTGCCTCCGCATGCAGCTCCGCCAACCGGACAGACAGCGAAACCACCTGATTCTTCTCAAGCTCACCCCTGTCCAGCAGGTGGTTGGCCTCGGCGATCGCCTCGTCGTATTCCTTGGCCTGGGCAAGCAGGTCGATCAGCTCTGTCGAAACGGCCAGTCTGTCAGCGGTCTCGGCTTGCAGGCCTCGGAGAGCCTTACCGACTGCCAGGATCCGCAACTCGTCGAGGCACTTGCGGACATGGGTGCGGCGGCTCGCCGCCGCGTAGAGTTCGGCCGCCGGTTCCAGGACGTCGAATCGCTGCTCGCCCAGCGGGGCGGACAGAGCACGGTCGGCAAGGGCGGCGCCGGCCTTGGCATCATCGGCTTCGAGAACCACCGCCGCATGCGTCTCGTAAATCGCCGCGTTGTGTGGCTCCGCCTTCGCTGCCTCATCGAAGGCAGCCCCGGCGGCCTCGATGAACCCCGCGTCCGCAAGCAACACTCCGGCCGGGAGGAGGATTCCGATATTGCCACCGGCCAGAAGGACGGCCTCCTCCAGATCCGACCGGGCCTGATCGGGCTTCTCGGCCAGCATCCGGAGACGCCCCTGCGCAATCCTGGCCTCGGCCGATTGTGGAGAATGGTCAACCGCTCGATCCAGGACCGCCTCGGCTTGGTCCTTCTCTCTCTGTCGCCAAAGAAGCGATGTCAGATGCAGTGCCAATTCATATTCGCCCGTTGCGAGGGCTTTCCGGAGCGCGCTGTCGCCAAAGAAGCGATGTCAGATGCAGTGCCAAGTCTCGCAATGCGGCGATCGCTCACCTTGTCGTTGGTGAGCAGGTACAACTCAACCAGTTTCTCCGCCGCTTTGGCTTCCGCGGGGTCCTGACGAAGAATTTGCCCGAAAGCGTTGGCCGCGCGCTGCACATTCGCGCCGGACTGCGGCCTGCGGCGTAGCTGGGAATCAGCGCACTTGAGCACGATCTGATTGCCAGCCGGAAAGGTGGTCGACCTACTTGCCATAAGTGCTTGGCACAAAACGGCTAAAGTCCAGTAATAGGCCGTCTGCAAGCTGGCATTTATTTGCTTTTATGAGACTAGTATTCGACATTTTGGTCTAACGCGGAAGCTTAGGCTGTCTAGCAGGGATAGATAGATAGGCTGGACAAGGTTGTCACTTTGGGGGGATGGGGAAATGGAGCCGACCAAACTTCGCACCCGGTCCGGGCGTTGCCAGTTGCACGCCAATTGTGGCTCCCTCCGCATACTGCGACGTCTTGCCCTCGCGGCGGCATTGGCGGCACTGATGATGTGTCCGGGAGATACCCGCATAAGCCCGGACCCGGGCGATGATGTCCAGGGCTTCCACCCTGGCGACCCGATTGACCCGGCCGCAGCGATCGAGGTGATTGCTGAGGCGGGTGAGGACCAGGAGGTCGACGAATTATCGGAGTGTTGGCTCGACGGGCGTTTTAGTACGGGCTCCGGCACTCCCGGCCACTCCCGCATCCAGATCGTCGGCGAGACGGTTGAACTGAGCCAGAATGATCAGCCGCAGGTCAGTTTTGTTGTACCTCCGCCGTCAAACGAAACCGAGGTGCTGAAGTCTCAGCTCGTTGTCCAGTTGACCGCAGATACTGCAGATGCCGCGGATTCTGGCCGGGTCGTCAAAAACGCCGACGACATCGTCAGGATTATTGCGAAAGGAAGGGACTTCGATGGCGACGGGTTGACCGGCAAGTAGGACAACTGCCCGTAATCGGCTAAGCCTGTTCAGGAGGCCGCTGACGGAGGCCCGCATCGGGCGGTGAAGGGTATGAATTGGGAAACAGACTATGCTCGAAAATGATGGTTACACAAGTTTTGAAGACCACCTGCATGTGCTGACCGGGATGCCCAGCTGCTTCGAGATGGAAGCACAGGTCCGGGAGTACTGCGAGGACATTCTGCGCAGGTTGGGGATGACCACCCAGCGGGACGCTTTCGGGAATCTGTTCGCGACACGTCCGGGTGGGCGGCAAGGCCATATACTCCTTTGCGCGCACATGGACAAGCGAATCGATGCCAATATGTTGGGTATGGCCACCGCGCAACGCAACGTATTGATCCGTTCCGGCGTGTCTTACCTGATCGATAGATACAGATGTCGTTTCTTCTCGCCCCATAAAGGGCGTTTTCGAGAGATACGCTTGAAACGGCTGTCGGAGGGTTGTATGGTCGTCCTACCCGGCAAACCCGCTCCAAATCAAGGAAAGTGGGTATTTGCCCTGCCCGTGTTGGTGGAGTCTGACGGCCTGCTTTTTGGCAAATTCGATGACGCCTGGGGTCTGGCGACGATCCTCGATGTACTGCAGCAAACTCAGGCAGACCGCTGCGCTACCATCTCTGCGCTGCTGACGGTGGGAGAGGAGAGGGGTCTCCGAGGTGCCACTTACGCCGTCAAGAATCATGAACTCTACGAACTGAACCCTGATGAGATTATCGTACTTGACACCTGCCCCAAGGCAGACCCCGGCGAAGGGCTCATTCTCTACGAGGATTGTGGGCGGGTGAAGGGCAATCCGGCGGGCGAAGAAGACTTCAGGCCACCGGAACTTGTGAGCCGGCTCGGACGCTTTGCCCAGGATACCGGAGTGCAGTTGAAGACCCTGCCCGCCTCAAGGAACGACGGGCTTATTTTCGGGCGACACACGACGTTCCCCACGGTGTCACTGGAGGTTCCTATCGACTATATGCATGAAGCGGTCGAAACCATCGCCCGCAACGATGTGGAACTGATGCGTCAGTTTCTGAAGGGGTTTCTGCAGGACGACCTGTGCCGCAATTCAGGTGGGTGCGCCTTAATGACAAGGAGATGCAAGTGGGACAGTTGAGTGTACGCGGTAACGGGGTCGTAAGTTCAGGAAATACGGCGAGCCGGACTGCGGCTGCGATGCGCAGCGATGAAAAGACCGCGACTGTTCTTAACACGTGGACGTGTGCGAGCAACTGGGAGTCGACGCGATCCTGGTGTTCGCAGTCACCAAGTACGACCCCTACACTCCGACGGCCGGTGGTTCCTTCGGGATCCCCGCGGCGCCGGGATTACACACGAGGAACACAAGGAGCAGCCGATTCCGCCGGGGGATTTGAGATTCGTATCGTGAGGGAATATGACCATTTTGCCATGGTAACACATCGGGTCTGGGAATGAGGTTTCAGTATGAAGGAGGCCGCCATGAGCGATTCTCGCCGCGACATCCTGGAGAAAGGCAAGCTGCGGATCGGATTGGACATCGACGACACGATCACGCGGTGTCCGGCGTTCTTTGCCCTGCTGAGCAAGGCTCTGATCGACGCAGGACACGAAGTGCACGTGATCAGCTACCGCCAGGAACGGCGCGAGACCGAGGAGGAACTCCGAGCGCACGGCATCCGCTATACGAGCCTGACACTGACAGAAGGTGTGGATTTCGGCAAGGAAGAGTTTTTCCAGTGGAAGGCCCGTGTGTGCAAGGAACTCGGCATCGACATCCTGTTCGAGGACATGCCCGAGGTCATCAACGAGCTGGACGGCTCGACGATCGCGTTCGTGGCCTTTGACCCTGAGCTTGGCCGCATTGGTTATCAGGAAAAGGCTTCCGACAAGGCGAGTGGGAAATAGATTTCAGTAGGAACACGGAGAGTAGAGAATGACTGTCGCAGAAACGTCCCAGACTCAGGTACATGAGGAAGAGAATCTCGCCTCTGCAACCTCAACGGTGCCGGATGGTATCCTTCAGGATTCTGGCCAACCCGGCCTGACTCGAGGGCTGAACCTTCTCGATACGTACAGCGTTCAATGGGGCCTGCCCACCGTGGCACGTGAGTTCATACAGAATCAGTATGATTCGGTGCCGGCCGCAGACTTTGCCACAGCGATCACGATCGAGGTGGACCGTTCACGACGGACAGTCACTCTGTCCGGGCCAACCGAGTTTCACCTGGAGTATCTCTGGCGGATCGGGGCTTCGTCAAAGACCGGTGATCCCGACCGGTACGCCGGACAGTTCGGCGAGGGTTTCGTGGTGGCCACGCTGGTGATCATGCGCGACTACGGCGTGGAAGTCCGGGCCAGCGTGGGCGACGAAGTGGTGGACTTCTTCTTTGAGCCGATATGGCTGGGCGGCAAGGAGGCTCGAGAGCTGTGCTGTCGGCTGAGGCAGATTGCCTCACCCGGCGTTCAGTGCGGCAATCAGGTTGTCCTTTCGAATTGTTCGACCGAAATCATGGACGCGTTCGAGGCCGGCAAGAGCCTCTTTCGCTACGATCAGAACCCGACCTTCGGTGAGCGCCTCGGCAAGGATGAGGGAAAGGGGATCTACGTTTATCGTTCGAAGAGCCGTCAGGGCGCGATCTACTACCGGCGCCAGAAACGGGCCGTTTACGATTTGCCTTTCGTCTTCTGTTGCGATCATGAACTCAGCTCGATCCACCGCGATCGCGACAGGACGGAGCTTGGGTCGAAGGATATCCGCACGATCGTGCAGCGATGCGTCAGGTGCCTTGGCGGTGAGGTCGTCAGGTCGCTCGTGGTCACCGATCTCGGGCCTCGCTGGAAACAGGGTCATCCGTTTCTGACCGCCCTGGCCGACCGGTGGCGCACCCTCTTTGGATCGAATCGTTCGATGAAGATCGGCTTCCCGGCCAATCACTTGGCCCGGAGCGATTACCGCGCGGACCGGGAGGCCGAGGATGTGGGATTGACCCTGTGCTGTAGTGCCATGAGCGGCTTCGGTATGGAGACAACCAGCGAGTGGCGGGAACGGTTGGCCCGGGGCAAACTCCGGTGCGCGACCAAGAAGGAAACACGGCTCCTGCAGATCCTGATCGACACCTGCGAAGCCATACTGCTCAAGGCACCTGAGCCGAAGAACTACATGGTGTTCATGCCTGAAGACGGGTCGGATCATTATGAAGGTCGCTATCAGGAAGGTCTGGTGGTTTTGAATCAGTCGGTACTGCGCGGCGATTTTTCACACGCCCTGGCCGTGTTCATTCATGAGTGTTCTCACCGTTACGGCTGCGACGGAAACCGGGCCTTCAGCGACCAATTGACGGAAGCCATAGAAAGAATCAGCGAGAATCGGCATCTGTTGGATTCGTATGAACGACAATGGCGGTCGCTGCTCGGTCAGAACAGTCGTCCCTTCATCCCGACACGAAGGCAAGCCGAGATCGCCGAGACTGAGGTGGACGCGATCGCCGCTTCGACGATCGAAGGGATCTCACTGGAGCTGGACGGGGGAAGCGTGGTAGGCCGTGCCTGGATGAGGCTGTGATCCGGGCGAGGATGTTTTGCGCTCTGTGCGATAGCGTTCAGACTCAGGCCCACCCGCTGGATACAGGAACGCACGAGGATAAGAACGTGGTGCCTCCATCGCATCGAAGCGAACTATGAATCGTGCTCAACAGCAGGGAGCGAGAGTCGGCCTAAAATCAACCACAACCCGCAGAGAGGCTCTGCGACGTTTTTGAAAAAAATGTTCTCAACCCCATTGACTTGCCGATGAACTTGTGTTAGAAGGCTCGCGTGACAGGGAGGGGGAGAAGCAATTCTTTCTGCTTCATCCCCAGAGAACATAGCGAGAAACAGGCGGTTCCGCGTCACCTATTGATTTCTTCGGAGGTGGCGGGGAACTGATGATTGCAGATTGGGCGTCGCCGCGTATGACGGCAGGCCTGACCGGTTCGCTGAGAGGTCAGGCGCCCAGGAGGATCGCTTCGGGTCCTGCGCTGCGCGGGTGAGTACTGCGCGCCGCCGGGCAGAGGTCAAATCGCGGCCAGGGGAGGGGCTCACACAGATGTTGTGCGATGTGTCCAGGGAATCAGATGCCAGCAGTGTACCTGTGTATCTGTCGGACGGGAGGCGGCTGTATTCCTACAGCGTCGGCCAGGACACTTTCCTGGTCTTTGACGGACCAGAACGTAAGTCCGTACGCTCGCCGGCATACAACTACGATCTCGACAAGACCACCGGCCGGTTCGTTCGCTGGGGCAGGACTCTCGAGAATGATCCCCCCTTCAGTCCCATCGGCCCGGAGATCCTGGATATCGAGATCTCGGTGAACGGCTGTCGGCATGCCTGCCCGTTCTGCTACAAGAACAACACCGCCGCCGAACCAATCAATATGACCTTCGACATGTTCAAGGCCATCATTGACAAGATTCCCCAAACGCTGACCCAGGTGGCCTTCGGAATCACCGATGTGGGTGCCAATCCCGACTTCATTCGGATGATGACCTACTGCCGGGAGATCGGTGTGGTGCCGAACTTCACGCTGTCCGGCGGTGACCTGACGGATGATCTGGCGCGGCGGTGCGCCGCCTTGGCCGGGGCGATCGCCGTCAGTGTGCGACAGGACAACAAGGGCCTGTGTTACGAGACCGTTCAACGCTTGACCAGTCTCGGACTCAAACAGACGAACATCCACATCCTGGTCAGCCGGGAGACGCTGCCGTTTGTGCATGAAGTGGTGGCCGACTGCAAATCGGACCCGCGACTGCAAGACCTTAACGCCCTGGTGTTACTCAGCGTCAAGCCCAAGGGACGCGCGAAGGGGCGTTATCACCCACTGTCGTCATCCGCGTATGACGAGTTGATCCAGCTCTGCTGGGATAGCGGAATCCGGTTCGGATTCGACAGTTGCAGCGCCCCGTACTTCGAGAGGTTTGTCGAGACCTCGAGTTTGGGTTCGCGCACGAAACAGCATCTGATCCAATGTTCCGAAAGCTGCGAGAGCTTCTTGTTCTCCTGCTATATCGACGTACATGGGCAATGCTGGCCGTGCTCGTTTGCCGAGGGCGAGGACCGGCAAAAAGGCATATCCGTCGTTGAATGCGGTGACTTTCTCTCGCAAGTGTGGTACGCCGATACGACAGTGGAGTACCGGCGGCAGCTGCTCAACTATGCAGACCATGGCTGCCGGCCGTGCCCGCTGTTCGAAGAGCTTTCGCAAAGAGGATAGTCCAATGAAAGTCAGATGGGGCTTTGTCAGCAACAGCAGCGCAAGCTCGTTCGTCATCCATCGGATGCACCTTTCGAAAGCTCAGGCAAATCTGATCCGGGAGCACGCGGAGTTCAGCGACTTTATGCACGGACTGGACCCGCAATGGCAGGAGTGCGACGGAGAGGAGTGGCACATCACTGAATCCGGCGGGCGACTGGAAGGATCCACAGGGCAGGACAACTTCTCCATGTGCGAGTTCTTCGAACGGATTGGAGTTGATCCGACTCTGGCGCACTGGACGCATTCCGACCCGGATTTCGAAGAGGAAGAGGACGAGGAGCTGGCTGATTATGAAGCCGGGCAGATAGAACCGGAGAATGAGCACACTTGCAGGGGCCCCGATGAACAAAGAGCCATGCCGGCAATCGAAAGAAGCATGGAATCGGATCGATACGGCAGGACCCACATCCGCGCTTACCCGACTGTTGATGCCTTGGCCAAGGTGCCTGCCTACCTGGAGAAATGGCTGCGAATCGGCGTATCCTGTGAACAGACCGACATCGACAAGTCCAGAGTTGCCGCCACGGCCGTTTTTCTTGAAGCAGGCTGGCCGCCGCCGCAGATTGTAGTTGCGGACGGCCCCCGGTCGGCGCTGGACACGATTGCCGCTCTGAGGTCGTGGCCCCTCGACAGAGGAGCGATGATTCTGCCCTGGAAGCTGCAGGCTGGGCTGCTGGAGTACGCATACTCACAGGTTTTTGCAGGATATGGTCTGAACCGACTCTCCAGCCTGATTGACGATATGCCTCCGCTCATATGGCGGAAGCTCGAAGTGCTGAGCCGTCTTCCTCACGACTGCGTCTTTGAGGTACTGCGACGATTGGATGAGAGAAAGCCCAACAGGCCATCCATACCGGAAGCAGGCAGTCTCGGCGACCAGGTGCCCGTGCTTTTTCACCGCCTTCGATACCTCCTTTTGTGCGACTTGCTTACGTCGGCGGACAATGACCCGTGCCCGGACAGCCTGGCAGCCGAGATCCAGCTTGCGCAAGTTTGCGGAGGATGGATCCCCGTGCTTGTCGGCAGGCCTCAACCCGGCCACACCGAGATGAAGCAAGTCGGCGGACGTACATTTCACCCGGGCGACAAGGTGGTGGTGATCCAGCGACGCCCATGTGAGCTGCACATCAACGACAACGGCCTGCACCGCGATGGCGGGCCAGCCGTCAGGTACCCGGACGGCTTCTCTGTATGGGCCTTGAATGGCGTTTGGGTTCCGCAGTGGCTTGCCGAGACTCGCAGCGAAGACATCGATCCAAGGAAGC
>CAZTQK010000064.1:0-20401 GCA_964615635.1 uncultured Planctomycetales bacterium
CAAGATCGGAGAAAACACCGCCATGCTCAGACACTGGACGAGTGACGCCATTCTCGAACAAGCACGCGCATACCAGCCCGCTTGCGTGATCGCGGCGGCGGCGGACCTGGATCTGTTCACGGTGTTGGGCACGCGCCGCCTGACCTGCGAAGCCCTGGCGATCGAGATGCAGGTCGATGGTCGCGGGCTGACCGTCTTGATGGACGCGCTGGCCTCGATGGGCCTTCTTGACAAGCGCGACGGTCAATACAGCGCGCCACCGGACGTGGCCGAACTGCTCTCGGCCGGCGGGGCGAGGTCGGTCCTGGCGATGGTTCAACACACCGCCAATTGCATGCGGCGGTGGGCCCAACTGGCCGCAGTCGTGAAGAGCGGCGACCCGGCCGATTGTGGACCGAGCATTCGGGGCGAGGCCGCCGACCAGGCGGCATTCATCGGGGCGATGCACGTCGTATCGGGGCCGAATGCCGAACGCGTCGTTCTGGAAATCCATCCTCCGCCGTTCAAACACCTGCTTGACATCGGCGGTGCGTCGGGCACCTGGACCATTGCTTTCCTGCAGCGGGGGCCGGACGCACAGGCGACCATCTTTGACTTGCCGCAGGTCATCCCGATGGCCAGGAAGCGATTGACCGATGCCGGCTTCGCCGATCGTGTGACCCTGGTCGCCGGCGATTTCTACGTCGACAAGCTTCCGAGCGGAGCCGACCTCGCCTGGTTCAGCGCGATCGCCCACCAGAACTCGCGTGCTCAGAACCGTGAGCTGTTCGCCAAGATCCACGAAGCGCTGACTCCCGGCGGCGTGTTGCTCATCCGCGACATCGTGATGAACGACGACCACACCGCCCCTCCCGGCGGAGCAATGTTTGCGGTCAACATGCTGGTCAACACCGAGGGTGGCGGCACCTATTCGCTGAGCGAGTACCGCGAGGACCTCGAAGCATCCGGGTTCACCAACGTCCGGCAGGTTCGCGAGGACCCGTGGATGAATTCGGTCATCCAGGCCTCACGAAGCTGATCTGGACGACGGACGCGTTGGCGGTACATTATTCAGCGTCTGGGCAATCGGTTCTCCGCACTCAGGAGGAGGTACGTAACGATGGAATCCGTCGCCGCTATCAAGAAACTGCCTTCGCTTCGCGATCGCCTGTCCCGCTTGAACTACACCAGGGCCTGCCAGCTTCTCGGCGAGAATGGCAAGGAACTGATCAAGCTGGGCGGAGCATACGAGATCCGCCTCGACGAACAAGTGTACGTCGGCGAAGACCTGTTCAGGCTGAGCCTGCCGAACGCCGTGGTTACCATCACCGCGATGGCCGAAGCCAAGAACCGCCTGCGATTCAACTGCACCGCCTGCGACACCGTTTGCGAGCACATCGGAGCCGCGTTGGCCCTGATTATCGAGGAGAAAATGTCCTTGGGCCTGGCGGCCCCGCCTCGCGAGCGCGTTCCGGTCGAGAGCTTGAGTGAGGACAAGCTCATCGAGCAGGCGTTGGAGGAGCGCCGCGAGCGGGCCCGCGCGGAGAACATGGCCATCACGTCCACGGACCCCAACCGACTCTGGACCGATTACCTGGTCACCAACCGCATGTCGGGCAAGACTTACCGCGTGGCCCTGCGGGGTTGGGAGCGAGGGCAGTCCTATTGTTCCTGCCCTGATTATCGCAAGAATACGCTCGGCACGTGCAAGCACATCATGCGTGTGGCACAGAAGGCCAAGAAGCGTTTCTCCGAGAGTGCCCGGCGCCGCCCGTTTGTGCCGAAAGACTTGGCCGTATATCTGCAGTATGGCGAGCAACTCGAAGTGCGCCTGCTGACCCCACCCAACCTCAACGGTGCGGCCGGACCCCTGATCCGGCCGGTCAACGGCCGGGCGATTCAAGACATTCCGGACCTTCTCAGGCGAATTCAGAAACTGGCCATCCTCGGGTACCCCGCGGTTATCTATCCGGATGCCGAGGAATACATCAACCAGCAACTCTTTCTTCATCGCATGGCCGCCAAAACCGCTGAGATCCGGAAGGACCCCAAGGACCACCCCTTGCGCAAAACTCTGCTCAAGGCCGAACTGCTGCCGTACCAGATGGACGGGATCGCATTCGCGGTTGGGGCGGGCAGAGCCATCCTGGCCGACGACATGGGCCTCGGCAAGACCATTCAGGGCATCGGCGTGGCCGAGCTGCTTGCCCGCGAGGCGAATATCCGCAAGGTCTTGATCGTTTGTCCGACCTCTCTCAAATCGCAGTGGCGCAGCGAGATTCACCGTTTTTCCGACCGGGATTGCCAGCTTGTTCTCGGCGGAGCCGCCGAGAGAGCTACCCAGTACGACAACGATCGGTTCTTCACCATCTGCAACTACGAACAGGTGATGCGCGACATTCTGTCCATCGAGAAGGCCAAATGGGACCTGATCATTCTCGACGAGGGCCAGCGAATCAAAAACTGGGAGACCAAGACCAGCCGGGTGATCAAGGGCCTGAGGTCGCCGTTCGCCCTGGTCCTGTCCGGCACGCCGCTGGAGAACCGTCTGGACGACCTGTTCTCCGTGGCCGAGTTCATCGACGATCGTCGGCTGGGCCCGGCGTTCCGCTTCTTCAACCGCCACCGCATCACGGATGAAACCGGCTACGTTCTGGGCTACAAGAACCTCGACGAGTTGCGTGCCCGGCTCAAGCCGGTTCTGCTTCGTCGCACGCGCGACCTGGTCATGAAACAGCTTCCGCCGAGAACGACGGAAATCGTCCGCATCACCCCGACCGACGAGCAACTCAAACTCCACCAGACCTACTCGCGCATCGTCAGATCCATTGTGACGAAACCTTACATCACTGAAATGGACCTGCTGCGTCTCAGGCAGGCTCTCACGCTATGCCGCATGTCCGCGGATAGCACCTACCTCGCGGACAAGCAGGAGCCAGGCTATTCCAGTAAGCTTGAGACGCTGGACAACCTGTTTGAACAGCTTGTCGCCGAGGAGAACCGCAAGATTCTGCTCTTCTCGGAGTGGACGACGATGCTGAACCTGATCGAACCGCTGTTGAACAAGCGGAGGATTGCCTTCGTCCGGCTCGACGGGTCGATCCCGCAGAAGAAGCGGCAGCCGCTGGTCAACGCCTTCCAGAACGACCCGCGAATCAAGGTATTCATCACCACCAACGCGGGGGCCACCGGGCTCAACCTTCAGGCAGCCAACACCGTCATCAACGTGGATCTGCCCTGGAACCCGGCGGTGCTGGAGCAGCGCATCTCGCGCGCGCACCGCATGGGCCAGAAACAACCGGTCCAGGTTTTCGTGCTGGTCACCGAGGCAACCATCGAAGAAAACCTGCTCGGCACGTTGTCGGCCAAGCACGATCTGGCCATGGCCGCTCTGGATGCCGAGTCAGATGTCAGTCAGGTCGACTTGATGACCGGAATAGACGAACTGAAGCGACGGCTGGAGGTCCTGCTCGGAGCTCGACCATATGCTCCCGTGGATGAAAGCGAGAGGCGGCGGGTGACGGAAGAGGCGGAGCGGCTGGCACGGGCCGATCGCATCGGCTCGGCCGGCGGCCAACTGCTGACCGCCGCTCTGGGCTTCATGTCCGAGCTTCTGCCCGAACGCCCGCCGACACCCGAATCCGACGAGATGGTCGAGACCCTGCGAGCCCGTTTGTCCGAATGCATCACTCAGGACGAGAAAGGTCAGCACAAGCTGACCGTCACGTTGGGTGATGGCTCGGCGGTGAACAACCTGCTGGATGCCCTCGCCAGGCTTCTGAGCTTCAAAGGGTGAGCGGAACGAGAATCGAGGTGGCATGCTTTTGTGTGGTCGACTGGAGCGCGAACCGACCTTGTCCTGATGTCAACTCCCGCTCCTCGCCGTCCGTGACAGTTCAGGCGGCTCTTTCAGAACCCCGAGCGCAAGCGAGGGGCCCTTGACCGACCTTTTCAGGTCGGCCAAGGACAGGCCGGTCCGCGCAACAGCCAACACCACACGGGGGCCGCTCCCTCACGGTCGCGGTTCTGAAAAAGCGATAGCGTCTCCCCGCCCAGACTGTCACGCACCCCGCCCTCCCGCCCTCGCCTCTTGCCCCGAATGTGTTGACCTTCCCGCCTACTATCGGGTAGCCTGCAAGGTATGGAATCCACTGCAACCATTGCGCCGCCGCATGTCGGGCTTATTGACCGGACCCGTGTCGCTCTCGCCTGCGGGGTGGCCATTCTCATGATGTACGGGGTCGGCTGGAACGTGGCCCAACCCCCGGACTCACTGCTCGGTCTGACGTTCACTGCGAGCGGACGCTCGTCTTATTTGCACGTCTGGTTGATCATGTTGGTGTTGGGTGCCGTGACGGCGGCCATCGCCACCGCCGTTGCGGGGAAACGGCTGCCCGAGGCGGGCCTGTTCGCCGTCGGCGTGGGAATGGCCACGATGGCCCTGCGTGGTGGTTCCATGCAGTCGATCCTGGCCTATTCCGCCTCACCCGACACTGGGTCTCGCAGAGAGCTGATGTGGCAGATGGGACAGGACTGCCTGCTCTGGGCGGCGGTCATGGCCGTGGCCTGGGCGGTCTCCACCCTGGCCAGGAGATGGCTCTGGCCGGATAGCGGGAGCTTGGTGTGCCCCGCTCACAGAAAGCCGGTCACCCCGCAGCTTGGGGCCGGGGCCCTTGCGTCGACCCTGGTTGTGGCCTTGATTGTCATCTGGCTCACCATCGCCCGGACTCCCGTGGCTGAAATCGCCCGCGGGCAGGTTGTTGCCTCGGTCGCGGCCGGGCTCTTTCTCGGTGCGATGGCCGGCCGCACGGTCACCGGCGTGGACAACGCTAGCTGGTATCTGCCCGCCGTCGTGCTTGTGGGGCTGACCGCCTATCTTGTCGGTTACTTGGAGGCCGACATGAGCTGGGCCAGTGCCAGTTCGTACAGGCCTTATACAGGGCTGGCGACGACCCCGCCGCACGATCTGGTCAGGCCCCTGCCCGTCGAGTACATGGCAGTCGGAGTTGCCGGAGTGTTGGGTGGATTCTGGTGCGGCGACCGAGCTGAGCAGACCGCGGAGGAAGGGGCACGGTGATGCTCTCCCCTTTCAGAGGTCGGTTCGAGAGTTGGACCGTGATCCGGGCTCGCATGTTGCGGGAGACGGAAGTGTTCATCGAAGAAGCCCTCCGCCATCCCGAGCAGCAGATCCAAATCCCCACGCTCAAGGTCGGTTCGGGTACGTTCACTCATATGTTTGCCCAGGCCTTCTGGGCCCAGGTGTTGGGAACGTCATAACCGGGTCTGATGGACATTGACTGAGGAGCAGAAGATCGAGGGCCTGGGTCTTGGATTCACTTCTGGAAGTGGTCAAGAAGCACTGGGGTTACTCATCCTTCCGCCCGCTGCAGCATGAGGCGATGACCGCGGCCGTCGAGGGCCGAGACTCCCTGGTTGTCTTGCCGACCGGCGGTGGCAAGTCATTGTGCTACCAGGCCCCCGCCCTGCTGAGCGACAAGCTCACGGTGGTGGTTTCCCCTCTTATTGCCCTGATGAAAGACCAGGTGGACCGGCTCATCCAGCGCGGCATCTCGTCGGCTTTCTTCAATAGCAGCCTGGACGCGGCCGACCGGCGGCGGGTCACGGCAGGAATCACCCACCGCGAATACAAGCTGCTGTTCGTGGCCCCCGAGCGGTTCGCTGATCCCTTGTTCGTGGACATGCTCGGCCACGTCGGTGTGGGTTCGTTCGCCATCGACGAGGCCCATTGCATCAGTCACTGGGGCCACGATTTCCGCGCCGATTACCGCCGGCTCGGACAGCTCAAGGTCCGGTTTCCGAGTGCGGCGGTACACGGCTTCACTGCCACGGCCACGCCGACGGTTCGAGGCGACATCATCGCTCAGCTTGGGCTGCGGGAGCCGGTGGTGCTGGTCGGCGATTTTTTCCGGCCCAATCTTCTTTACCGCGTGGTCCGCCGGACGAGCGCCTCGGCAAACGTATTGAGCGTCACCAAGCAACATCGTGGACACGTCGGAATCGTTTACTGTATTCGTCGGGACGATGTTGACGAACTCACCGTGCAGCTTCAACGGGCCGGCGTACGTGCGATCGGATATCACGCGGGGATGAGCGACGAAGTCAGAACACAGGCCCAGGATGATTTCTCGGCCGGCAAGGCTGACGTCGTCGTGGCCACGGTGGCGTTCGGCATGGGCATCGATCGTGCCGACATCCGCTACGTCGTCCACGCGGCCATGCCCAAGTCCATCGAGCACTATCAGCAAGAAACCGGCCGTGCCGGGCGCGACGGTCTGCCCGCCGACTGCGTCTTGTTCTACACCGGCGGCGACTTCCATCTATGGCGGACGATCATCCGTAAGAACGAATCGGCCGACCTCGAGAACAAGCTCCGCATGCTCTCCGAGATGTACGATTTCTGCACCGGCATGAGCTGCCGGCACCGGCGGCTGGTCAGCTACTTCGGCCAGCAGTGGGATCGTGCCGCCTGCGATGCCTGCGACATCTGTACGGGAACCTTCGAGCATGACCCGGATTCGACGGTGACCGCCCAGAAGATCCTCTCTTGCGTCGTGCGCACCGGCGGGCGATATGGAGCCGCATACGTGGCTGACGTCCTGATGGGGCTCCCAACCGACAGGATCTTGGACCACGGACACGACAAGTTGAGCACGTTCGGCCTGATTACCGATCGGCCCAAGGGTGTACTCATCATGTGGATGCACCAACTGGCCGACCAGGGCTTCCTGTGCATCGAGGGCGAGTACCGCGTCTTCAAGATGACGCCGGAGGGCTGGAAGGTTCTCAATTCGCAGGCCGAGGCCCGGCTTTCCGATCCGCGTCGACGCGACGGCCGTCAGCGGCGGGAACGAAGGACAGACGGCACGGAGCATCTTAAGCGGGCGTCCGCACGAATAGCCAACCTGCCACCGCTGTCCGGCAAGGGTGAACCGCTCGATGCCGCGGCCATGACGCTGCTCGGCAAGCTCCGGGACCTCCGCCGCCACATCGCCGACGAGTTGAACGTTCCCGCGTTCATGGTCTTCAGCGACAAGACGCTCCGCGAAATGGCCCGTCGCCGGCCCCGGTCGCCAAACGAGTTCCTCGATGTCAAAGGGGTGGGGGCCATCAAGAGCCGCCAGTTCGGGGAACGCTTCCTGGAGGCCATTCAGGCGCATCTTCGGGAGTGAGGACGGTCGCGGCCGTAGTCCTACCGCCGGGCCGGCTGACGAACCTCGTAACGGGCAATTTCTTCCTTGAGTTGGTTGATCAAACGTCTGAGCGAGCGTATGGTCACCTCATGGACATACTGGTCCTCAGATTTGTCGGTCAAACTGCCCGTCGATCGGGTGCCGCAGGACGACCGGGCGCCTCCGCTGCACTGAGCTGTACCCATCTACGGCTTGATCCGAGACGGCAAACCTGACCGATGGACACTTTTGACCTGCGGCCTGATCGGCCTACCGTATCCGCCAAAGTCCTCCCGCCCGTCGGACTGCGTCAATCGCCGACCGAACGCTCGGCCGGGGTAACGATTCTCTGCGCCCCGCGAGTCAGGGGGGCATCGTGTTGATTTCGTCGGTTCGATCCTTTAGGCTTTCGTCGCCCCCGAAAAGCGCGATAATCGGCACGCGAGTGCCTCCATTTCTCCGGAGGACTGCGAGCATGGTTCGCCTGAGCCTGGTCGTACTGTTCGTCTTTGTGGAAGGCTGCATTTCGAGCACCCACCACCATAGCGACTTCAGTAACAGCGCAGTGGGAGAGCAAAGTGTGATCCGCATCAAGCCGCATCATTTCATCGATATCGTCACGTCGTACGGACGCGGGGAGAAGTTCGAGCCGCACCCGTACGGACATGCCGTCCACACGGTTGCCGAGAGAATCCTGGGTAACCGTGACGTCATGCTGGTCATGGAACTGGGGGCGGACGACATCTGCGGGCCGTGCAAGTACAACGTTAACGGTGTGTGTGACGACGTCATCGATACGTCGTTCCGGCCGCAGGCCCCGCCCCGCAAGCAGGACTGGAACCTGCTGATCGACCGGCGGTGGTGCAAGCGACTGGGGCTCTCGCAAGGCGACCGCTTGACCGCCCGGCAGTTCTGCGAGCGGCTCCGCGATCAGGCTGGTGACATCACTGACATCTATCGCGAGATCCCGGCGGAGATGACCGCAGAGCGAGCCAGAGCGTTGCACGCGGGTCTGCAGCGATTTCTCTCGGGCTCCTAACGCTTTTGACGGGTCGCAGTCTATTCCGCAAGGTTGGGGGCTCTATACACGGGCGTAGTTGTCCTTTCGGTCGATGCACCGGCCTATGAGGCCGTGTTCAGCTGAGCCCGGGAGAGCTCATTCTCCATGTCGCGAAGTTGGGTTACCCGGCGGTGCCGCAGAAAGCCTCGACGGTCACACCCGATCCTTCATCGAGTTCATCAAAGCCTGATAAGGGGAGGATGGTGGTTGATGATCCGCAGGCCAACGCGCTGCTGACACGGTACTATCGCAAACCGTTTGTTGTGCCTGACGAGGCTTGAGAGCAAAACGGCGCGTCCCGCCGTCAGGGGCCCGTTCCGGAGGCCTGCGCACGGCGCCGCCCGACCTTTGTCATGTCGATCGGCTTGAACCCGATCTTCTCCGCGGGCGAGCCCGGCTTCAACCTGAAATCGCCGTTCTCGGGATCGACAAACAGCGGGTCTGCAATGATGGAATGCCTGTCCTGCCCGGTCCATTCCTGCCATTGTTGAAAGGTGCGGTCACCGGGCCAGTCAAAGCTCTCACCGCTGGCGCGATAGTAGAGGTTATGGTCCATCGCAAAGTTCATCTGTTTCCACAGTATCTCGTAGGCATGCATGCGCGGCAGACGGGTGTAGACGATGTTGCGCTCCAGAGTCACGGTCGGAGGCGGATCATCCCGATTCGAGCTGGTAACCTCGGCTATCCCGCCGAAAGCGAGGATGTTGTTACGCAGAAGGTTGTCTGTTCCGTGATTAAGATGATAGGCACTGTCGGTGCAGCGATACACGATGTTGTTCTCCATGAGGACGTGGGCGCAGCGTGAATCATTGTACATGCCGTTGCCCCCGTTTTGGTTGGCGAGCACATCATGTATCAGGTTGTTGCGGAGCACCGTACCCGGCGAGTTGCCCAGCGTGTAGATGCCGCCCATGTCGCTGAGTTGCCCGCGGCCGATGTTGTAGATGTGGTTGAACTCGACAATGTTGTGATGTGCCGAGGGAACCTGCTCGATGCCCCAGTACCATCCGACCGAAACGCCAGTGTAGTCGAGATCGAAGATATCGTTGTGCGAGACGGTCGTGTGGCTGGCCTTGCCGACCAGCACACCGATGCCCGCGCGGAACACGTGCCCGCCGTCATGGATGAGGCAGTTGTCGACGGTGTTGTTCTCGCTGACGTCGTGAGGTGGGAGTACTCTGGTTGTTGCCCCGATGCGAACGCCGCCGGCCCCGAGGTCGTGGACGTGGCAGTTGACGATCCGGTTGAAGGAGCATCCGCGGTTGAAATGAATCGCGTATTCGCCGACCTGAGCCACTTCGCAGTCGATCAGATCGACATGCTGAGTCCCGTCGGCCGAGATGGCCGCCGACAACATCGAAGCTCCTTGGCCGTCGGCCCAGCCTTCGCGGCTGACCAGCCAATCGGCATGTCGGAATGACAGGCCCCTCAGCGCGACGTGGTGAACGTAGTCGCCGTTGACGCGATCGCCGTCGAAGATCACGAGCTGGTGGAGAACCGGAGCGATGAATTCCGTCTTCGGCACGTCCTGGCCATCGAGAGGTTTGTAGGTCAACGTGGCGGCCCAGCGGTCGAGGTACCATTCTCCCGGGCCATCCAGGGCTTCGATGCCGTTCTCGATGAAGTAGCGCTGCTTGTCCTCGAAGAAGCTGAAGGGCCAACCTGATTTGTTGACGAATCGGACAATGCCCTTCTTCTCATCAAGCGAATCGATCCAGTGCAGCGAGGTCGTCCACGAATGATAGACAAATACGTTGACGTCGCCGAGGTTCTGCCATGATTTGATTTCACCGGGCCTGAACCGGAATCCCTGGCGTGACCGGTCTTCGTAGCGGTCCTTGGTTTTCGGATCGAGGCCTGGCATCGGCCCTTCCGTGCGAAGGAAGTCATTGTTGGGTGTGCGGGCGCGAATCGCGCGGCGGCCGTTGACGAAGAGCTGTCGGAAGAACCACTCGTAGTTCTTGGTTGTCTTGACCTTGGTGGTCCAGGTGCCATCCTCGTTGCGTTTCCACTCGGTCTCGATACGCTTGCCGCCGCTGAAGACGGGGGTCTCGCCGGGGTAGGCTGCGTAGGTGATCGGGGTTCTGTCCGTGCCGGAATTGGCAGGCTTGAAGGTAATCGGCTCATCAAGCCGGTAGGTCCCGCCGCGGAACAGGATGGTCACCGGTTCGGTTTGACCGGATCGCATCAATTCCCGCACTGCCTGCTGAGCCCTCGCAAAGGAAGCGAACGGACCATCGTCGCCCTTGTCGTTCTTGGCGGGCAGCTTGCCGGACCATGTATCCTGGCCCTGGGGAGCGACAAAGAAGTCGGCGACCACGGCGTCAGAGGCCGGCTCCGCAGCGCAATGTCCCGACCCGGGAGCCACCGCCCAGCATACCCACCCGCACAAGTACAACAGACCGGATAGCGTGCTCAACAAGCCGTTCATTGCCTACCTCCCAGTGCCGCTTTCGGCAAGTGAGTCATGCACTGGCGGGCAAGCCGCCAGTGGCACCCGCCGGGTTGGCGAAAGTCGCTGACCGAAGAGCAACTGCCGGACGACACCGCCTTTTCGCTATGCCAGCCACGGACGTTTCCTCTTCTGCACCTCAGGCCACAAGCCGACGAGGGTGTTGACGTCCGGCACCACCTGGAAATCAAACATGCCCACGCAGGCGAAGTCGGCCCCGTTCTCAAACGCGTGTCGGAAGCCCACGTCGGGCTTGATCGCCCCGGCCGCCAGTACCTTGTAGGCGATCCAGGGCGTGTTCACCGTTTGCATGAACTCGACCGTGCGTTGCGGGTCGAGGCACCAGTAGTTGTCGTGCTTGTTGTCGGACACGTCGACGAACTGATCCTCCGTCTGAAGTGACCAGTAGTCGTCGCGGTGAAGCGGCTTCATGTAGAAATCCAGGTCGATCTTCGCCGCTTCCAGGGCCATGGGGACCTCGAGTTGATGGGCTCCCGTGCCGGCGATCTTCCCGCGGCTCCTGACGAAGCTAATGACTCTCTCAAAAAGATCGATACGCTGCGCCTTGACCCATCGATCGGCGATGTTTCCCTGGATGTAGGCGCCCACGGCGCCGTTGTCCAGAGCCCACTGGGTGTTTGACGTGAGGTCATCTTCCTTGGGATAGACCTGGGCCAGCCATTGAATCTTGCCTCCCCTGTTCCAGTACTTCTGCAGGATGCGAATCGTATTTGCATCGGTGCGCAGTATGGCGGTATTGATGCCACACGATTCGCAGAGTCTCAGGGTCGAGATGACCTTGTCGTCGGTGAAGTATTGCCTGAGGAGGGGCGAGACGTAAATCAGGTCGCGGGCGTGAGCGATGCCGCTGATCAGATTGCCACCGCAGATCAGGCGGCTGATTTGGACCGGTCCGATCCGCCCGTGAGG
Source organism: uncultured Planctomycetales bacterium (assembly GCA_964615635.1). Classification (GTDB taxonomy): domain Bacteria; phylum Planctomycetota; class Phycisphaerae; order UBA1845; family PWPN01; genus JAUCQB01. The sequence goes on from CAZTQK010000064.1 coordinate 11,612, forward strand.
AACGTCGCCTTGACGATCCTTCACGCTGCCCAGGAGAGCGGATTGTCGGGTAGCGCTTGTGGTGGCGGCATAGGGGCTTCCCAAGGCGGCCATCAGTTGCTTTTCCTCGAAGCTTTCGCGTCGGGCTGCCCTCCAGAAGCTGATGACAAACGCACCAATGAAAGGAATGACGGCCAGGCCGGCCAGGAGATCTCGACGTCTGCCCTGGGCCAGGAAGGCGAGTTCCGCCTCACTGGGCGGCTCCGCGTTCGCCAGGGCCGAGGCACCAGGAGCGGTGTCGGACCTGAGCGTTCGCCTTCGGCGGAATAACCGGCCCATGCCCCAATCTGAGCTTCCGGGGAAGAACAGGAGAAGGGCCAGCGCAATCATCTCCACCACGTTCTTGTTGACCAGCAGGTAGTGGCCCTCCGTGCCGATCTCGCTCATGTGGCCGGGTATGGCAGGGTTGGCCAGATAGTACAGAAGCAGCAGCAGAATGCCGAATGCACACGCCCAGCGCGTCAGCAGGCCCAGGAACAAGGCCGAGCCGATAGCGACCAGGCCATAGGCGTTCAACAGATCGACGATCCTCAGCACCTGCGGATCGGCGACTATCCAATGAAAGAGATCCGAAAGAATCCAGTGGGATTCGAGGAGATAAGCGGCGGACGTCCATTCGGGATCGAGAACCTTAACCAATCCCTCGTACAGGAAGTGCCATCCGATCACCAGGCGAAGCGCAAACAGGGCGGCTACCTGGATGCTGGAATATCGGGAGGACGGGACCGTGGAGCCGCTTGTCATCATGAGTCCTCCTATCTCGCGCCGCTTTTCGTCGCAGGCAGAGAATCTCTCGGTGGCGATCAGCCCGGCGAACGAGACTTCAGTCTCCCAATTCTGCTTGTATCGATCGGCTTGAATCCGATCTTCTCGGCCGGCGAGCCGGGTTTCAGGGTGAAATCGCCGTTGTCCGGATCGACGAACAGGGGGTCGGCGATCAGCGAATGCTTGTCCTGGCCGGTCCACTCCTGCCACTGGGCGAAGGTGCGGTCGCCGGGCCAGTCGAATCTCTTTCCGCGGGCCATATGGTAGAGGTTGTAGTCAAAGGTGTAATTCTTTCCCTCCCACATTCGGCCGAAGGCATGCATGCGCGGCAGATCTCCAAAGGCTCCTGGTTCGTGATCGCCGTAGATGATGTTCCGCTCCACGATGATCGTCGGGGCTTGGCCCTTCGGGTCGGAGCTGGTCACCTCGGCCCGCCCGGCAAAGGCCAGGATGTTGTTACGCACGACGTTGGTCCGGCCGTAGTTCAGATGATAAGCGCTGTCGTTGCAGCGGTAGACGATGTTGTTTTCGAGGAGAACAAAGCTGCTGCCCTCGTCGTTGTAGAGGCCGTTGCCGCCGTAGGCGAAAGCCTCGACGTCGTGGATGAGGTTGTAGCGCAAGACGGTCCCCGGCGAGGAGCCGAGCGTGTAGATGCCGCCCATGTCGCTGAGCAGCTTGCGGCCGATGTGGTGAATGTGGTTGTACTCGATCGTGTTGCACGCGGCTTTGCTCGGACGGCTGTTGCCCCAGACCCAGCCGACGCTGATCCCCGTGTAGTACAGATGATGGATATGGTTATGCGAAACGGTGTTGGCCCAACTATGCCCGACCCAGACGCCGGCAGCACCGTGAAAGACCAGCCCGCCGTTGGATATCTCGCAATCGGTGACCGTGTTGTGATGGCTGTCCTCATTCAGTTTGACCCCGCCGGCGCCCAGATCGGTCAGGGTGCAGCCGGAGACCTCGCAGTCAGTGCATTCGGCTCCGAGCTCGATTGCCCAATTGGAGACCCGGGAGACGGTGCAGTCTGCGATCCGGCAGTCGCGGGCATTGAGCAGAAACAGGGCGGCCGGTAACCGGGCCATAGCTTGTCCGCCGGCCGACTGATCAGGGGGCAGGAACCAGTTGGTGTGCCGGAAAGCCAGCCCTTTGAAGACCAAGTGCCGAATCGGCATGGGTTCGGGTCGTTGACCGATCACACGCGGCCCGGTCCAGAACGTCCTATTTCTCTCCTCAAGCGGATTCCCCGGCTCTTCGCCGAGTATGCAAAGCAACTCGTTCAACCGGGGGGCGACGACTGTGGTGTTGTCGGGGGTCTCCCCGGGCAAAGGCAGGTAGTAGAGCGTGCCGCTGACCCGATCGAGGTACCACTGCCCGGGCTTGTTGAGGGCTTCTCGCACGCCGAGCATGTAGTAGCGCCCGTTCTTGTCGTCTGTGATCATTTTGTCTGCGCCCAGATAGCTGGGTTGGGTGAACTCGATGGTCCTGGTGGCCTCGTCCAGCGACTCGGCAAACAGGTGGGCCTCGTCCCAACTCATCAAGTGGACGAATTCCACGTCGCTCAGATTATGCCATTTCTTCACGTGTCCCGGACGGTAACACGCACGGTCATTCTGATTCGCCTTGTCTCGCACGTTCTCTCGTCGCAAGTATCTTTCACTGTGTGGCGGGATGCCGGCGAACTGGTACCAGCCTTGCTCGGGCACTTGCGGGCGGGGGCAGCGTCTGTCGTTGACGAACAACTGCCGGAAATACCATTTGCCCTTTTTGACTTCGGGGATATCGACCACCCAGCATTGGCGGCCGTTGACCTCCGCCTCTCGCCAGCCCGAGATCAGCCGCCCGCCGCTGAGGACGGGATTCTCATTCTCGTACGCAGTGTAGATCACGGGTTTGCCTTGCATGCCGGAGTCGCGCGGCTCAAGCACGATCGTCTCGCCCAGATAGTACGTACCGTCGCGGAGGTACACGGTGATGGCCTCGTCGGTCCATTCCCCTTTGTCGCGGCGCATGCGAATCGCGTCGCGTGCAGCGGTCACAGATGGCAGCGGCCCGTCGGAGCGGTTCGCGTTGGCTTCCGCCAGCTCGCCGGACCACTCGACCTTCCCGTTCGGAGCCACATAGAGGTCAACAGCCGATGCACCACGGGCGCAGGCAATCGCCAGCATCAACATGATCAGCCGTGCTGACCTGTTTGAACGCATTGATCACCCCATGTGATCGGCACCCTGCCCGGGCAGACCTGGCTGGGCGATTCCAGTTGGGTCCTCGGCGCGCATGCTTTCCGCTCTTCTGTGGCGACATTCGCAAACAGAAGCATGCCCGGCCACGCTTATCGCGGCCGTCGACGGCGTCCCGATGCCGTCTGATTTCTTTCCGCAACAGGGGTCCGAGTGCATCAGTGATCCGCTCACCGTCAACCGTTCGCTCCCCGGGGGCAGGTGGGGAGAAAGCAGTCTTCGCGAGTTCCTTCTTATCCCGAATTCCGTTGCCTGCCTTGTCGGACAAGCATCGTCTTCCCGGTATAATGGGGCCGCGATGGAGTGAATCTCGCTCATCCGGCACAACCTTCTCCCGCCGGATGAGATGACTCGTATGTGGATTATTGCATAAGATCGCGTGGTGTGCAACAGGCGGGCTTCATGATGACTTCTTTTCGCCGATGCGTGTTTTTGTCGGTCATGGTCGCTGGTGTCGTGTTGATCAACGTCCGCTTGACGGCCGCTGAGTCCGAGCGGCTTTTCTGGGGCGATATCCATAATCACAATGCAGTTGGGTACGGCAAGGGATCGCTGCAACGCAGTTACGAGATCGCCAGAAGCCACCTGGACTTTTTTGCCTTCACGCCCCACGGCCAGTGGCACGACATGCCGATCATGCCGGAGAACAAGCATGAAAAGTGGATAAAGGGGTTCCAGGTCACACGCGAGCACTGGGACGAGGTTCGGAAGATGGCCGGCGAAAGCTACAAGCCCGGCGACTTCGTTGCTTTCGTCGGATACGAATGGCATTCCAGCACGTTTGGCGACTACTGTGTGATCTATCCTTCGGATGCCGAGACGCCTCCGCCCGCTTTGGACCACGTCTCCAAGCTGCAGGCGTTTGCCAAAGAGAAAGGTGCGTTGCTCCTGCCGCATCATCCGGGCTATCGGCATGGCTGGCGCGGGGCGGCAGTCGATCATCTCGATCCGAGCGTCTCGCCGGTCCTTGAGATCTTTTCCGAGCACGGTCTGGCTGAGCACGACCGTGGACCGTTCGATTACGTTCGTCACAGCAACGGCGGGCGGTGGACGCCGAATACGCTTCGGGCCTTTCTGGCTCGTGGCGTGCATGTCGGCGTCACGGCCAGCACGGACAATCACAGCGGCTATCCGGGTGCGTATCGCGAAGGCCTGGTTGGGATCTACGCCAACGAGTTGACGAGAGAAGGAGTCTTCGAGGCCCTGCGCGCCCGGCGGTCGTTCGCGGTCACGGGCGATCGCATCGCCCTGGACTTCCGAGTCAACGGCCATTGGATGGGTGAGATCCTGCCGGAGACACCGAAGCGGCAGATCACGATTGCGGCAAAGGGCTGGGATGAGATTGCGTCGATTGAGCTGGTCAAGAACGGCCGTGTAATTGCTCGGGCCTTCCCAATGGACGCCGACGTTCATTCTCCGCCTTGGTCGTCGCCGGTTCTGTGCCGCGTCGAGTTCGGCTGGGGGCCCTGGGGCGATCTGGCGATGGCCCGCGTCTGTGATTGGGACTTCGAGTTGGGGGTTAGCGGCGGCCGACTCGTCGAGGCCCACGGTTGTTTCCGGGCGGGGCCATTCGATGAGGACCGGCGAAACAAGCTGGAGAAGCGGTCGGAGAAGTCGTGTCGGGTTCGCTCGTACACATCTCGAAAGGAACCGCTCGGCGATCTGGTCAATAACAGCGTGGTCTTGAAGATCGAAGGCGGACCGGAAACCAGGCTCATATGTACCATCACCCGGCCCGTCGTCATGAAAGTTGAGAAGAGCCTCGCGGAACTGGCCGTAGAGAATACGCTTGAGTTCACCGGCCCGTTTACCAGCGAATCGATGGTTTTTCAGCGGTTGGTCTTCGCGCCGCACTACACGGGCCGGCTTGAGTTCTCTGACGGGCCGGACGAGGGGGTGAAGGAGGACTGGTACTACGCTCGCGTCGTGCAGGCCAATGGAGACCTGGCCATCTCGAGCCCGATCTGGGTACAAAACTGATGGGATCAGCGTGTCGGGGCGGCCTGCATGCAATGACGAATAGTCAGGATGTGGAGAATTCATCATGGCAAGGGCAATGATTTGTAAGGTCATGTGGACGCCGGTTCTGGTCGCTCTGCTGTCGAGTCTCACTGGGGTGAAGGCCGCAGATCAGCAAGTCGTCTCGCCTGGTGCCCAATCTTCTTTGGGCTTTGTGAAGGAGCCCGCCAAGAACGTGCCGGTTGCCTATGATGTCGACGTTGTTGTGGCGGGTGGCGGTATCTCAGGCGTCTTCGCCGCACTGGCCGCCGCCCGGGAGGGTGCGCGGACCGTGCTGATCGACCGGTTCGGCTATGTCGGCGGGAGTTTCGGGCCGGGCATGATGTCTCATCAGGGGCCGATTGCCGAGCACGGTGACGCGCCGGCGAGCGGCCCGGCCGGCGATCCGGTGAAGGGCGGCTTGGCCGGCTTGCCCAAGGAGTTCGGCCGGGAGTACTTCGCTCTGGGGTCTGGCGCGCCGGAACGAGCCCTAGCCGACTCCAACAAGGCCGCGTATGTGGCCCTGAAAGTGCTGAAAGAGGCCGGGGTGACTCTGATGCTGTCCGCTTACGTGGCGGACCCCATCATGGAAGGCAACAGAGTCTGCGGGGTCTTCGTCGAGAACAAGTCCGGTCGTCAGGCCGTCAAGGCCAGGATTGTCATCGACGCCACCGGTGAGGCGGATGTCGCCCGTCGAGCGGGCACTCCTATCTTGCAGCCCAAGGCTGAGACCTATGAGCTCGATCATCACTCGCCCACAGGCGTGGGCATCTGGGCTGTGGTCGCGGGCATCGATCCTGTCAGATTCAAAGGCATGGACGCTTCCGAATTTGGAGCGAAGAAGGACATCGGCGAACTTGCCCAGGTCGGCTGCAGCGGTCTGGTGGAGATCGGTCCCGAGAGACACATGAGGGGCATCAAGGCCCAACTGGTCCGGCCCCATCCCAAGGTCGACGCGGGCAATGCCGAGCACATCTCGTTGCTGGAAGCAGGCGTGCGCATGTATATCTTCGAGTTCGTGCAGCACTGCCGAAAGAACGTGCCCGGCTGTGAGGATGCCTATCTCTTGTTCGTCGCGCCGTACTTGGGCTGCCGTGGCGGGCCGTGCATTGAGGGCGAGTACACGCTGACGATGCAGGACTGTCGGGAGGGAAAGCGGTTCGATGACGTCATCTACCGTTACGGTGAACCACGAGCGTTTCGGTGGATGCACGAGCACGGGGGTGTCGAGTGGACGGACGTACCCTATCGCGTGATGATCCCCAAGAAGACCGATGGGCTGATCGCGGTGGGGCGGAGCGCGTCCGGCATTCCCGACACGTTGCTTCGCAACCGCGAGGGTGTGATGTACATGGGACAAGCGGGCGGCACCGCTGCGGCCATGGCCGCGAAAAGCGGGGTTGAGCCTCGGGCTATCGATGTCAAGCAGCTTCAGCGGAAGCTGCTGAAGGCAGGGTTCCATCTCGGCGATCAGGCCCGTCTGGTCGAGTTGGGTCTCGCCAACTGAATTGCGGAATCCTGCTTATGCCTGCTTCCAGACGCAAGCATGAGCCCGGTTGACATGGAAGTACCTCTGGATGACTGGGCAGAAGAGGCGGTCGGCAAGCATGTCCACGAAGGTTGCGTGCAGAATTTCGATGCTGGTTGCTGTGGCCATGCTGGGGATACTGAGTGCTCCGTCGACGGCCAAGGTTGCCCCTGTACAGCTTCGTTGCGAGTACGCCATCAACCCGCTTGGGATCGACGTGGCTCATCCGCGGCTGGCCTGGGGACTCGACGCAGATCGCAGGGGTGAGAAGCAGACGGCCTACCAGATCCTTGTCGCCGGCAGCAGCCAGATACTTGGCCGCGACCAGGGCGACCTGTGGGACAGCGGCAAGGTGGAATCAGACCAGAGCATCCACGTCGCTTATGCGGGCAGACCTTTGTTCTCCGGAGATCGGGTTCACTGGAAGGTGAGAGTCTGGGACCGCGACGACCGAATGTCCGCCTACAGTGAACCGGCCTGTTGGGAGATGGGCCTGCTCAAGCCGAGTGACTGGGTGGCTCGGTGGATCGCTCCCGACACATCGAAATGCTTGGGGGCGGGGTTGCGCCTCGGCGAATGGATCTGGGTCGCCGACGCCTCGGACGCCATACCGACCGCTTTTTTCAGACGTGCGTTCAACCTTGATCCTTCGGTGACGATAGAAGGGGCGATCATCAAGATCAATGCTGACAACGCGTTTGAACTCCATATCAACGGCGAATTCGTCGGCAGCAGCCGCTTCTGGGACATGCCGCGAGAATACGACATCACGCCTGCGCTGCGACCCGGCCTCAACGTGATCGCTGTCAAGGTGGTCAATTCCGTTGAACCAGGCGGCTTGCGGGCTGCACTGCGGATTCGGTTCAGTGACGGGCGAGCATTTGATCTGGTATCCGATGCCGATTGGCTGGTGAGCACCGCTGAGCAACCGAAATGGCAAGCCGCCGATGTCGATCAATCGACGTGGAAGCACGCCGCCGTGCTGCCCCCCGACAAGGCCGACCGCTGGAAGCAGATCAAGGATCCCTTCGGGCCGCAACGCTCGGTGTGTCTGCGCAAGGAATTCAGGCTTGCGCGCCGCATCGTGCGAGCTCGGGCCTATGCAAGTGGGCTTGGCTTGTATGAGCTGCACCTCAACGGCCGGCGCGTCGGCAATGATGTCTTTGCTCCGGGCTGGACGGACTATCGCAGGCGAGTGCAGTATCAGGTGTACGACGTGACCGCTCTCCTGCACGAGGGCGAGAACGTCGTCGGAGCGATCTTGGGCAACGGCTGGTTCTCGGGTGACCTGGGCTGGGCCCGCAAACCACCGTTTTCACAAGGGCCCTTGCGATTCATTGCCCAAATTGAGATCGAGTACGACGACGGGTCGCGCGATCGTGTGGTCACGGATCGAACCTGGACCACACACACTTCGGCGATCACACGGGACACGTTCTATCATGGTGAAACTTACGACGCCCGGCTGGAGCTACCCGGTTGGGCCTCGCCGACCTTCACCGCTCAAGGTTGGGTGCCCGCGGTGGAACTGGAGCAAGGGGGAAGGCTTGTCGCCGAGCCGTGCGAACCCATTCAAGTGACGCAAGAGCTGCGGGCCATCCAGATCACTGAACCGGCGGCGGGCGTGTACGTATTCGACTTCGGCCAAAACGCAGCCGGATACGTGCGACTGGGTGTCCGTGGTCCCCGGGGCACACGGGTTCGCCTCCGGTTCGCCGAGATTCTGCGGCCGGACGGCCACATCTACCGCGACAACCTGCGGTCGGCCGAAGCCACCGACGACTACATTCTCAAGGGCGACGGCCAGGAGGTCTGGGAACCGAGATTCACCTACCACGGCTTTCGTTACTGCGAGGTCACCGGCTACCCGGGTATACCCCCGGCGGATTCGCTCGTGTTCCGCGTGCTCCACTCCACTGCCGCGCCCGCGGGCAAGTTCGAATGCTCGAATCCGCTTCTCAATCAGATCTGGCAGAACATCATGTGGAGTCAGCGATCGAACATGCACAGCGTCTGGACCGATTGCCCGCAGCGTGACGAGCGGATGGGTTGGACCGGCGATGCGGTGGCCATGGCTCCGACCGCCTGCTGGAACATGCACATGGCCCGGTTCTTCACCAAGTGGATGCGCGACCTGACCGACGGGCAGGGAGAAGACGGGGGCGTTCCTGACATTGCCCCGGCCATCTTCGGCAGTGGGGCCGGTTCACCGGGCTGGAG
>CAZTQK010000065.1:0-19909 GCA_964615635.1 uncultured Planctomycetales bacterium
AAGAGCCAGATCGACGATCAGCAGGTCCGGTGTGTGGCCGGCCAGGTATCCCCTGGCCTCCTGCAAAGTCGCAACGGCGGTCACTGTGGTCCGGGCATCGAAACGGCCAAAGGCTTTTGTAATCAGGGCTGTCTGCTCCGCGTTCGGAGCAACCAGCAGGACCGAGACGCCGTGTTCCGTGATCCTCGATGCTCCATTTGCCAAGTTGCTCATTCTCATCGCCCTGACTTGCATCGTGAGACCGTTGTCGCACCGACGTCTCGCCCGTGTGAGCCTGGCGCTTCAGGATGCACGATTATTTCCTGGCCGTTGCGTTGTGCCGACCGAGCCATCAACTCCACAGTCCGGACCGATCTCAAAGCGAGCCAGGACTGAGCGGTTGCCTATCAGTTGACCTTGGATGATTCACTCGGCCGAGAGACATATCGGTCTTGCCGGCACAGCCCTGAATGTCCTCTTTGACCAGGAGTGACAGACTGAGGACCGCGATGAGTTCTCGGACCCCATAGGCGCACAATTAGATCGATTAACCGATTCTGGCTGAGAGCCGGGTCAAATGGAGGTGCCGTTTTTCGTATCGTCGGCGGTTGCTGTGATTGCGGGGAAGCCCGTGGGTTGAATTCCGCTTTCATCCAGATCAAGTCGATCGTTCCACAGGTATTTCCGCGTCTCGGCGACAATGACTCCGCTCAGGCCGAGTAGGGCGATGAGGTTGGGAACCGCCATCAGACCGTTGGCGATGTCCGCGAAGTTCCATACCGACTGAAGCTTGACCACCGACCCGATCATGACCGCGATCACCCAGATCAGACGATAGGGGAGGATCGCACCGCTGCCGAGCAGGTACTCGCAGGCTTTCTCGCCATAGTAAGACCATCCCAGAATCGTGGAGAAGACGAATGTGAGGAGACCGACGGACAGGATCAGCGGTCCCATGCGTCCGAGCGCGTGGAAAGCCGTCTTGGTCAGGGCCGGTCCCTCGACGCCTTGCTGCCAATGTCCGGAACTGACAATGACCAGGCCGGTGAGAAGGCAAATCACCACGGTGTCCCAGAAGGTACCCGTTGAAGAGACCAGTGCCTGCCGCACCGGGTTCTTTGTCTGGGCGGCGGCAGCCACGATCGGGGCGCTGCCCAATCCCGATTCGTTCGAGAACAGCCCGCGAGCCACGCCGTAACGCATCGTCTGCAGAACGCCGACGCCGACAACGCCTCCCGCCGCAGCTTGGGGGGAGAATGCCGATTTGACAATCAGCACCAACGCCCCCGGAACGGCCTCGTACCGGACGATCAAGATCCCCAGGCAACCGGCCACGTAGCAGACCGCCATGATCGGAACAAGGCACCCGCACACGCGGGCAATGGATCGAATCCCTCCGAGGATGACCACGCCCGTCAATACGGTCATGACGATGCCGGTGATCCATTTCGGTATGCTGATCTCCGAGCTGCCCAGGAAGGCCGGCAGATGCATCGGCTCGGTGAGCATTTCGGAGATGGAGTTGGCCTGGACCATGTTGCCGATGCCGAAAGCCGCAACCGCCGTGAAGAATGCAAATACGATCGCCAGCCAGCGCGATCGCAGGCCTCGCTCGAGAGCGTACATTGGCCCGCCGGCCATCTGGCCCTGAGGCGTCATGACACGGTACTTCACCGCCAGCACGCCCTCCGCGTACTTGGTTGCGACCCCGAATACTCCCGTCAGCCACATCCAGAAAACCGCCCCCGGACCGCCCAGCGAAACCGCCGTTGCCACGCCGACGATGTTGCCGGTGCCGACAGTCGCGGCCAAGGCGGTCATCAGAGCACCAAAGTGGCTGATATCGCCGGAACCCTCGCGGTTCCTGGAAAACGACAGGCGGATGGCCTTCAGAAGGTACCTTTGGATGAACCGCAGCCGAATGGTCAGGAACAAGTGGGTCCCAAGCAGGAGGATCAGCAGCCACGGTCCCCAGACCCAGTTAACCGCCGTCGACAGCAGGTTCTCGATCGATTTGAAAAACTCGCTCAACTCCGGAGGGAGACTTCCAATGATGGACACGCACTCACGTCCTTTCATCTCTGTGATGGCCGAGGCGAAGCATTCGCCGCGCAACGAAAGTCGTTGTCTTGAGATCGGCCGATCTGCTCTTCGGGCGTGACCAGTCTAAGGGGAAATGGGCTGAAGATCAGGCTCTGGCAGGCTGGGAATCGCGAAATCAACGGGGCACAGAGTGCCTGACAAAACGAGGACCGGCGCCCGCCGTTGTTGGAACGTGGTTCGGACGGCGAGACCGCATCCCCGTTCTGTCAGGATTCCTCAATTCGACTTGTGGCCGAGATCATCTCAGGCCACGACGAGAAGATGATCACGTCACGCCGGGCGGCGACCGCTCCCGGATGTGCAGGGCCCAAGTGCGACAGGCTCTCTCAGTCTCTGTCGTCAGCGCTGCCCTCTGGAGGTATTCGAGCAGGGCTAATCGACGTCCTGTCCGTAGTGATGTCATCATTGAAGTGCCTCCAACGCGACCAGATCTGGTTAGGAGACTTGTCAACGCAAGCTTCTGTTACAAAGGTGTTCCGCCCCCCCATGTCTCGTCGGTTTTACCGGACCTGGGGCATGAGCCCTGAACAACTGAATTCGAGATTCGGGTATATGCCCCGAAAGCAGCATCGCGCGAGGTCGAGGCTGCCCTAGTGTTCGAGCTGCAAAAGGCTTATGAGCGATTGCCACAACCTGTTCGTCGGCACCTCGGTCATTCGTCAGGGTGGAGGACAGTGGAATCGGGCGTCGGCCGAGCGGATTGACGCGCTTGCTCGCCCCGTCTACGCTCAGATGATGACCGAACAACAGAACACTTCCGATTGCCAGAAAGCCGCCTGCAGCGAGGATGCCGGCAATGACGGCCCGGCATCCGAGCAATTTGACTTTGGCGCTGCCAAACGTGTTTTCAAGCGTCTTGGACCGATGGGGCCGCTCGCTCTTGTGGCGGCCAGTCTGCCAGCCATCGGCGGGTTCGTTCTTCTAGGGACCATGGGCTGGACCGGTGCCTGGCTGCGGGCGCATGGCGCCGCAGGCGTCGGAGTCTTTATTGCAGGCTTTGCAGTACTGGCAGGCTTGGCGCTCCTGCCGACTTACGCGCAGTCGGTTCTGGCAGGGTGGGCTTTTGGCTTCGCCACGGGATCCTTCGCGGCCATGGCGGGAATCACGGGCGCCTCTCTAATCGGATACCTGATTGCCAGGCGGGCTGCAGGGAATCGTGTGGTCTCGCTTATCGAAGAACAGCCCAAATGGCGGGCGGTCTATGACGCACTGGTCCGGTCTGGTCCTGGCAGGGCACTGCTCACGGTGACCCTCCTGCGTATCCCGCACAACTCGCCCTTCGCTATCACCAACCTGGTCATGGCCTCATGCCGCGTCCCGCTCTGGATCTACGCCGTGGGAACGGTTGTTGGGATTGCCCCGCGTACGTTGCTGGCTGTCTATCTGGGAGCACGCGCTCAATCCACTGATTTCGCCATGCCATCCGAGAAATGGCTCTACATTGTTTGGGTTGCCGGGGCTCTTTTGGCGGTCGGGGTCATTGGGCTGATTGCAAATCAGGCGGTCAAACGGGTTACGGCCGGAATGGCGACTGACGGCGAGTCGTCGGGCAGCTCCTAGCCCATTCCCCCGCTCACCTGGAGCTAAACCAGCCGGCCTTTTCCATCGATCTTAGTGGCGTTAAGGCTTGGGAGTGGCCGGGTCTGCGCGCGTTCTCTGCCGACCCTGCCGATCCCTCCGAAAGCCGTTTGCCTGGGTTGCCGTACACGTCGCTGCGAAGTGGCGCAGCGGGAGAAACGGCGGCGTTTGAAGCGTTGTTCGCCTCGGAGTGAGGGCGGGGCCGTTCGAAAGGAAGGCACGCCATGGACCAGTTCCAGCGTATTCTTGTCTGTGTCGAGACTCTTGAGAAGGCTCGATGCTTGTTGGCGTATGCGTCGGCCGTCTCGCGCGCCGCCGAAGCTCGCGAGGTTCACCTGCTGCACGTGCAGTCACCCGCGGCCACCCGGCCCACGGCCACTGTAAATGGCGTGGCGATCGCCCGCATGGGCGTGACTACCAGCATTCTGCGAACCGCCGCCAGCGAGATGTTCAAAGGGCATGGGCGTGAGAAGGTGCAATGCTCCGTGGTGGCGGGCGCGCCCCTTGCCGAGATCCTTCGTAGCGCTCGTAATCGCGACGTGGATCTGATCATTGTCGGCCGTCGTCCCGGAGAGCGCGCTGCAAGCTCCTTCGCTCGCCGCGTGGCAACGAAGGCTCGCTGCTCCGTTCTGGTGCTCCCGGACACGGCCAAGCCTGGGTGGAAACGCATACTTGTTCCCTCCAGGAACTCGGAGTGTTCGGCCAATGCTTTGGCGGCCGCTTGCGCGATGGGCGCGGCGACCGGTGCCGAGGTACTGTGCCTGAACGTCTATCAAGTTCGCAGCGGCTACCTGAGTGTGGGTACGTCACTCGATCAACACGTGTCGATACTCGGCGATTGCGCTCGTCGCGAGTGCGAGGAACTCCGAGATGGCGTCAATTCGGCCGGAGCCAATGTCAGGATCAGATGCACGCCTGATCTGTACCGCAAGCCGGTGCCCATCATGCTTGACCAGATCGAGGCAGAATCAGCCGACCTGCTGGTGATCGGCGCCCACGGTCGTGGAGGCATTGCCGGCATGCTCCTCGGAGCGGTCACCGAGAAGATGATTCGCCAGAGCGATATCCCCGTGCTCGCTGTGAAGAGGAAAGGCGAAACCATAGGTCTGACGCGAGCCGTTCGCACTCTGGCCGGCTGACACGACAGACACGACCGCAATACGAAAGGGATGAACGGGCCCGGGGACTCACGTCTCGTACGTGTTTAGCGTGCTGGGGTCTGGCTCTTTTTGCCCCAATGCGGTTCGCCGTGCAATCTGGAGTGGTTGGCTCAGTCCGGCGGGGGCTCGGCGGCGCGAAAAAGACGGCAAAAAGTGCCTGACCCGCTGTCTTGCACGCTAAACACGTACCACGTCTCCGAGCCCGCTACGTTGGTCCATCACCTCGTTGGGCGCGATCAGTCTACGATTTGATCGTAGCAGGCGTTGACGTCCGGGTTGTCGGACAGCGGCGCGCAGTAGGTGTATTCGCCGCGGCCTGGGCAATCAGTGTTGTCATCGCACAGCCAGGGACAGCCGTATTGGGTACGGATGACGTCCGGATCTTCGCTCTGGACGTCACACAAAGCGCAGATCGACTCGGGCCAGCCGTTGAAGTCCTCTTCGTAGTACACGGTTGCCCCGATCAGAGGACCGGACTGCCCAGGCAATGACTCGAAGAACTCGACACCGCCGAACAGAATGGAGCCGTCGAGTTCATACGCCCGGATTTCGAAGGCCAGCATCTGGCGCGATTCCAGGTCGTCGGGCAGGGCGAGCCCGTCGGGAGCGCCGGCCTGAACAGGCAGATCAACCACAAGGTAGTGTCCGAACCCGTAGCCGTTTTCCGCTGCGGTGTAGGCTGGTTCGTACTCCGGGAGATCAAGCTTGATCCATCGGGTTTGACCGTAAGGCACGATCCCTACGCCCGGGATTCCCCTGATCGCATTGAGCTGAAGAACCGCACAGTCGTCGAAGTAGCCCGCGAGGAAGAGTCTGAGTGTGACGGGGTAGCCGGGGTTGTAGTGTTCCGGCACGGGCACGGCGAAGGCGGTGACGTCCTCGACGTCCTCAAGGACGGGCAAGCCCGTCGGTATGGCGTACAGGTATCCGTAGCCGTTTTCGTAGCTGAGGGAGTAGGGGCCTTCGTATTCGTCGTAGTAGTCCGGGATGATGAAGTCATTGACGAAGAGGTCGAACAACTGGGGTCCCGGCTGTCCAGGCTGTCCGGGAGGGCCTGATCCGCCGGAAGAACCCGGTGGCCCTGCCGGTCCGCGGCAGTCAAGGGCAGTCCATAGACCGTCGCTATTCACGTCTTCATCCGCGTCTTGAACACCGTTGCCGTTGAGGTCCCAGCACGCCAGTCCGTTGCTACCGGGGATCGGCTGACCCGCCTCGCCCGGAGGTCCTTGGCAATCCAACACGTCGATGACCCCGTCTTGATTCCTGTCTTCGTCGGGATCGGCATTGCCGTTGGCATTCAGGTCCCAGCACGAGATCGCGATCCGGCCGGTGCCCTCGATCTGTTGGCTGTTAAGCAGGACTCTGGCCAGCTGCCCGACTGTGAAGACCGTTCCGAGCGTACAGGGACTGCAAAGGCTCGCCCGGCCGCCGCAGCCCGCAAACAACGCCGCGCCGCCAACCCCCGCGGCAGACACGATCGCAGCCACTCCCAATCTGTGTTTTCTCATGTCAGAACTCCTCTCTCATATTGAAGCTTAAAACAGAATATCATGGGGAAAGCCTCTCTGATACGCACCTCTCTTCACGTGCTGATAGTAGGCATCTGCCCTATGCCGGACCATTGCTGCGGGTCGAGAATGGCCATTTCATGCCATGCGGATCCACCTCGCGCCTGGAATTGGGACGAACGGATCTGCGGGCAACCGCTCAACGGGACACCAGCCCACGGACAGAAGCGCGACC
This sequence comes from uncultured Planctomycetales bacterium, assembly GCA_964615635.1. Classification (GTDB taxonomy): domain Bacteria; phylum Planctomycetota; class Phycisphaerae; order UBA1845; family PWPN01; genus JAUCQB01. Next base: position 6,564 of record CAZTQK010000065.1, read on the forward strand.
GAGGTCTCAGTTGGAGGACGGCCGTGTTGAGGCGTATTCGTCCGGCAGGGCGTGCTCGCCGCCGTCGGCAATGGTGAAACGCGGCCCTTCATGAAGAATGAGCGGGGCGATTCGGTCGCGGACGAACCATGCGCTGGCCTGCCCCGTATGGGCACCAGCGCCATTCTCCGGGTTGGCTTCGGTCCTCGACGCGACGTTTTCGACTTTGGAGTACAGGTGTCGAGTCTCCGCGCCGGCGTTGGCAGGCATACGGAAACCATAGAGGCCTGCCGAGCACTGACCGCAGAACTCACGGTCTGCGGTACCTGTGAGAGACACAAAGAGACTCAATACCGTGTCATTCGGAGAGGTGAAGACATACATGTGGTGTTGGACCCGCCTCAGGGCTGCCGTCAGGTCGAAGTTGGCGCTCATGGACGAGCTGAGGAGGAAGACGTCGTGTATTGGCTGATCCTGAGGCAGGGCCTCGAGGGCAAAAACAGCAATCGCGGTCCCGGCGGATAGAGCAATGATGCTGACGTCTGCGTTCGGGTGTTGGTCAAGATGCTGCCGGATGAGTCGGGCGAGGCCTGCCGCCTTTGACCGCTTGTATCTCGTGCTGGTTTGCTGGTCGGCCAGCGCCCCCAGTCCCGTCTGCCATACGTAGTTGACGAAAGCACCGCGATAACCCGCTTCGCGCAGTCCTTCCTGGACGCCACGGCCCCAATTCGCGATCGGTCCGCCACCACCGGCGCCGTCCAGGTAGTAGACGATCTCATGCTCCCGTTCCGGCTCGGCCGCGATGCGCGTCACGCTGCAGCCAGTCGCCAGAAGCGGCGCTAGGAGCAGAAGTCCGCAGTCGAGACAATTGCGATTCCGAGTCCACATAGCTGCGGTGTTCAGGATGGGTGTGCATCTCAAGAGCAGTTCCCTCCATAAGCCGGGTCCAAACGGCATCTGCCTGGACATTCATGTTTCCAGGGTCCGTCCACTGACATGACATTGTAGGGCTGTTCCCATGCCGCAACCGTACGGCCGATAGATGCTCACCTCGATGGGACACGGCGGCTTCCAGGTGGTGCGTCTTCGTAAGTATTTGTGGCAAAGAGAGTTGTGATCGTCGTGTCACGTTCTGCTGATGTGGTCCGGGTGCTCGGCCAGATGCTCGGCAATGTTGTCGGCGTACCGCTGAACGATCGCCTTGAGTGTCTCGGGCGTGTCCTCGGCCGTACCGGATTCGGTCAACGGTCCTTCCAGGACGATGTCAAAGTAGAAATTGGGCCGCGATACCACGAAACCCTGGTAGATCGGGGCCTTGCAGCGAAGCGCGATCTGCACGGGCCCGGCCAGGAACTCTCTTGGCTGGCCGAACATCTCGACGGCCACCATCCGCAGGTGCGCGCCGCGTTCCCGCCCGATGTCCAGCGTGCTGCCCAGGATGTACCCTTCCTGGAAACAGCGGTAGATGTCTCGCGGATACATGCTCGAGTACAGCATGCGGACGGCCCGAAACTCGGGGAACGTCTCCTCGTACTTGCGGTGAATGTATCGGCGCAGCGCCCCTTCGTTGGGATCACGCACACCGGCCACGTGGTACCCTTTCAGGGCTATGATCAAAGCCAGCACGTGGTGCGAGCCGATGTGGCTGAGGCATACGTAAACGCCCTTGCCGCCCTTGACCGCCTCGGCCAAGTCGGCTTCGCGAGGGAACCGGACGCGTGAGAGAATCTGCTCTTTGGGCAGCTTGTCGAAGATCAGGTAAAACAGCTTGTCGCATCGCGTGCGGATGAACTGCTGAAGGCAGGCCCGGCGGGCGGTCGCGCGGTCGATGACCTTGGTCCCCCGGCCGAACCCGGTCTTCAGGTGTCTCCTGAATCGCTGCCGGCGCTTGTAATTGATGAGCCATTCGCAGACGGCGAAGCCGGCCCCGAGCAGGTACAGGCCGCGCAGTGAAAAGCACTTGGCCCAGGCCCACAGGAAGCCTCTGACCAGTTCGTATTTCAGGCAGGCGAGCGCACCGACCTCGGACTCTTTCTCCAAGAGTGCGCCGGATGACCCGCTGTTGACGGCACTTGCGTTTTCTGCGCACATAGTCTGATCGGTGATAGTATACTCCGGTATCGCGTTTCCGCAACGATGCGCGATCGAGTCGGCCGGTCACCGGGCTTTATCCCGGTTGCAGGCTCCTATACACTGTCGTTTCGCTGCCGCTGAGTTGACGACGTTGTGCGTTGACGAAACGTGTGCGCGCGACCTCGACTGTGGCGAAAGAAGCGGATCAGGTGAAATGTGACTCTGTACGATCAGCACCTGCACACGTGGTTTTCAAACGACTCCCAGGCCGAGCCGGCGGAGAACGTCCGGCAGGCCGTCAGCAGAGGATTGGCCGGTCTGACGTTCACAGATCACTTCGACAGCCATCCCACGGAGTGGCCGTTATGCAAGTATGACTATGACGGCATCGCCGCGGCGGTGTCCGCGCTGCGGAAGAACTACGACGATGGTTTCTTCATCGGCCACGGTATTGAGGTGTGTTACCAACCCGAGCAGATGGGCAAGATTTTCAGCTATCTGGACTCCCACGAGTTCGACCTCGTGCTCCTGAGTGTGCATTGGTTTCACGGCAAGGCCCTGCATGAGAGACAGTATTGGACAGGTTTGGACACGGCCGCCGCGACGCGGGAGTACCTGGAGGCGGTCCTGGAGGCGGCCCAGTTCGTTCTTGACCTGAAACGGCAGGGACGCAGGCCGTTTGACGTCCTTGGGCACCTTGATCTGGTCAAAAGGTATACGATGCGTTATTTCGACACGTTTGATATCCGTCCCTGCCAGGACTTGGTGGATCAAATCCTGCGTACCTGCATAGAGGCTGATCTGGTGCCGGAGGTCAACCTGAGCACGCTGCGTCAGTCGCTGCCGGAGCCGTCGCCCGCGGAATGGGTCGTGGCCCGTTACGTGAAGCTGGGCGGGCGGGCCATGACGCTGGGCAGCGATGCCCATCGCCCCGAGCAAGTGGGAATGGGTGTTGCGGAGGCCGCCGAGATGCTCAAACATCAGGGTGTCGAGTCCCTGGCTGTCTTTCGAGGCCGTCAGCGGACGGATCAGCCCCTCTGACACTCGCCGAGGGTGCCGGATGAGGCCGGTCAGGGTCCCGTGTTTGCATGAGCCGGGCAATGTGGCACAATGCCTAAATGTGAGGACTGGGTTCGTGACGCGACATGCCGGGAACAGGCTATGACAACATTCCATCGCATACTGTTGGTTGCTGCAATCCCCTTGGTCGTCGCGGCCGCTGGCTGCGGGCCCGCCGGCTGGGAAAGCAACTTCGAAGCAGGCCTGTCGAGAGCGGCCAGCGAGAGGCGGCCTGCCTTGGTGATGTTCAGCTCGGCCGTGAGCCCGGATTGCATGCAGATGGATGAAGAAGTTTTTCCCGATCCGCAGGTTCGGAGCGTCTTGGACTCCTTCGTGCGCGTTCGGATCGACTATCTGATTCACAACAAGCTGGCCAAGAAGTTGAACGTGCGAAGTGTACCCACGTTCGTGATCTTCCGTCCGGACCGCTCGGTGGCTGGTGTGCAGGAGGGCAAGATGGATGCTCGCAGCTTCTCCTTTTTCCTCATCAGGTACCGATACTACTGACCGATTGTGCCGGGCACGGGCTCGATGTGAACCCTCCTGGCTGCATCCCGGCACCGCCAAGGCCTCACAACTCGATTTGCGTGCCCATTTCCACCACGCGATTGGGCGGAATGCCGAAGTAAGCCACCGCGGAAATAGCGTTCCGTGACATCAGTGAGAACAGGGTCTTGCGCCATTGCGACATTCCCGGTTTGCGGGTGGTGATCAACGTCTCTTTGCCGAGGTAGAAGCTCACCTGCGCCGGCTCCGCCTTCAACCCCGCGGGTTCACAACACCGAAAGATGTCCCCCACGGTCGGCGTCTGCATGTAGCCGTAGGAGGCCCTGATTTGGAAGAAGCCCTGCCCCAGGTCCTGCACTTGTACCCGCTCGGATGGGGGTACACTCGGCACCTCCTTCGTCGAGACGCTCAACAGGATGACGCATTCGTGCAGCACCTTGTTGTGCTTGAAGTGGTGCATCAGCACGACCGGCGTGCCGGTCGCATCGGAGGTCATAAACACGGCCGTTCCCGGCACACGCACGGGCTGCTTGCCGGCGAGGCTTTGCAGGAAGGTGTCGAGCGGCAAGCGCGCCTTGGCCAGCGACGCCCCCAGCAGCGATCGACCGCGCTTCCAGGTCGTCATCAATCCGAAGACGCCCACGGCCACAACCAACGGAAACCAGCCTCCATGGCGGAGCTTGGTCAGGTTGGGAATGAGGAAGGTCAGGTCGATGGTCAAGAATGCCGCCGTCAGTCCGGCGGCCTTCGGCAGACTCCAGCCCCAATGCCGCTGAGCCATCAACAGGAACAGGAGAGAGGTGAGGGTCATGGTGCTGACGACGGCGACGCCATAGGCCGCCGCCAGGCGAGAGGATGTCCCGAAGGCCAGCACCAGACCGCAGCAGGCAATCATCAGCGTACCGTTGACTTCGGGAATGTAGATCTGGCCGATCTTGCGGCTCGATGTGTGCACTACGGTCAGCCGAGGGCAGTAACCGAGTTGCACCGCCTGGCGGGCGAGCGAAAAAGCGCCCGAGATCAACGCCTGCGACGCGATAATGGCCGCCAATGTGGCGATCACAACCAGCGGGTAATGCAAGTGCCCCGTGGCCATCGCGTAGAACGGGTTGCCCGCGGCGGCTCCCGGCATGCGGATCACCACCGCGCCTTGCCCGAAGTAGTTCAGCAACAGGGCAGGGAACACCACAACGTACCATGCCAGTCGAATGGGGGTTCGCCCGAAGTGCCCCAAATCGGCGTACAATGCTTCGGTTCCGGTGATGCACAGCACCACGGCACCCAGCACGAGAAAGCCGTGCCATCCGTGTTCGATGAGGTGGCGGACGGCATACCAGGGATTGACCGCCATGAGCACGGCGGGTTCCTTCGCGATCCACCACAGTCCCAGCGCCCCGATGGTCGCGAACCATACCAGCATTGTCGGGCCGAACATCGCCCCAACGAAACCCGTCCCATGTTTCTGCACCATGAACAGCGCGACCAGGATGGCCAGCGTGAGCGGCACAACCAACCGTCTGAAAGCCGGTGAGGCGACCTCCAGCCCTTCAACCGCACTGAGGACCGAGATGGACGGCGTGATCAAGCCCTCGGCGAAGAGCAAAGCCGACCCGAAGAGCCCCAAGCCGATCGCGATTCCCGCTTTGGTCAGCAGCTTCGTTGGTCGAGCGGCCTGGGGTACCGCCAGAGACATCAGTGACAGAATGCCGCCCTCGCCTCGGTTGTCCGCTCTCAGCACGAATCCGATGTACTTGAGGACGACCACCAGGGTCAGCGACCAGAAAAACAGCGACAGCAACCCAAAGACATTTCGCGGCTCGGCTTGCACCCCGAACACAGGGTGGAAGCACTCCCGCAGGGCATAGAGGGGCGAGGTGCCAATGTCGCCGTAGACCACGCCGAGTGCCCCAAGAGATAAGACGGCCAGCGGTGCCTGTCCGAGCCGAGGTTCATCGCGGTGCGCGGTGTGGGGCGAGGTAGGCGCGACAGCCTGTTGCTCTGCCTGGGCGGATGCGACCTCTTGCGGTTGCTCTGGCGGCATAGACCTCGATCGTCTCTGGAACCTCGGTTTGTCCGAGGTTTCTCGGCCGATCCTGCCCGGCTACTCCGCTGGGCTGTGAGTGGTCATTGTACAATGCCCACCCCGCGATGCCAGCCGGGAGCTGTTGCAGTGAAACCCGGCTTCAGGCTCGGTTGTGTGCGACCGATTCCCGGAGTATAGTCAGGCGATTCGCGGCTCGGACGCTGCAGAGAGGACGTACGCCATGCGCTACGAAGACCCCGCCGGAACCTTGAAGGATTTCTCAACCCGTGTCATCACGATACGGGACTCTCTTTGACTTGCCGGGCAAGATCCGGCGGCTTTCCGAACTTGACGAGACGATGGCCAAGCCCGGCTTCTGGGACGTCCCGGAGCGGGCGCGCGAGGTGGTCGGCGAACTGAAGGCCCTCAAGGGACTGGTTGAACCGGTACAGGCCTTGTTGGCCAGGGTCGAGGATGCCGAGGCGCTGCTCGAACTGGCCAAGGAGGCCGACGACGCCGCCTCGTTTCAGGAACTGGACAGGGAACTGGCCGAGATCCAGCAGCATCTGGAGCGCGTTGAGCTGATGGCCCTATTGTCGGGCAAGAACGACGCGCTTGACTGCTTCTTCAGCATCCAGGCGGGAGCCGGTGGTACTGAAGCGTGCGACTGGGCCGAGATGCTTCTGCGCATGTATCTTCGCTACTTCGAGAACAACGGCTACAAGGTCGAGGAACTGGCCCGGACGGACGGCGAGGAAGCCGGAATCCGCAGCATCACCCTCAAGGTTGCCGGCTACTACGCCATGGGCTACCTGTCGTGCGAGCGGGGCGTCCATCGTCTTGTGCGAATCAGTCCCTTCGACGCCAATAAGCGACGCCATACGAGCTTCGCGGCCATCGACGTGCTGCCGATTCTGGAAGACCTCGACGTCGATTTGAAGGAAGAGGAACTCGACGTCGTGTACTTTCGCCGGGCCAGCGGCGCGGGTGGCCAGAACGTGAATAAGGTGGCCACCGCCGTTCGTGTTCGTCACATACCGACAAATATCGTTGTCGAGTGCGTCAACGAGCGCAGCCAGCAGCAGAACAAGCGGATGGCGTTCTCGATATTGCAGTCCAAGATCGAGACTCTCAAACAGGCCGAACGCGATCAGGAGATGCAGAGCCTGTACGGTGACAAGGGCGAAGTGGCCTGGGGAAACCAGATCCGCAGCTATGTACTGGATGATCGCCGCGTGAAAGATCACCGCAACGGCGTCGAAACGGGCAACGTCGAACGGGTCCTGGACGGCGATCTGCAAATGTTCATCGAAGCCGAGCTTCGGCGGCGAGCCAGCAAGAAGAAGTAGTCTGTACTCAGTTGTCAGTTCTCAGTCGTCGGTCGTCGACAGACGTCTTGGCCTTTTCGGGCGCCGGGCGCTTGCGTAAAGGAGTGAGATCATGGTGAAGGTTGCCGTTTGCCTGTCCGGATGCGGGGTGTTCGATGGTTCCGAGATTCACGAGGCGGTGCTGACCCTGCTGGCTCTCGATCAGGCCGGGGCCAAATACCTTTGCTGTGCCCCGAATGTGGACCAGCCGGCCGTGGTCAATCACCTGACGCGCAACCCCGCTCCGGGTGAGCGTCGCAACGTCCTGATCGAATCGGCCCGGATCGCTCGGGGTGAAATACAGGATCTCGCCAACGTCCACGCCCGGGACATCGATGCGATCATTTTTCCGGGCGGCCTTGGAGCGGCCAAGAACCTGTCTTCCTTTGCGGTCGATGGCACAAACTGTAGCGTTCATCCCGAGGTTGAGCGGCTGGTTGGGGAACTGATCGATGCGGGCAAGCCCGTCGGAGCGATCTGCATCGCCCCTGCCATGCTCGCTCGGATTCTGGGCAACAGGGGGTTGGTGGCTCAGGTGACCATCGGTACTGATCCCCAGACGGCCACCGCAGTCGAGAGGATGGGAATCCGTCACCAGGAGTGCGCCTGCACATCTTTTGTCGTTGATTCCGCCCACCAAGTCGTCACCACGCCCGCCTATATGCTCGGTAAGGGGCCCGCCGACGTGTTCGAGGGAATCAGGGGGCTGGTCGGGGAGATTCTGCGCTTGGCAGGCTCATGAAGCCGAATTGCAGCACTGCTTCATGGCCTTCGTAGCTTCGATGCCTTTGGCTCGCGTTCTTGGGTACTTCGTCTGCAATTCAGGTAAACCCGGCTCGCCGTTGGGTCGAAAGAAAGAGTCGAGGCGCGAGGTGCCATTTGTGTTCCGTGCTTCGTCGGGACGCATCGGCATGGGGCGTGTGCTGAGTCAGAAGCCATGCCATGCGTACCCCCCGACGGTTTGATTCCGATCGACACCCATCCCCGCGGAGGCTGTGGATGCCCGAGACGTCATCTCCCAGGTTGGAGCATCTGCGCAGGATGACCGACACGCGCGGTCTGATTCGTGCTGCGCGAGGGGGCTTCCCTGATCGTTTCTCGGGTTACAGCACCGTGGGAAACGCCGAGGGTCTTCGGCTCTGCGCGATGTTGAGTGCGTCGGTCGATGCGGAACTGGCGGTTGGTCTTGCTCGCGTATACTTCGACCTGCTTCTCAGATCCCGTCAGGGCGATGGTCGAGCGAGGCACGGGTGCGATGCCTTGAATCGTTGGCACGAGCACGAGGATGACTTGCTGGTGCAATCGCGCGTTGCGCGGGCACTGGCAGGAGTCATGGTGTCTGAGCTACCCATCCAGATGCGGCTGGCGGCCGCGGAATGGTGGAAGAGACTGATTGTGCACGCCAATGCGGCGTTGTCGCCGTGTTCGGCGGCCAACTGGTCGATCGCCATCGGCACGCTTCATCGGGCTGATCCGGGAAGAGACCTGGTCAGGGCCGAATCATTGGCCCGATGGCTCGTCGAAGATTGCTACGATCCAACTCATGCCGGCGATTGGGAGTGGTTCATGGCCGGCTGGGTGCCCGAAGGTGCGGTGATTCCGACAGGTCTCTGGACAGCCTGTGAGATGTTCGGGGAGACGCGGTTCTCAGAGGTTGCCCGTGCGACAACGCGTTTTCTCTTAGACCAGTTCTTCCTTTCGGATGTGCTGTCGCCGGCGGGAACGCTCGGAGGCTGGTCCCGTTCGACAGACAAGGCTGTTTTCGATCAACTGCCGTCGGATGTTCTTGCGGTTGTCGAGCTGCTGTGTGCCGCCGAGCGAGTGACCGGCGCACGTGTGTATGAGCCGCTGATTGATGCGGCCGCACGCTGGTTCGACGGCCGAAACGTCAAGCATCTGTGCATGCTCGACAGGACTTCGGGAGGGTGCTTTGACGCTCTCACGTCGGAAGGCGTTCGGCCCCACCAGGGAGGGGCCGCGGTCACCGCCTATCTGCTCACTCATGCGACCCTCGCTTCTCGAGACCTGCTCGACGACAGCGCCCGCTTGAATGAACCCATTTGTGCTCGCACTGCAGATCACGTGAAGTGAGGCGCTCATTTGACCGCGCTCCACGGCCGTCCCAACAAGCGGAAGGGACACAGTGGCGGGGGTGCAAGAGCCCGATCAAATCACGCCGGCGAACGGGCGGATCCGCTGGACCAGGTCTTCGATGGTGTAGTGCTTGCGGCAGTCAACCGGCAGGAACACGCCGTGATTGTGGTCGCTGGCCAGGATGATCATCCGGTCGAAGCGAACCTCGTACCCGAATTCCTGGGGTTGATGGCCGGTGATGAAGTGCTGGACGTCGAAGGCGTGTGCCAGACGTTCCAGGAGGGCCGGCGTGTGCCGTCGTCCCCAGACCATCTGGTAGACCATGCCTCCCTCGGACAGATCAAGGCCGTCGGCGGGTTCGTGCACCAGGCTCGGATCAAACTCGTCCATGTGCGAGACGTTCGGCAGCGAGTGAGAGAAGAAGAGGCCGTTGGGGGTCCGGGCCGCCAGCGGATAGGAGGCGATGAAATCATCGATCGCGTTGAGCACCTCGTCGACATCGCTGGAATTGAGGATTTCGGCCACGCCCCGCTCGAAGTCGTCGGTCACCATGCGACCGCCCTTGGTGATCTCGTGATTCTGCAATTGGGCCAATTCGTGGTTGCTCTGCAGGAAATGAACTTGATCAGGGAAGAATGTCTTCCATTTTGCTGCGTCGAGCAGCAGCTCGGCAGACCGATCCGCCCACCCCTCCTGCTGAGGTTGTTCATGGATCAGTTCGTGGAGCAGCACATGCCGCGTGGGGGTGCATTCAAGCTGGCAGTATTTGATGAGTTTCTCAAAATTGCGGCGGTGTCCGTGCATGTCGCCGGTCATGACCACCTGGCTGTAGTCGGGAGGGCACAGCAACGAGCCGGAGCGAATCGGGTCCTCAAGATTGAGGTCCGTGGCCCGGCGGAACGTATCAATGGCGGCACTAACGGTTGTCATCTGGCTGTCTTACCGTTTGAGGTGGACAACTGGCCGACGGAATCCTTTCGCCGCACCACCGGGCCTGTCAACGTCGCCTCGTTCTTGTCCATGATCTGCTGAGTGAGTTCGAGGCGGTGAATGACCTCTCGCATGTCGTTCGGACGATCCTTGGGGTTGGGGCGACAGCAGTCCATGACCAGGCGGCTCAGGGCGGCGGGAATGTTCGGGTTCAGCTCGTGGGGCATTGTTGCGTCCCGCGGCCCTACCAGATCGATGCCGGCTCTGCGCTTCTTGCTCGGCATGACCGTCGGAAAGGCCTGGCCGGTGATCGCCCAATAGAGAGTGGCCCCGAGATTGTAGACATCGGTCCGTTGGTCCAGCGGCATGCCGCGCTCGACCTGCTCAGGGGCGATGTAGTCGGGCGTCCCCTGTATGCGGTTCTTGATGTGCCCGATCGGGCAACTCTGGCCGAAATCAATGATCTTCGGGTTGCGGTTCGCATCGAGAATGATGTTGTTCGGCTTGATGTCCGCGTGGACATAGCCCATCTGGTGGAGGGCCTGCAGGCCTTTGGCCACTTTGACGAAGATGCCGACCAGCCCGTGTGTACCCAGCGGCCCGATCTCCTCCAACGTGCGCCCGTCGACGTATTCCATGATGATGTGCAGCTCGCGCACCTGGAACAGGCGCCTGATCCGGCGCAGCTCGTGGCTCCGCCGGAGGTGAGGATTGTCCAGCATGGAAGAAATTCGGAAATCGTTTCGGGCCTGATTCAAGAAGCGGTTGTCATCGGTGGCCCGGCGGGTCACTCGCTTAAGCGCGAAAAGCCCGCCGGTCTGCTGGTTCGCCACCAACCAGATGGTCGCCCGCGCACCGGTGCCCAGACGCTCATGAACGACGTAGCCAGGCACGGCAAAACTCACCTAACATTCCCCTAACAGGAAGCGGAGATCTCCCATCTTGTGAAGCCCGGGCGGGCCGTTTTTATGGAAGCCTGCGCTCCAGACCCATTGTAAGTACACTGTTTACTGACCGTCAACGGGTATGGAAGGCCCGCGCGTCTCGAAAAAACGAAGATGCCCACTTCCGATACGATGGGTCAATCCTTCGGCCGCAACTGTGCAGTCGACAACTGCCCGTGATTCTTCCTCGGCTTGCTGTATCGGCCAGATTCGCACGTGCAGTTAGCGGATGTCGGATTATCGCCACCCAATGAAAACGCCTTCCGAACCCATTCGTCCGGAAGGCGCCGCGATTGCAGAAGAAGGAGTCAATTATCGTACGACGCTTGCATCCTTGGGTTCGGCAGGCAACCGGAGGCTCGGACTCAGGATGAAGCGTTCCAGCGTGATCCTGTACATCTCCTGGAGGTTGCTGCGTAGCTGACAGGCAGCTTTCCACTGCGCTATGGTGATCTCGCCGGATTGCCCCTCGGTCCGCAGCCCAATGCGGATTACGCCCGATTCTCCAATGGTTTTCTGATTCTGCCAGTGTGGCGTGGGGGCCCAGTCCCCATTACGATCCACGACGAAATGAACGCGAGAGCCGTCCCCGGTGACCGCTGCCACAGCCCGGATTACCTGCCACTTCTCGGCAGGAACGCTGCCTTCAGCCGACGGGTGTATGGCATTGCGGATCTGGGCGATCAGTTGCCTGCGAGGGGTCTCCGACTCAGGTTGGTTCGGCTGGAACCAGTCCAGAAAAGCGGCCCCTAGGGTCATGGAAGCGACCAGGCACCCCAGCATCTTTGCCAGGCGTTTGTGCTGGTCCCGAGGTGTGCGTGCGGCAGACATGTTAACTTGGAGCCCCGTGCCAATACTGCTAAGCCAATTACCGGAAGAATCTATAATATACGTATCGGACAAACGCAACATCTATTTGGTGTGTTTTTGCGTTTTCCGATGAACTTTTCGCAAGTCTCCCCGTTTTTTCGCGCAGCAGCACGCCGAATCGCAGGCGAAACAGGCGCAATTATCGGTCCGGTTCGCGCCATCGGTCTCTTTCTTCGCCGCAAGGCTAACCGGAGCGGTCTCCTTCTTCGTTTACCCCAGATGTCGGTCCGCGGCTGTGAGTTGTTGAGTGCGGTCTTGCGATTTCACCGCAGAAATCATTGATTTGGCTGGGTATTCGGCGCGGTTGTGGTTATCGGCGTTTTCCCGAGGCCGGATCCCAACTGCTCCAGGTAGCCGGCCAGATCCTCGGTTCTGGCTTGGAAGATTCGTGTCCGAGTGGCCAATTCCGCGACGATTCTCTTCGCCGCTGCTGCCCAGGCCGGTTGCGTGGCGGGCGAACCGGCTGGCGATGAGGCCGTTTCCTGGACCCAGCGGGCCATCGCTTGCGGGTCATGGTTGGCGAGACTCGACGCAGTTGACCGGATGACGGTGATCGATTCGGCGGGTACCTTGAGTCGTTCCAGCAGCGTCCGGAATCCGCTTTCCCGGTCAGCCGGGCATCGCGGATCGATCGTGAGCCGGAATCGGACGTTCTGGTTCTCACCGCGAAGGCGCTGAATGGTCGAAGTCGCCTCGGCCATGGTCAGCCTTCGTTGCGATATCTCCACTCGCCCGACCGAGTCGAGCGTCATGCGCACCGGCCCATGCCTGAAAAGCAGTGTGCAGCGGGTGTACAAGGGGGGTATTCGCTCCGTATTCGGCACGAGCCATAATTCGGCATTGCTGTCGGAGTGGTAGTCCGGGAGAGCGATAATCGAGCTGCCAAACTCAACCACGGCTATGACCGTGCCTTCCGGGTCGGCCCCGAAGGTACCCTCCTCCGTCATGTATGAACCGGCGAAGATCCAGGGCTGAGGCGGCAGGTCGGAGCCGTTGCCCGGCTTGTCGCCCGGCTTGGCCCGGCGCATCCACTTCTCGATCGGCTCGCGGTGTGTGCGTCCATCTGACACATACCGAACCTCGATCTCCACCGGATCGCCCCTGGCAGGGTAGTACCGGCGGGTATCGGGATCGAAGTAACTTGGCCGCCCCGGATTCAGGCCGATGAGCCCCAGGGCTTGGTAGATGTGAAGGGGACGGGCATCGACACATACGATGCTCTCGTGTTCGCGAGTCAGAGGTGAGCAGGCGAACAACTCCAGAGGCCCTTCCCGCAAGACGACTTGCCCGTCGACTTCCACCTCTCGGTCCCGCCAGTTGATGCGCACACCACGCTGATAGTCGATGATTCTCGGTTGCGTCGTCGTCGGCACTGGGCGGCTTTCCGTCATTTGTGCGGTGACCGCGCTTTCGGGGACGAACGACGCCGAGAACAGAACCGCGGCGAGGGCGGCCAGGATGGTTCGGCTGACTAGAGATTCAAGGATGCCGCGCATGAGG
>CAZTQK010000066.1:0-19695 GCA_964615635.1 uncultured Planctomycetales bacterium
GATGTGGTGATCGAACATGTAGATGCCGACCAGGGCCAGGTTCGACGGCGGGTCCTTCGGCTTCTCGACTAGTTCGACAATGCGCCCCTCGCCGTTCAGCCGGGCGACGCCCAGGAACTCGCCGCCGGCCTCGACCGGCGGGATTGCCTTGCCGATGCGAACGACCAGTCCCTCGCGAACGATGACCTTCACTTCCTCCTCGCCGCACGGATGTGTCTGAACGGCCAAGGCCGCCGGTGACGAATCATCAGCGAGTCGCCTGATCAACCGCCGGTCGAACACCACGTCGGCATTGGCGTACCAGCATGTTCCCGTCAGGTGCGACGCCGCCAGGTAGAGCGAATAGACCGTGTTCGTGGACGCATACTGCTCGTTCACGACGAAGATGAATCGGCCGGGCCGGCCGGCCAGGTGTTCGCGGACGCGATCCTGCTCATAGCCGACGACAACCACGTATTCGTCGATGCCCTCGGCTGACAACGCGGCGAGCTGACGGTGAATGATGCTCATTCCGCCGACGTCAAGCATGCACTTGGGCACGGCTGCGCCCAGGCGACGACCTGCACCGGCGGCAAGAATGATCGCTTTCATCCGTTGCTGGGGTATTCCATCAGGACCTGCTCAAGCCGCCGAAACGCGGCTTCGCACGGGTCTTCCACGATTGCCGAGATTGCGCTGAACAGCGGTACCCGAAGTCTCAACGCGGCCATTTCCGACACCGCCGAGGCGGTCATTGCCCCTTCGACCACCATGCCGACTTGCGAGAGAGCCTCCTTGAGCGGCGTACCACCGGCCAGCAGTTGTCCGAGCCGATAATTGCGGCTGTCGGGGCTCAGGCAGGTGGCGACCAAATCGCCCAGGCCGGCGATGCCGAACACGTGAGCACTGGAGATACCCAGGAACTTGCCGACTTCGGCGATCTCGCGCAGGCCGAAGGTCAGCATCAGGCCCATGAAGTTGCAGCCCCACTTGCGGGCATCGATGACCCCGGCCCCGATGGCGAACACACCCTTCATGGCCGCGCATAACTCGACATCCACGGTATCGCGGGTCATATCCAGGTGAAAACGGTCACTCCGCATGGCCTTGGCGACCTTGAGCAGTACATGGACGTTGTCGCATCCCAAGACGGCCTTGGCCGGACGGCCGGCGGCGATTTCCTTGGCGATGTTCGGCCCGGACATCACGGCAATCGTCGCTTCCGGCAGGATCGACGCGATCACTTGACTGCACGTACGAAATGTGGCCCTTTCCAGGCCCTTGGAGGCACTGACGATGATCGGGTACGGCGGCTTGACCTTCTCGCGGATCTTCTGCGCCACCGGGCCAACCTGAGCCGACGGCACGACGACCAGCACGATGTCCTCGCCGCCCAGCGGCGAGGTGAACATCTCTTCGACGACGACCCCGGATCGGTCAGCCCCGGCGGCGTGCTTGAGCGACTCGATCGTCGGCTTGATGAACTCCTTCCGCTCGCACCACATGCGCAGCGGCTGCTCGGGGTTGAGCAGCCCCGCCAGTGTCGAGCCCCAGTTGCCGGTACCAATGATGACAAGACTCATGAGTGGATTGGTCTATTAGTCTGTTAGTCCATTAGTCTGTTGGTCTGTTAGTCTATTGGTCCATTCAGTCCCTTGGTCACTGAATCTGGAATCCATGTGGGGTGCCGGGCCAACGGCTTTGCACGGGCCGGCCGTTTCGGTCGACACCTAACATCTTTTCTCTCAATCCGTTAGTTTATATAGGCAGCCGCAGGCGGACGCAAACCTGGTCCTTGAGACCGGAGAAGACCCACCATGCCGGACCTTGAGTTGGCCCCACCCTCCCAACAGGCGAATCCAGATTGGTCGACGATCAACTGGGACGTTCACTGCCCGTTGTGCGAGTACAACCTTCGCGGGCTGAACGTGCCGCGATGCCCCGAGTGCGGCTATCGCTTCGCGTGGAAGGAGGTGCTGGACCCCAAGCGCCGCGAGCATCCGTACTTGTTCGAACACCATCCGCGTCGCAACCTGTGGTCCTTCCGCAAGACGGTGTGGGGGGCGAGCCAAAGTCAACAAGGTACACGTGCGGCGGTGTGTGCTCTACAGCTTCGACATGATCCCACCTGCCTTGACAATGCTCGTGGCTTTCCTGCTACTGATCGGACAGGTTATCGCCGGCGGCAACACGGTTTGGCATGAGCCTTTCCTGCTGTTCCTGCCCGTCATGTTCGGCGCCCGCCGGCTGTACCACGCCTACGCCCACTATCTGCGGTTTGACCGCCCGTTTCTCACGGTGCTGGCGTCGCAGATCATGGTGCTGCTTGCGGTCATGATCGAGTGGCTGCCCTGGCTCATCGACGAGAGTCGGAGGCTCCAGTTCTTCTGGCTGAGGTCGCTTCTCCAGGATGTTCTATAGCTGAGACAGTCGAGATGGTGAATCGCGCTGCTGACAATCAAGACGGTTGAGGTCTTGAAACCCACCGCGTGTGGAGACCAGCCGGCTGGGCAACCGGCCCGTCAGTCGCAGCGGAAAAACTTAGCTGCAAACCTTTCCTAATTTCGGGTGTCTACTCAGTAATGACGTCGCCAGAGGCCTTGGTCCGATAAATGCTTTCCTGGCCAGGCTTTGTGCGCGGTTTCTTAGAGGACAACCCCCCGCCCCGGGGTTGGCAAAGTGGTTTCTGGACCGCCGCCCAGGGGTGAACCTGTTAGATTTTGTTTGATGGTTGGCCGATGAACCAATATCATTAGGCAAGGGCATGATGCCATGCCGGGGTACCACCAAAGGGGTGCGGGCGGGGAACCTGCAGTCGGGATAGTCACAAGCCCCCTGCTGACATCGCCTGACCAACGGGAGCAGACCGAGTGAAGCCCGGGTTTTCGTTCACAGTCGCGATCCAACTGACCCTGTGCATCGGGTCGGTGTTCCTGGCGGGTTGCCCGAGCGCCTCCGACTTTGCCACAGGCACTCAGGTTGCCGGGCTGGGGGTGGATTCGACAGCCGCTCTGCCGGAGGGCGGTTACGTGCCGTCGAACGCGGACGTGCTCGTGGCCCGCATGCTCGAACTGGTGAACAACGAGCGGACTGGCCGCGGTTTGCACGCCCTGACCTTGAACCCAATTCTCAACCAGATGGCCGACGACTATGCGAAAGAGATGATCGAGTGCGGTTTCTTCTCGCACCAGAGCGCGATTGGCAGTGGAGGACCCGGGGAGCGAGCCGTCAAAGCCGACTACGTGTTTCTGGCGATCGGTGAGAACCTCGCCGGCGGTCAGACCTCACCTGAACAAGCCATGGCCGACTGGATGAAATCCACCGAAGGGCATCGCGAGAACATTCTGTCGCCGCAGTGGAAGGAAATCGGGATTGCCGTCCGGGTCGGCGGCGAATACGGTGTGTACTGGGTTCAGGAGTTCGGCAACCCCCCGACCAGTGCTCGGATCTCCGCCAACTGACCTCAGACAAGCAATACGATCAACGACCGGCGCGAAGCCGGTTTCTGTTTGCGCCGGCAGAGGACCCGAGCTTGCAGACGCTGGCACGGATCTCAGCGAGATCAACCTCCCAGAACCGCGATGAGGTGGTTGATCGACCAAGGCTTGAACAAGAAGCGATTGATGCCGATGCGGTTGAACTCCGCCTGGCGGTCCATCCCGCTATTGCCGACGATGATGATGTGCGGTCGAGTCTGTATGAGTCGCTTCGCCAGTTGACCTGTGTCCATACCCGGCATGTCGTAATCCAGTACCACGAATTCGATGCCTTCATCCTCCTGGAACAACCGCATCGCCTCGCTGTGGCTCTCCGCGGCATAGCATGCCGCACCCGCTCCTTCCAACTGCGAAAGTGCCAACTGGCGATGAAGCTGATCATCATCGATGATCAGGACTCGCTTGTCGAACGGCCAGCAGGCCAACTTGCCCTCCCTGATCCCCAACAACATGTCGATGAGCTGCTGGTTCACTCGCGACTGAGCCGATGGGGATTTCAAGACCAGCAGCCACGTCTGCGTATCGGCCGGCCGCTGGCAACGAATCTCCCAGAGGCTTGTCTGAGGCGTCGCCGGTGAAATGGGTAGCCATCTGAGTGACGCGGCGTGGAGATCAGTCACTTGATCGGGCACGACGAGGCTCGCCAGGGTCGTGGCCTCATGACCCGCCGAAGTCTCGGCGAACATATCGCGAGCAACGCGGTTGGCGTAGACGATCCTACCGGTCGGCTCGATTTCAGCGACGGCGACCTGAGGTGTCTTCGGCTCTGGGCACGGTGCCGCGACGGCCGCTCGGACGACCCTCTGGAAGTGATCGAGATCAAACGGCTTCTCGATGAATCGGAAGACGCACCGCGAGTCGGCCTCGGCTTTCAGGTCCTCGGATGCGAACGCCGTGATCAGAATGGCACGAAAACCTGGATACACCAGGCGGAGAAGCCCGATGACCTGGAGCCCGTGGATCTGGTCCCGTAGCATCCAATCCGTTACCAGAACGTCGGGCCGAAACCTCGCGCCAACATCGATGGCTTCGCGCCCGTTGGCCGCCGTCCGGACTTCGTGGCCCTCCCACGAGAGGATCGTCTCGATCTGCTCCCGGTAGCCTTTCTCGTCCTCGACAATCAGGATTCTTGCCATCGGGCCACTCTCCCCGCGAAGCTCGGGCTCGGATCTGCTGCCGGCGGGATCTGCCGCTTGACGCCTCCTCGCGAGAAGTCATCCAGGCGATTCTCACCATGAAGCGAGCACATGATGGGCAACCGGCTCGTACGGCATCGGGCGGCGGCTAAGAACAACCCTTGCCATGCGATTCGCCCCTTCAGATCGGGTTTCAGAGGCGCAGGGTTCATCACCGAGTCATTATCCCAAGACGAAGTCCAGGGGGCAACAACCAAACCGGATTCACCGGTGCAGGGAGTGCGTGACAGTTTAGGCGGCTCTTTCAGAAGCCCGAACGTGAGCAAGGGGCCAGGCTGCAAAGCGGCCAACACCACACAGCGGCCGCTTCCCTACGGTCGCGGTTCTGAAAGAAGCCGTAGCGTCTCCCCGCTTAGACTGTCACGGACCCCCGCGCAGAACCTCGCGAAAGAAGGCTTCGGCAGACGAGCGACCAGAAAAAGACGCCTGGGTGGTCATGCCCGCTGAGCAGCCGCGATGTCACCTTCGTGGTGATGGTACAACTGGCGCCCCGAGCTATAATGCCAAGCGAAAACGGCTTTTGCCGAGGGTCAACCAACATGAGCCTTCACACGAGAACCGGCGACGCAGGTGAAACCTCGTTGACTGACGGGAGTCGGGTGGCCAAGGACGACGTCCGGGTCTGCGCCTATGGGAACGTGGATGAACTCAGTTCTGTTCTCGGCTGGTGTCGAGCCGTGTGCGAAGGCGAGATCGCCCAATCCATCATCGAGATACAGAGTCAGCTCTTCCACGTCTGTGCGGAACTGGCTACACCGCCGCCGGCTGGCGGCAAGTGGAGACATCTGGCGATCACCCGAGAAGATTGCCTGAGGCTTGAGTCGTGGATTGGCAAGGCCGAAGCGGCAGTCGGGCCGATCAATCACTTCGTGCTACCGGGAGGAGCGGAAGCGGCCTGTCGGCTGCACATGGCCCGGGTCTGCTGCCGGCGGGCTGAGCGCGGCGTCGTGACCTTACATCATACCTCACCGGTGCGAGCGGAACTGATGGTGTACCTGAACCGGCTCAGCGATCTGCTGTATGCATGGACGCGGCTGGCCAACCGGCAAGCCGGTTGTTCCGAGATCCCATGGAGGCCCAACGCATGACGTCAGAACCGGCGCCCGTCTCGGGCGGCAATGGTCGCTCCGAAACGAGTGTGTTCGATCGAATCATGATCGCGATCGTCGCCGTAAGCCTGGCGACGACCTGTCTGTTGATCAGCGCCACCCACGGCAGCAAGACCGGATATCAGGAATGGGGTCCCGGATCGGTTCTGCGGAGCATTGTCGAGCTGCTCAACTTCAACTACGCCTTCCCGACCACCAGCGGCTCCGAGGTCAAATGGTTTGCCCACGGGCTTGGAGCGGCGGCGGGCGTGCTGGCCGTTGCGGTGATGTGGTTTACTCGCAGTGGTGCGGTCCAGTCGAGAGAGATCGCGGAGCCGCAGCCCTTGCCCCAGACCAGCAAGCGAGGTTTGTCCCCCGTCACTCTGGCTCAAGTCGCTTTGGTCTTGCTGACTCTGTGGATGGTGCTCAGCTTCCAATGGTCTCCGTGGCCGGAGGCCAGTCTCGGGGAGGGCAGTCGGCAGGCCATCTGGACCATCTGGGCGCTGATCCTGGGGCGAACGCTGACCCGGCCGGGCGCTCGCGGAGTCGCGACGGCCATGACGGTCGTCCTGGTGGTGACAGCGGCGTTGGGGCTCTGGTACCGTCACGAGCGAAGCCCCTTCATGCGGCTGGAGTTCCCGATCGGCAATCCGGCGTTCATGGCCGCCTGCCTGATTGTCGGCCTGTGCCTGGCAGGTGCGATTCTCTTCGGAGTGCTTGCCGAAACCATGGATCGTTCGCGCGAACGGAAAGCGGCACCCGCTCACATGTTCGCAGGAGTGATCCGCGACATGGGAGGCTGGTGGGTGGTCCTCGGCGCTGTTATCGGCGCGGCGGTCATGATGTGGGCGCTTCGGTTGACCGAGACGCGGGCTGCCCAATGGGCGTTGGTCGTCGGTGCGGCGGTGGCGGTGTGGATGGGCTTGGGAAGAATGGGGCGATGGCTGCTGCCGGTCGGCGGTGTTGTGGTCGTGGCAGCGTTTCTCGCCCTGAACTGGTCGGCTCTCACGACAGGGGCAAGCGGGCGTGATGCCACGCTCCGTTTCCGCCTCTACGCCGGCAAATACGCGCTCCAGCTTTTCTCGACTGCCCCGATCATCGGCCATGGACAAGGGAGCTATATGCTCCTCGGCCAGGAGATGCAGGCGGCGGACATGGAGAAGGACCCTGCCGCGTTCAGTGCCCTTGTGCTCGGGGATGCTCATAACGAGTACCTTCAGGTCGCGGCCGAGACGGGGTTGGTGGGTTTGGTTCTCTGCGCAGTTTTTGTGGTGATGACTTTCTGGGGTGCCGTCAGTGCGTGGTCGCGAGCAACGACGCCGCTGGATCAGTGGTCGCTGGCCGGGGTGCTGGCGGCGTTCACGGCCGTCATCGTGGAGGAGCTGGGCGACGTCGGTTTGCGCAAGCCCGGCTTGCCCGCCGTCTTCTACACGACCGTGGGTTTGACGTGGGCGCTGTCGCTGAGGCTGTTGGCGACGAGTAAACCGGTCATCAACCCCCAGTCCAAGCCGCTTCGGGTCGCGGGCCTGGTTGCGGGAGTGATGGCCTCGCTCGGGATCGGGTGGACCGTGTGGCGTGATTGGGAGGGAGCGCTGGCCTCCTATCAGACACTGGCCCGCGCCAACGAGCAGGAGTGGGAAGCCTCCATGAATGCGGCCACAATCGCCTCTTCCGGCCGATTGGCCGTTGAGGACTATGTCGAGTCGTACTACAACGCCACCCTTGCCGCAAGGATGGCCGCCGCCAGTTCTCTGGATCGGTGCATGCGCGGCGCGGCACGCATCCCGCGAGATGCCGAACCTCCTGCAGGTCTGGTGGAGATGATCCGCGAAGACGTCCAGGAGTTCAATCGGTACGCGTCAGTAGGTGAGGAGACCGGCAAGAGCCTGGTTTATGCAATCCCGGGTTACCCGCGAGTCGCGTGGATTCTTGCGGATCTCCAGTTATACCGGCAGCAAGTCGAGTTGATCGAACGGCAGGCCGGCCTGCGATCGGATGTCCAGGATTACACCCTAGCCGTCCGTACGCTGCTGTTCCTCGAGCACAATCGTGATCCGCAGGACTTGGGCGTCGCCGTGAGGCTGCTCGAACTGTGCGGCGATGAGCCGGTGGCCTATCGGCTCGACCTGTTGCGCCGGCCGCTGAGACGCGGGCCGGCCCCGCTGCGTCCGACCGATCGCTTCGGCATCGACCGGCTGGCGGAGATCGAGCCGCTAATCGGACCCATGATGAACGAAGAGGCGTTTGCGGAAGCGATGGAGCAGCTGCAGGTCGGCGCCCAGCAGGCGATGTCCGCCAAGAGCGCCAACGACTGGGCGGACCCGTATGCACCCGAGTCGCTCCGGCTGTTGGCCAGAGCCAGCAAGCTGGCCGGACGTTTTGCCGAGGCCGCGGAGCTGGCGGGCCATGCGGCGGAGCTGTCGAGACAACTTGGGGCTCGCTTCCCCGGGGCCGTGTCCAACGCGAGACTCGATCAGTCCCGCTACCTGATGTTGGCTCAGAAGCCATCAGAGGCGGTGGCGGCGTGTGATCAGGCAATCAAGGAATGGCCGGACGTTCGTGAGCGGGAGCTTCAGCTTCGGCCCGTGCTGCAGACCCGCGCGATGTACATGCTCGCGGCCGACAGTGAGAAGGAAGCACGCGAGCTTCTCGGCAAGTTGTATCCCGAGGCCGCGTCGGATGAGCTCGATCAGCGGCTCAGCGACGGCTACATCGATCTGTGCCAGTCGTTCGCCTCGTTCCCGATCGAGGCCCGCGCCACTTCGTACGACCAGTGGCTGCAAAGAGCTCTGACGCTGGACCCGGGCAATCGGCTGGCGCACGATCTGGCGGCCCGACGGGCAGCCGAGCGGCAGGACGATTCCGTTGTCGTGGAACACGTCAAGGCAGTGGTGCGCCTGTCGTTCGAACAGAATGATGACGCCGGCGGTCTTCAATACCTCCGACTGCTCGCCGGCGTCACCCGCGACGAGGTAATCATCTCGGCCCTGGTTGACGAATTGTCGAAGCGATACCCAGGCAACGCGATGCTGGAACGATTGGCGGCCGCCGGTCCGGCTGCTCTTATGCCACCGACCACATCAACGGCCCCGACCGATACGTCCACCGCGCCGGCCGGCCGGCCGACAACGATGACCCAGCCAGGGGGATAACCGGCACGCGATCGCCAGGCAGGACAGAGATTCGGTGCCAAGCGACGCAGGCGCGAAACGTTCGTGAGGGCAGCCCGTTCACGAAGCCTTGGCTCGGACCTGCTACCCGCCACCGAACTCGTGAACCGCGTCGATCATGGCCACGATGTTCGCGACGGGCGTGCGGGCCTGGACGTTGTGGATGGCGTCGAACACGAAGCCGCCGTTCTTGGAGAAGATCTCGCATCGTGACAGCACCTGCTCGTGAACCTCGTCCGGAGTGCCGAAAGGCAGGGTTCTCTGCGTGTCGACACCGCCGCCCCAGAACGTCAGCTCGTCACCGTAGGTTCGCTTGAGATGTGCCGGATCCATGCCCGACGCCGAGCACTGCACCGGATTGACGATGTCGAAGCCGGACTCGATGAACGGTCCGAGGAACTGCTCCACCGCCCCGCAGGAGTGCTTGAACGTCTTCCATTTCGTGTGGGCATGGATCCAGTCGTTGACCCGCTTGTAGTAGGGCATGTAGAGCTCGCGGAACGTTTCTCGCGAACAGAAAGCCGAGGTCTGCGTGCCGAAGTCCGTGCCGCAGATGAACACCGCGTCGACCGCGTTGCCCACGCGGGCGTGGATCTTCGCGAGGTTGGCCAGGGCGAGCTGGCACTGTTTGTCAAAAACCTTGTGTACGTAGTCCTGTCGAGCCACGGTCGACACGTACCACTCCTCAATGTCGCGGATGCCTTTGGGCTGCTTGAGAAACGGAGCCGGCACCAGGGCAATGTCGCCGAACGCCGTCCCGCCGAAGGTGGCGATAACCGCCCGCCCTGTGGCCGGGGCCCGCTTCACCTCGCGCTCGAAGTGAGCCAGGTCGGCCTCACTGATCGGCTCGAACTCCTCGAGGTTGTCCCGCGGATCGAGCTTGTCTTCGTCGATCGGTTCCTGCCGGACGATGGTGTCGAAGAAGTAGCCGCCGTCGGGCATACGGCCGCTCGGCGGGACGGAGGTGTCGCCCTGTGGGTAGATGAACACGTCTCCCTTGGCGTCCATCGTGGTCTTGAAGTGTTCGGAAACCAGCACCTCCAGCCCGAACGGGGCCCGCCAGGGTGTCCAGTTGGTGTTGGCAAAGCCAAACAGGGTGTTGGGCCCGATCACGCCGGCCACGTCGATCCCCATCGCATCCGCGAGGTCGTCGTCGATCCACCCGAGCATCTGATACGGCTCGTGTACCTTCACCAGCCGCCTTTCCAGGCCGTAGTGGTCGCGCAGGGCGGCCACACAGGTGACGTGCATGCCGGTCACGGCCGTCCCGCCGAAGTCCATCGGGACCCGATCCGGCTGCCGGTGATTCAATGCCGCCACGACTCGTTCTTTGCTGGTCACGGTCGTCCTCCTCTGCTGGCCTCAGCCGGCATCGTATACTGCTGGCGCAAGGGTCTCAAGATTGGTGCACACATCCGCAGTTGAGTGAACGAGCCGAGATCTTGTTCAGGCGGAGGGGATCACTGATAATCCACTTGGCTGACCCGGAGCGTGACCGGGTGAGGCTGAGAGGTCGGCACATCGACTGAAAGGATCTGTCTGAGGTAAAAGCCATGAGTCAAGACAAAGAGTCCCGTGCGTCGCGTCGCGAGTTTCTGAGCGCCTCCGGCCGCATCGCCGCGGCGTCGGCACTGGGGTTGACGGCCATCCCGGCCGTCCATGCGGCGGAGGACAACACCATCAAGGTCGCCCTCGTCGGCTGTGGCGGGCGGGGCACCGGGGCCGCCATCAATGCGCTTTCCACCAAGAGCGGGCCGACCCGGCTGGTGGCCATGGCCGACGTGTTCGATCACCGTTTGCAGTCGAGTCACCAGAAGCTTTCCGGGCAGCTCGGCAAGCAGATCGACGTACCCAAGGAGCGCCAGTTCATCGGCTTCGACGCCTACAAGAAGGCCGTCGACAGCCTGGACGGCTCGGGCGTCGTGATCCTGGCGACGCCGCCGGGTTTCAGGCCGCCTCATGCCGAGTACGCGGTCGAGAAGGGCTGCAACGTGTTCATGGAGAAGGCATTTGCCGTTGACGGGCCGGGGGTTCGCCGCATTCTCAAGGTCGGCGAGGCAGCGGAGAAGAAAAACCTGAAGATCGCGGGCGGCTTGATGAGCCGTCATTCCAACACGCTGGCCGAGGCCGTGGCCAAGATCCACGGCGGCATCGTCGGCGACGTCATCACCTGCTGGGCGTACCGCGAGCACGGCCCCGTCGGCTTCTCGCCGAAACAGGCCAACGAGAGCCACATGGCTCACCAGATCCGCAACTTCCACAACTTCAACTGGCTGGGCGGCAGCTTCATTCTCGATTGGCTCATCCACAACCTCGATGTGTGCTGCTGGGCCAAGGATGCGTGGCCGGTCTCCGCCCAGGGACAGGGCGGCCGGCAGGCCCGCACCGAGCCCGATGAGATGTTCGATCATTACGCCGTCGAGTATTCGTTCCCCGACGGGACGCGGATGCTCGCCCAGGCCCGCCACATGGCCGACTGCTGGGGCTTCTGGGGGGCCGTGATTCACGGGGCGAAGGGCTCGGCCGTGCTGGGGGAGGGAATCCCCGATCCGCTGATCTACAAGGGACACAAGCGAGCCGAGGACAACATCATCTGGCGGTTCAAGGGCGAAAAGATCGACCAGTATCAGTATGAGCACGATCTGCTGTTCGAAGCCATCCGGCAGAACAAGCCGTACAACGAGACGAAGCGCTGCGCCTACGCCACGCTGACCGGCATCCTCGGCCGCATGGCCGCCGAGTCGGGCCAGGAGATCACCTGGGAGCAGGCCCTCGCGTCAGATCTCGTCCTCGCTCCGGGCCTGGAGAGCTACACCATGGACTCGACCCCGCCGATCGTTCCGGACGTCCAGGGCCGCTATCCGGCCGCGATGCCGGGCAAGACCAAGGTGCTGTGAAGGAAGCTGTTAGCTTTCAGCTCTTAGCTGTCAGCAAGAGGGCGGCCTCGAAGAATCCGACGGTGTACCCGGCAGGCGTCGCGGTATTGGCTGCAGACGCTGAAGACGACTTGTTCTTGCGGGAAACTCGCGGTGAACATGAGCAGCGACCCGGGACTACAAGAACGGCTTCGGCGTCATGTCGACGTTTTGGCCGAACTGATCGGCGAGCGAAACAGCGTCCACCCCACTGCGATCGAGGCGGCACGCGAGTACCTCCACCGTGAACTGCGCGAAATGGGCCACAAGGTTCTGGAGCACGCATTCAGCACATCGTCACGACGAGCCGTCAATCTGGAAGTGATCCTGCGGGGCTCACGCACCAGAGCTCGCACGCTGGTCGTGGGCGGGCGACTCCGACGTGCTGCGCGCAACTGAGGGCTCCGTCAGACCCGTGACGTGACATGAGGTGCAATATGGCTGTCTCGACGATTGAAGGAATTGTCGAAAACGGCTGCATCCGGCTCCGTGACAACGTGATGCTGCCCGACAACACGAAGGTCTACGTCGTGGTTCCCGATATCGAGACCCCGCCGCAGGCACGTGTCTGCAGTCCACACTTGGCGCATCGAGAACAGGCTGCCGATTTTGTCAAGCATGTCGTCGAGGTGAGCGACGATGCCGGGCTATGACGGAGCGAGCTTCAAACCACCGGGCTTCGTCGCCGAGTTCGTGCTGCGGAACCCGGAAAGCGGCGCAAGCGTTTCCGGCGTAACACTGCTGATGGACACAGGAGCAGACGTCACCCTGTTGCCCCGAAGAGCGGTTGAGCAACTCGGCGCGGTGCCGATCGCCGGTGAGCACTGCGAGTTGGCAGGATTCGACGGCAGGAGGTGTGTCGCTTCTGTCGTCACGTTGGACTTGGTTTTCCTGAGACGTGCCTTCCGAGATCGCTATCTCCTGGTCGAGGAAGAACGAGGCATTCTGGGTCGAGACATCCTGAATCACATCACACTGCTGCTGGACGGTCCACGGCGGGAGTGGTCAGAGCATTCTCCATGACCTGTGTGGGCTCACCTTGGCGTCGAACCTCATCCTCGCCCCGGGCCTGGAGAACCAGCCATGGACTCGCCCCCGCCGATCGTTCCGGACGCCCAGGGCCGCTATCCGCTTGTCGCCGGAGGCAGACCATGCCTGTGGCCTAAGGGCTTGCACTCCTCGCGGTGTCGGTACAGAATAATAAACAGGATTGTAGGGGCTGGTCACACCAAGGGAGTGTGTCGTGGCGTTGGTCGTATCAACGCGTATACTCGGCAAGCGAAAGGCTCTGCTGGACGATTTTAGCGTGCCGCCTCCGACGGACCGACCCGACGGTGACGACCTCCGCTTGAGACACATCATTGAGTACGTCGTCCGCCATGAAGTGAGAGAGTTCAGGCGCCGGCAGCAGAGCCGGCGTTTTGACCGCGTACTATCAGAGACTTGGATTGCGGAGTCAGCGGCCCGGGGCAAGGTGGACCCCGCATCGAGGGATTTCGATCAACAGGTGGACATAGAGACTGCCGTCGGGGCTGCGCTGCAGGCATTCGAGGACGGGCTGTACCTGGTCATCATCGATGACATCGAGCGACGGTCCCTGGACGAGCCCGTGCGGCTGCGTGAGGACAGCCGGCTCGTGTTCATTCGTCTGGTCTTTCTTGCCGGAGCTTGACCGGCGAGGAGCGATCGACATGGCAGAACGTGCAGACCTTCAGAAGCAGTTGCAGTCGTTCCGCGAAACCAAATGGATCGAGGTCCGCGTCAAGAGGCTGGCCCGCTGGCCCGGCAGGAAGCGTGCCGCACTTCGCGAGCTCATCACGCCTTCGGACCGCCTCTATGGCGAGAGTTTCTTCGGCGATCGCGTTGCCAAGGTAAGACGTTACTTTGAGGGCCTTGACGAGAAGAAACGGCAGGAATTCTGGCGTGGGTTGTTCGGGCAACTCGCCCCTCATCTGGAGCGTGCGTGGTGCGATGCCGGCCGGCGGCCATACCAGTTCGGTTACTCCCGTCTGCCGTTTCGCGCACCCCATCGGGTGGAGACGACGGCTCTCTCCCGAGCCCGCTTCTTTGTGTCGGCGTGCCAAGCGCTCCACGGGTTTGATCGGGACGCCGAGTGGCTTGCGGCCTGGGCGCCACATATTCCTTTGGGCTACTACGACCCCCGGGTGCTAGGTTGGATTCTCGGGTCTATTCTTCGTGGCGGCGGGCCGGACGCCGAAGCCGTACGGAGCGTTCTGGTGGACTCGATCAACGGTCGCCACGAAATCGGAGAGATGGGCCGCCACGCGGTGGTGGCGTTCCTGAACTCAGAGGCTCGCGAGGACTGGGAGATCATGGGCAAGCTGCTGCTGGCGGCCCAGCGCCAGGAGGGGCTGCGTCAAGCGATCCTCGAGGCGGTCGATGAAGCAAGTCCGAACGCTTTTCGCTACATGCTGGGCATTACTCTGGAACACGATCTGGCACGGTTCAGCGCCGTGGTCCGGGCGTTCGACGTCTGGCTGGGTACGGAGTGGGCGGGTGGAAGTGCGAAGGTGGTGAGCGCGAGCATACGTCGCCTCTGCGAGTTCTTCGACGACGATGACCTCTGCACAGAGGGTATTCAGAAAGGTGAGCCGGAGGATGCCTATCTGGCGCTGTGGGTCACCGCGTATCAGGATGCCGAGCAGGCACTCAAGCTGGCTGCACCGCTCCTGGAAGAGCCGTCCCCGGAGCGCCGCTTTGCCGGCCTGAAGACGGTCGAGCGGCTGCTGCTCTTTCCGGAATGCCTGGAGCTGGTTGCGTCGCGGTTCGTGGCCGGCTCCGAGGACGATCCTCGACTCCAGATGGCCATTGTGGCCTATCTCTCGCGGCTGGAATTCACCTCGGTTACCGATGATTTGTTCAAGGCCACTGTGCGGCTCTTCGAATCACTGCCCGCCACAAAGAAAGAGCTGGAACCGATCGTCTGGCCGTGGGCGAGGTACACTCTTGACCGATCCGTCGCGGCAGGGGCGTTGAAAGCGATGGCCATGGGCTCGCCGGAGAAGCTCATGCCTTTCGCCCAGGCACTGAGCAGTTGGGACTGCGTAAGCGTAGTCCAGGAACTCGCCGGGACTGGAGTGGTCTGGTCTGAAGGCCGAAGCCGACCGAGGAAACGGCGCAAGCTGACGCCGGAGGCCCGCAGACTCATCCTCGATCTGCTCGGAGATGCCCGGCAGGATGTGCAGAAGGCGGCGTTCCAGGCCATCGATCCGCTGCCCGTGGAGGAAGACGAGATCGAGCGACTGCTCGGCCTTTTGCACCGCAGTGCTGCCGCGCTGCGAACCGGCGCCATCGGCCGTCTTTTGAAGCTGCGGGATGCTCGCGCGCTTGATGTGATCCATGCGCTGCTCTCGGACAAAGACGCGAAGAAACAAGCCGCCGGTCTCGAGCTCGCGAGCCATCTGGTCGAGTCGAACCGGTCCAGGAACAAGGTTGTTGCGCTGGTTTCCGAGAATCGTGAAGCGATCACCAAACCGGAGCTTGCGGAGACCGCAAGCCGGCTACTGGGAGGGCAAACCGAGACCGTCAGCCTCGACGATTGCCTGGGACTGGTTCCGACGGGGGCCCGTTCCACGCTCACGGAACCGAAGTTCTCCGGCATCCGGCTGGAGACCGACGCAGCCAAGGCATGCCTCACAGAGCTGTCCAGACTGTTCGTGGCACACGCGGAGAAGGAGATCGAGGTGCGCGGCGAAAGCTCGTGTGAGCGGGTGCTCCTGGGATCGGCCGGCTGGAAGTTTCCAGAACCAAACCATCATGCCGACCCACTCCAAGGCGCCAAAGAGCGGTTGCCGTTGGCGGATATCTGGCTGGCCTGGCTGAACGGACGTTCTGCCGCATCTCGAGATTGCGATGGACTCGAACTGATTCGGGCGTGGGCATGGGTCGAACGAAGCGGCTCGCTCCCGGATGTGGTGCCGGGTGTTTTCCGGAAGCAGAGTTCGTGGGAACTCGTGCGCGGCTTCGAGCGGCTGATGCGTTGGATGTGCGTGCTCTCCAATGCGGCCGGTGGCGGTGAATTGCTCATTCAGTACGTGGAGGATTCGCTTGCCAGTGACTCGCTCAGCGATCAAGAGCGAAAGGAGATACGGGAGCACACCCGGTATCAAGCGGACTACAGCGCCGTTGCGCATCGTTACAGAGTGGCGGAGCAGTACCTGGGCCTGCGGCCCTCGGACGTCAGTACCGAGAGCAGGAAACGTCTTGCGCTTGCGGCAATGCTGGCCCTGCAACGAGGACTGGGAGAATGCAGGCAGGGACCGTCCCTCGACCGCTTCGCCACGGCGGACGACGCCGGCACACTGAACGAAGCCGACTTTCTCTGGCTGCTCCTGCATCCGCGCAAGCTCAACAACGAATGGGGACCCGACGTGACGTTCGGCCCGATCCATGAGGTGTCGGGTCTTCGCGGTGCAAAAGAGCTGGAGGGCCGGCCGAAGCTCGCCGAGGCGGTGCAACGCATGCGGGATCGGCTCGTGCAAGTGGAGCTGACACGCGGCGATCGCCTGACACCGGCGAGCTTACCCGCGGCGGAGCTGCGGCATGCCGGCGGAGCCGAGGCGTTTTTCAGGCTCGTGACGGCTCTGGGACGCGATAAGCTCGTTCGACAGCATGAATGGGGAGAGCCGACGCGGGCCTTCTCCTTCAGCCGCCTGCTCTCGGTCACGTACCCCGGCGAGCAGGACACCTTCGGCCGCTTCAAGGAGCTTTATGATGCGTCAGGGCTGAAACCTGGCCGGCTGTTGGAAGTCGCGATGTTTGCGCCCCAGTGGGCGGGGCATGTCGAGCACACATTGGCGATGAAGGGGCTTGAGGAGGCTGCGTGGTGGGTCCACGCTCATACGAAGCAAGGCACCTGCTGGTACAAGGAGGAGCTCCGCAACTTCTGGGCGGCACGCATCGCGGAACGAACCGAGCTCCAGGCCGACGACCTCGAAGAAGGTGCCGTTGACGTTGGCTGGTTCCACCGCGTGATGGAAGTGGTCGGGCCCGAGGGATGGGACCGGCTGCAGGATCCGGCCAAGTACGCCTCGACAGGCGGCGGCCACAAACGAGCGCAGCTCTTCGCCGACGCGATGCTCGCCCGCGTCACGGTGGAAGAACTCCTGAGCCGGATCGACGAGAAACGGCACCAGGATGCGGTCCGCGCCCTTGGGCTGGTCCCGCTGCAGGGCGAGAAAACGGAAGCCAAGACGGAAACGTTGCGGCGCTACCTGCGGCTCCAGGAGTTCAAGCGACAGAGCCGCCAGTTCGGAAGTCAGCGCCAGGCCAGTGAAGGCCGAGCGGTCGAGATTGGCATGCAGAATCTGGCCCGGACGGCAGGATATCGGGATCCCCGGCGCCTCCAGTGGGCCATGGAAACCGAGGCCGTCAAGGACCTGGCTTGTGGGGCCGCCGTGGTGACGGTGGGGGACGTCACTGTCACACTGGCGATTACCCCGGAAGGTGATCCGGAGCTGACGGTGCTCTCGAAGGGCCGCCGCGTTAACAACGTGCCGGCAAGGGTCTCCAAGGACGAAGGGATTGCGGAGCTGCGATCTCGTGTCACCGACTTGCGTCGGCAACGGTCGCGCATGCGGCTGTCGCTCGAGGAATCGATGTGCCGTGGTGACACTTTTACGGGGCAGGAGTTGCAGGAACTCTTCGCTCATCCCATGCTCCGGTCGATGATTGAGCGGCTGGTGTTCATCGGCGAGAGAAACCTGATTGGCTATCCGGAACGGGATGGCCGTGTCCTTCGCAATCACACAGGCGCACTCGAGCCGATCGGCCAGAGAGACGCAATGCGGCTGGCCCATGCCGTCGACCTGCTCAAGCGGGGCGACTGGAGCGACTGGCAGCGCGAGTGCTTCACTGCGGAACGCATACAGCCCTTCAAGCAGATCTTCCGCGAGGTCTACCCGAAGACGGCCGGCGAGCTGGAGCATAACGACTTTGCCAGGAGATATGCCGGACACCAGGTCAACCCTCGCCAGGCCCTCGCCCTCCTCAAGCAACGGCAATGGGTGTCCTCCCCAGAAGAAGGCGTCCGAAAGACTTTTCACGACGAGGGCCTGATCGCTGAGGTATGGTTTCAGGAGTCATTCTACACGCCGGCGGATGTCGAGGGACTGACGCTGGAGGGGGTCGCCTTTGCCCGGAAGAATGAGCTGTTCAAGCGGGCGCCCCTCGCTGAAATCCCGGACCGGGTGTTCAGCGAGACGATGCGCGACCTGGACCTTGTGGTGAGCGTGGCCCACGCCGGGGGCGTGGACCCCGAGGCGTCCGCGTCCACGGTCGAGATGCGGGCAACGTTGCTCACGGAGACATGCCGTCTGCTGGGGCTGGGCAACGTCCGAGTGGAGGGCCACCACGCGTTGATCGACGGCACGCGTGGAAGCTACAGCGTACATCTCGGGAGCGCGACCACGAAGGTGCTGCCGGGGTGGATGCTGCTGATTGTGGCTGTTCACAGCCAGTATCGCGGCCGTTTGTTCCTGCCTTTCGCGGACGATGATCCCAAGACGGCTGAGGTGCTGGCCAAGACCCTCCTGCTGGCCCGAGATGCGGAGATCAAGGATCCGTCCATCCTTGAGCAAATCCGCCATTGAGGCCTGATCGTGTCAAACGGCGGCCAGCAACAAGGGTCGTGGCTTCGCAGAGCATCTCATCGAGGCGGCCGCGATGCCGGGCAAGACCAAGCTGCTGTGAGCCTCATCGGATTGGATGCACGCATCGGGATCCAGTGGCTTGTGCGGGAAGTGCGCGGTGAAAGCGAACTGCGACCCGGGACTGCAAGAACGACTTCGGCGTCATGTCGTCGTTCTGGCCGAACTGATCGGCGAGCGAAATAGCGCCCACCCAACTGCAATCGAGGCGGCACGCGAGTACCTCAGCCGTGAACTCCGGGGAATGGGGCACGAAGTTCTGGAGCACGCATTCAGCACATCGTCACGACGAGCCGTCAATCTGGAAGTGATCCTGCGGGGCTCACGCACCAGAGCTCGCACGCTGGTCGTGGGCGCGCACTACGACTCCGCCTTCGGCACCCCGGGCGCTGATGACAACGCGTCGGCGGTCGCCATCCTGCTGGAAGTTGCGCGGGCACTGTCGCAGTTGCAGCTCAAGAGAACCGTCCGCCTCGTCTTCTACGACTGCGAGGAACCCCCTCATTTCCACACGAGCGAGATGGGGTCTCAGCAACACGCCCGCGAGCTTCGGGCCCGCGGTGAGCGGGTGATGGGAATGATCTGCCTGGAATCGCTCGGCTACTTCCCGCACCGACTCAGCCCCGATTGTCTCGCCCCCTGGTACATCCGCTGGCTCAACCGGGTCGCGGGCAGCAGGAACATCGTCATCGTCTCCGATCTCCGTTCCATCGTCTTCGGCCTGCGGGTCATCTGGTCCTTTCTGCGTTCGGGACGATTCCTCTTCCTACCGGCCGCGCTGCCCCGCCGACTGGTGCCGGCAATCGAGCTCTCAGACCACCGCTCCTACTGGGACGAAGGCTATCCCGCCCTCATGATGACCGATACCGCTTTCATGCGCAATCCGAACTATCACCAACCGACCGACCGCCTAGACACGCTGGACCTGGAAAGAATGACAAAGCTCTGCCAAATGATCTCCAGGAGCGTCGCACGGCTGGCCGGGTGACGCGCGTTGCCGCTTTAGGTCGAGAAGTTGGGGTGCGATCAAGTCAGCATCGAACGAAATGATCAACCGTCTGCCAAAGCACTACCCTTCTGCCCGCGTTTGTCGTAGAATCGTCCCTCAGATGATCGACCCTCTCGTTGGAGGCGTGCCCGAGCGGCTGAAGGGACCGGTTTTGAAAACCGGCGTGCGGGAAA
>CAZTQK010000067.1:0-19601 GCA_964615635.1 uncultured Planctomycetales bacterium
CCATCTACGGTTGCTCAGCCGCACCCGACGAGTTCAAGAAGCCCGACAATTGCCTGTTGACGTACAGACCCAAGGCGCGCCGACTCTACGTACACGTGCTCGTCTGGCCGATGGGCAAGCTGCACATTGACGGCGTCGCCGACAAGGTGGCCTATGCGCAGTTGCTCAACGACGCCAGCGAGGTCAAGTTCAGTCGCAGCGAAGGCGGGGCCTGGATGTCCGGACAGGGTGATCAGAACACCGTTACCTTTGATCTGCCCGTTCGCCAGCCGAACACTGTCGTGCCGGTGATCGAGCTGTTTCTGAAGTGAACGAGTGCGATCGGGACGTCGCAGCGTTCGTGGGTTTCTTTGTACGGAGTCAGGTCAAGATGCGACTAACCAGCTACCCGCGTTTTCTCGCGATTCTGTCCTCGATTTCGATCATGGTCGCCGGTGCCGAGGCGCAGACGGTCATCCGGTTGCCCGGCAGCGACTTCGTTGGCGGCGGCAAGGATAAGTTCGGCGCAAGCCAGAAGGGTGAGCAGACCAACTACGTCTACGCCCACCCGACAGGGGCATACTCGGTCATGCAGGCCAGCTTCTCGCTGAAGGTCGTACCGGCAGAGCCGATGTTTCTGCACCTGAAGGCCTGCGACGACGACTCCGCGAGCAAATGCAGAATCCGGGTCACGCTCAACGGCAAGAGCCTCTGGGATGGCCCGAGCGAGTTTCGCAATGACGCTTTCGAAGTGCGGCGGATCGCCATTTCGGCCGGCGTGCTCAAGGCCGGCGAAAATGAACTGGTGATTGCCAACACCGAACCCAAGGGCGAACTCGGCATGCCGCCATGGTTCATGGTCGCCGCCTGCACTGTCGCACCGGAGAAGTACACATACGGTCCGGACATCACCAAGGATTTCACCGTGACCCTGCCGGCCCAGAAGCGGCCACTGCCCGAGCCGCTTCCGGACGGCCGGAAACCGGGCTTTGCGATCCGCGGCACCAAGGGCTGGGGCTGGTTTCCCCAGCAGTACTTGGCGGAGATCTCCACGCTGGCGGCCTGCAAGATGAACTTCCTCATGAACTGCTACCTCAGCATGTGTGATATCGAGCACTACCCGTGGGGCGACAAACGCTGTAACCGTTGGTGGGAGCCGTTGCCGGAAGCGAAGAAAAAGGCATACGAGCGGATCGTCCGCGAATGCCAGAAGACCGGCATCGATTTCTGCTTCAGCATGAACCCCAATCTCGGGGCCGAGCGCATTCTTGACTACGGCAAGGCTGAGGATGTCGACCTCCTGTGGAAACACTACCGCTGGATGCAGGAGCTGGGCGTCAAGTGGTTCAACATCGCCTTGGACGATATCTCCGAGGGCATTGATGCCTCCGGACAGGCGAGGGTGGCCAACGAGTTTCTGAAACGGCTGCGCGCCGGCAACCCAGACGCCCAGTTGATCGTCTGCCCGACGTGGTACTGGGGCGACGGCACAGACGCCAGGTACCGCCCCTATCTGGAGACGTTCGCCCGCGAGCTGGACGAGGATATCTACTTATTCTGGACCGGTGACGCCGTGGTGATCAACCGCATTACCCGCAAGTGTGCGGAAACCTACAAGGGGATCGTGAAGCACCGACTGATTCTGTGGGACAACTACCCGGTCAATGACAATGCGCCGACCATGCACCTCGGCCCGGTGTTCGGGCGCGACCCGGACCTCTGCGAGGTCATCGACGGCTACATGAGCAACCCGCTCTGCAAGCAGAACGAGATCAACCGCATCCCGCTGATGACCTGCGCCGACTATGCCTACAACCCATGGGCTTACGACCCCGCGCGCTCGGTCGGCCAGGCGATCCTCCATTTCACCGACGACGCCACCCAGCGGGTGCTGGTCAAGGATCTGGTGGAGGCGTATCCGGGCATGCTGTACTACGGCAAGGGCACGGGTTTCAACGCGGTCCGCGAGCAGTATGCCCGTATCGCCGCGGTCCCGCATTCCCGATATATCGCGAGCATGTACATCGACCATGTGCAGTCGCTGGCCCGCCGAGTGGAAGATGCCTTTCCCGACCGGCTCAAGGCCGAACGGCAGACGGTCGTCGATGACATCACCTGGATGAAACGCGCGTTTGCCGAGAAGTACGGAACGGAGAAAGCTGAATGAAAGTCGGTGCCGCCCAGGTTGACATCACGCCCGAGCCGGGCTGCGAACTGTCCGGTTTCGCAGCCCGCACGCAGCCGTCGATCGGCGTGCTCGACCGGTTGTATGCCAAGTGTCTGTACCTGGCGGACGGCGCCGAGCGACTGCTTTGGATCAATGTGGACCTGATCGGCCTGCTGCGCGAATTCGTGCTTGAGTTCCGCGAATGGGCGGCGGCGAAACTCGGCATGAAAGCCTCGCAGGTGTTGATTTCGGCCGTCCACACGCATTCCGGGCCGGCAACAGTTGAGATCTCAGAAGCAGGCCGCTACGACCCGGCGTATGTGCGATTCCTGCGAACCAGGCTCGAAGAAGTGGCACAAGCGGCGGTTCAAAACACGGCCGCCTGTGTGCCGGTCTTCGTTGAGGGCCAATGCGACCTGGCCGTCGATCGGCGCAAGAAAGCCTCGGCCCGGACCGATCCTCGCGTGGCGGCGTTCGGATGGCGGCGCGACGACGGCAGCTTTGTCGGCGCCCTAACCAACTACGCAATGCACGCCGTGGCACTGGGGCCGAGCAACCGCATGATCAGCGCGGACCTGCCAGGCCGCACGGCCGCGATCCTGTCCGAACGGCTGCCCGGCCGTCCGATCGTGCTGGCCACCAACGGCGCCTGCGGCAACCTCAACCCGCCGTACGAGCACATCACTTCCCAGCAGCTATCGGCATGGGGCGGGCAGGTCGCCGACGCCGCGTCGGGTTTGCTGCCTGAGGCTGCGCCGCTGACCGATTGCACCCTGCGGCTGGCGTCGCGCGTGGTACCAATCGCATTGGACGTATTGGGCGTTGATCAGATCAACGAGATCGCCGACCGCTACATTGGACATGCCGGCAGTGTCGGCGAGTGGGGTGACCGCTATGTGCGGGCACTGGAGAAGTGGCGTCGATCGCGCACCGAGGAAGTGCGAGGCGGGCGGTGCGCGGCCACGGCGGACATGGAAATCTTCGCCGTGCGACTCGGCCCGGCGGTGATGCTCGGTGTGAATGCCGAGGTTTTCAGCGCGTTCACCGACCTGGTCCGCGAGGCCACCGGGCGCAGCGTGTACACGGTCGGCTACGCCAATGGCGTGCGCGGCTACCTGCCGACGAAGGTCGCCTACGATGAAGGCGGGTACGAGGTCGAAACCGCTCACTTCTTTTATAACAGCTTCCGCTTCAAGCCCGGTGGTCTGGAACACTTGGCCGATGAAGCTGTGCAACTGGTGCGTTCGTTGTTTGCGTGAGAGAGCTTGGGGAATGAGGTTCGGCAGCGTCTTCGACAGTTGCCGCTCCCTCCGTCGGCGGATTCTGAGAAAGGTCCCACCATGAATACCATGACTGTTCTCCTGCTGGTCGCCTTTGCGGCGGTGTTCTGGCTCTTGTCGCCGGCCGCTCTGATCGCCGGTGAGGGCGAGCCGTTGAACCTCGCCGAGTTTGGGCAATGGATGGTATGGACCGGTGAGAAGCTTGATCAGCCGGTCCCTGTGACATCCCTGATGGACGCCCCGGAGAGCGCACAGGCCGTCGGCGTGGAGTGGGACGACCCTCGCGACGTGCGGGAGATCATGGCGGAGTTCGACGGCGACGCGCCGAACGATGTCGTCGTCGAATACTGGTTTCGCACATGGCCGCCGCCTCCGCCGAGCATGCCCAATATCGAAGATGAGATCGACGATCCGTGGCAGGGCAAGTGGCTACCGGCGGACATCAAGACGCGGATCGAGGGCAGGCGGTGCGTTTTCACGTTTGACGCTCTGGGCGAAGAAAACCCGCGGTCAGAAAACCTGCCGGGGGTGACCTATCGACGGACGCTCAAGATCCGGGTCGTGCCCCCCACGGACTCACCGAAGGTCAAGTCGCTGAAGGTCTGCTCGGACTCGGTTCTTCTGCCGCTGGCCGTCCGCATTCAATTCGGTTGCGGGCAGAAGGGCGAGGCGACGTGGTCCGGCAGCCTTGATGTGTTCAATGGCAGATTGCTCTCGGCCGAGCCCTGGCAGTTCGCCGGGACGGACCAGCTCGACGCTCCGTTTTCCTGGAAGAGCGTGAGGGTCGGCGGCAAGCCGAAAGGGATCGTCGTCGACTTGCTGGAGACACAGTCGCAGCTTCGCGGCTCGAACGACGTCACGATCGTGACCGTCCGTGCCGAAGAGAAAGCAGCGGGCAAGTCGTTCGCGCGGACGTTCTCCTTCAGCACGCGCGACTTGGCTACCGGACCGATCTATGTTCCCGACGTGCACGCGTATGTCACCAAGGCGGACGATCCGAAGTCGTTTGACGTCACCGCTTTCGAGAAGGGCAAGAAGATCCGCGACCTGATCCTGCTCGAGCCGGAGCAGTCGTATGAGCGGGCGAGCCGGGAGATCCCGCCGCAAGATCCCTGGGTTCGTCAGCACGGCGACATGGTCTACCTGGTAGCGGC
This sequence comes from uncultured Planctomycetales bacterium, assembly GCA_964615635.1. Taxonomy (GTDB): domain Bacteria; phylum Planctomycetota; class Phycisphaerae; order UBA1845; family PWPN01; genus JAUCQB01. The sequence goes on from CAZTQK010000067.1 coordinate 4,581, forward strand.
CGCCGATTCGAGCTGGCAGAAATTCGCCGTCCGATACGACGCTAACATCTGGATCTCCCGCTCGTGGACAAAGGCCTTCGGTGCCGAGGCCAAGCGGCTCAGGTGGCCTGGTGACAGCATCCACTTCTGGATTGGCACAGGAGCCACGCCCTATTTCCGCGAGGACCACAAGGGCAGCATGGCGGTGGCCGAGGAAAACCTGCCGATCATGATCAACCGGTGGGAGCGAGAAGGCCTGCAATACGAGCAAGAGTCGTTCGCCACGCTGCTCGAAGGTCCGCTGGACCCGAACGACCCGGCCCGGAGCGAGCAGACCCCGGCCGTGCTGATGATCAAGCTGACCGCCCGCAATACGGGCTCCGAGCCGAGAGCTTCGCAGCTCTGGTTCCAGACCAAGCCCGACAGCCCGTTCGAGATCGCGGGGAAGCGAATCGTCGCGAAGCTCGGCGACGACCCCGAGAAAGCCGAGCGGATCCTTCGGGCAGTCGTTTCCTGCCCCGCGGGAACGGAAATGAGGTTGGCGCGCGTGGAGAAGCTTCCGTCGGAAGCGGTCAATGCGGTCACCTGCCCGTTTGAGGTTTCGGCCGGCGGGACACAAACGTTCTACCTCTCGCTTCCGTTCGTCTCCGACGTTGCCGGGGCGGATGCCGACAAGCTGGAGGCACTCAGTTATGACGCTGAACGCAAACGCGTGGGCGACTATTGGCGTTCAATGATCCAACGAACTACCCGTTTCAGCACGCCGGAGCCGAAATTCAACTACCTGTCGCGCTTTGTTGTGCCGCACATTCACATCAGCACGACGAAAGATCCCAAGAGCGGGCTGTATATGGTCCCGGCCGCGAGCTACTGCTATCGCGTGTACGCCAATGAGGCCTGTTTCCAGGCGATGCTGCTGGATGCGCTTGGGGACACACGGCGGGCGGGGCAGTATCTGGACACCTTCGTCGCCCTTCAGGGCAGCCGGATGTTCCGGGGCACGTATACGCCTCCCAATGACGGCGTCTTTCACGGTGCGAAAGTCGACGACGAATACGACTACACGGCCTCGGAGTACAACCTCGACCATGGCACGGTGCTGTGGTCGCTGGCCAGGCACTACAAGTACGCTCGCGACAGGGCGTGGCTCGAAAAGACGCTACCGAGCATGTTCAAGGCGGTCGAGTGGATCGAGCGGCAACGCAAGGCAACCATGCACAGCGATACCCACGGACGTCGCCCGATTGAGCATGGCCTGCTGCCTCCAGGGCATCTCGAAGACAACGCCGACTGGGGCCACTGGTTCGCGATCAACGCCTACTGCGTGGCGGGCATGACCGAGATGGCCAACGCGATGGCCGACATCGGTCATCCTGACGCGGAGAAGATCGCCCGACAGGCCGCGGCGTATTGCGACGACCTGCGATCCTCGGTGATTCGCACCGCGGAGATCTCGCCGGTGGTTAAGATGCGCGACGGCACCTATTCGCCGTACATTACGACGAAAGCCCGGCAGCGGTTCCGGCAGTTCGGGCCGCTGCAGGCGGAGTTCTACAGCCGGTACGGCAAGCCGGAGGACGTGTTGCCGTGCTTCCGGCTGTCGGGCACGCGCGAGGTGCTCTACGGGCCGATGATTCTGCTCGACCTGGGCATCTTCGAGCCGACCGAACGCATTGCCGATTGGATCCTCGATGATTGGGAGGACAACCTCACGCTCTCGGGCGAGCGGCGGTTCAACGTGCACGGGATCACCGACGAGAGGCTCTGGTTCAGCCACGGCGGGATGGTTTGGCAGTCGAACCTGCAGAACCCGATCCAGATGTACCTGAAGCGCAACGAGGTTCCGGCGGCCATCCGCAACATCTACAACAACTTCGTCGCCTGCCTTTACCCCGACGTCAACACGTTGACCGAAGAGTATCGCATGTGGGGCCGGGCCAGCGGCCCGTTCTACAAGAGCCCCGACGAGGCCCGGTTCGTCAATCGGTTGCGTGACATGCTGGTGCTGGAGTCGGGCGACGACCTGTGGCTGGCCTCGGGCACGCCTCGCCGCTGGCTGGCGTCGAAAGAGGGCATCCGCGTCGATGAGATCAACTCGTACTTCGGGCCGGTGGCGTTCACAATGCACGCCGGCGACGAGCCGAACACGGTGGCGGCCACGGTCCGACCTCCGACCCGCAACGCGCCGAAAGACGTGTGGCTCTATGTTCGCGTGCCTGATGCCAAGCCGATCAAGAAGGTCGAGATCAACGGCAAAGAGTGGACGGATATTGATGGGAAGCACGAGCGAATCCGGCTGCCAAAGACCGGTGAAACCGTCAACTTGACCGTGTGGTATTGACCGACCAGGGTGCCTTGGCTTCTTTGAACCCAAGCCGCTGGCCTCGTTCATCACTTGCCATTCGGCATCAGTTCGATGTGGACAGGCGTCGTTGAGGTCGTCCGAATCCACACGATCAGGTCGGTGCCTTCCATTCTGTCCCGGTGGCCGACGGCGAAGTCTTCTCCGGCCCCGACCGGGACCTGATTCAGGCGGGCCGCGGCACCGGCCTTACCCCAGTCCTTGATGACCAGCGCCAGGTTCACGAGACGAGCCTTCTCGTTGGCCGCGATGTCCGCCTCCAGCTTCGCGGGTTTGTCGTGGTCCTTACAGGCCAGAACGTAAGCTCGTTCAGTGGGATCGTAGCCCTCGTTGACGAACGCGGCTGAATTGACGGTCAATTTCGGCGCCCGAAGCCACGACCTTGCCAGGGGCAGGAGTCCCTCGACCGGTTCGTCCGTCAGGCCGCAGAGCATGATCTTGGTCATCGAGTTGTCGGTGATTTCATAGGCAGCACTGTATTGGGTGGAGGTCCACGTGTGCGAAGGCCGGTCGGCGGCCTGCGGATACCGTGCCAGCACGGGGATCTGCGTGACCGGCCAGTGGTTTCCCCAGGGGAACGCCGAATGCTCCGACCAACCGTCGCCGCTTGCTCGAAGAATCTCAGGACCCGGCCGTCCACGATCGTTCTTGCCCTCGCGATCGTCGAGCACGAGAAAAGGGTTGTACTTCGACGCCAGGTAGACAATCTGGATGTTGGCCCCCGGAATGGTCGGGAAACCGTATCCTCTCTCGCCTGATTCCCGGCCGAACGTCTTGGTTTCGCCCTTCATGTTCGCCACAGACATGATGCGTTTGGCATCAAGCACGTCTTCGGGTCGCTGTCCCGCGTGCAGCGGCTGAATCGACTGGCACCATTCGTGCCACTCCTTGAAGTTGCTGCTCCACATCACGACCTTGCGCACCGCCACGCCGTCGGGGTATATCGTGTGGTATTCCTCGGACCAGTCGCCCCAACCCGTGATCTCATCAACGAACGCGAACTCGTAGTTGACGCCGACGGGTGCGTTCCGCCAGTACACGACCGCCCGCGCGTCGCTGCTTTCGAGGATCTTGACGTGCGAGTAGTGGGCGCGCTTGTCCGACATCGACTCGGAGCAGCCTCGGCTCTTGCGGTCCGGCCCACGCTCCATGAACTCGTTCGTGAACCAGTTGTCCTTCTCGGTCACCCAACAGGGCGCATAGGAGATGCCCCGCCAGAAGACCAGCCGTACGGGTGCGAAGTTGAAGGCCACGACCACGTCGGGTCCGCTCCCTCGCCAGACGGCGTCCCATTCCTCGCAGTACTTCAGATGATGATAGAAGGCCCCGAAGCGATGAATGTCCTTCGGCCCCGAGGGCATGCGGCGCGGTTTCAGGTTCGGCGGCGTGCTCGGGCGACCTGCCTGAAACGCCTTTTGCACCTCGTCGGCGGTCAGGCAGCGGCCGTGGATCTTCAGCTCGTCGATGATGCCGTCGAAGGCGAAGTGGACCGGCTGATCGGCGGCCCCCCATAAGGCCGAGAACATGGCAGGTTCTTTCGTGTGGTTGCGCCCGATGAGCAGATCGACGTCGTCAGCGTACGTGGGCGAACCCGACGAAGCAAGAGTGCCGGCTTTTTCGCCGTTGAGATAGACGGCAAGGCCCGAACCCGCGTCGAACGTGCCGGCCACGTGGACCCATGTCATCAGCGGGACCGTCGCCTCCGACGTGCATTCCCGCCATTGCCCGTCCACGGCCATGTGCAGACCCACGCGGCCGCGGGCATCCACGCCGAACAAATACCCGGCCGTGTGACCGACTCGCCGGCTCACGACCGGGCACCATCCCCAGGGGTAGGCCTGCACGGCAATCCAGGCCTCAACGCTGAACGCGTCGCCCAGTTTCGGTGCGTCTTTCGCCCTTCGCGTCAGACAGGTCGTGAAGCCATCGCATTTGAGCCCCGTTCCCGAGACGCCCTCGGCCAACTTGAAGTTCCCGATCAGTTGATCGGGTTTCCGGCTCACGGCATCGACGGCCGTTCTCCCTTTGTCATCATCAAATCGCCACCACGCCAGCAAACCCTCGTCAGCGGCGAACGCCGATTGGTCAGCCGTCAACAGCACGCACGAGAGCAAGGCAATCGCAATACCCCTTTTCGCTGTTTTGCGGGACGCCGGCCTCGTGTCCCGCAAGTATGCCTTCCTGGCTTGTCTACATGGCATGGATTCATCTCCATTCGCGTATTCACTCAATGTCGTGAGGCCTGCCTCAGGCGGCAATTCCCACGTAAACTTGTCGGCCGATGCCTGCGGGGGTGAGAAGCGGCTAAACGAAATCGATCCGGCCGGGATCGGGCACCAGTCCTGCGGCGTGGCCGCGACGGAGCAGTTCGCGGACGGCCTCACGGCCCTTGTCGCCGTAGTCGAGCGTCCACTGGTTGACGTACATTCCCACAAAGCGATCGGCCAGCGACTGGTTCATGTCGCGGGCGTACTGCATCGCGTGCTGGACGGCCTCGTCGCGGTGATCGAGCGAGTACTGGATGCTGTCCTTGATGATCTCGGCGATCTCGTGCATGTTTCGCTCGCCGAGATCGCGGCGGATCGCATTGCCCCCCAGCGGCAACGGAAGGCCGGTCAGCTCCTTCCACCAGACGCCCAGGTCCAGGACGCAATGCAGCTTGTTGTTCTGGTAGGTGAGTTGGCCCTCGTGGATGATCAGACCGGCGTCGGCCTTGCCGTCGGCCACGTGGGCGAGGATCTGATCGAACATGACCACTTCGTGCTGAAAGGAGTCCTTGCCGAGCAGCAGGTTGAGAGCCAGGAAGGCGGTGGTCATGCGTCCGGGCACGGCGATGCGCTTGCCCTTGAGCGCCGCCACGTCCATCGGCCGCCGAGCAACGATCATCGGTCCGTAACCGTCACCCATACTCGAGCCGCAGCTGGTCAGAGCGTATCGACCGGCCACATGCGGGTAGGCATGGATGCTGATTGCAGTGATGTGCAGCTCGCCGCGCATCGCGCGCTCGTTCAGCGTCTGGATATCCTGCAGAATGTGCTCGAACTGCCATCGTCCGGAATCGACGCGTCCGGTCGCCAGCCCGTAGAACATGAACGCATCATCCGGGTCGGGGCTGTGGCCGAGGAGGAGTCTGTGAGAGGTACTCTGGTCTGCCATTCTCTATGCCTCACAGCCTGTACGAAAACGGTAGGGCATGGTCGGAGCCGCCGGGGGCGGCTGAGATCTGCCAGCCCAAGCTCAGCCATGCGGCAGGTCTCGGTCGCCGCGGCGACCTCGACGCTGCCCTACCACTTGCCCCAGCAGGTTTCCGCACGTGCTCTCACAGCTCCAACTCCACCTCATCGCCTTCCTTCTTGTCCGACCGCAGGGCCGCGTCGATGAAGGCGCAGATTTCAAGCGTGTCTTCGATGGGGAAGGGTGGCTGCTTGGTGCTGAAGAACTTGATCAGCTCCTTGACCAGACCCGGGTAGTAGTCACCGACAGGGTGAAGCGGCTGAAGGCTCTTCTCGCACAGCACCATCGCGCCGTACTCGGCCTTACCCTTGCGGATGCCGCGCATCGAGCCCAGCCGTCCGTCCTTCCACGCACCGATGGCCAGATCGCCGTCGGCCGTGCTCATGCACTGCACCGCCTTGCAGCCGCGACCCATAATGGTGTAGAGGATCTCGACACCGTGGATGCCGTACCAGAAGAACCCGGGATTCGTGGGCTCCAGGTGGGCAGGTCCGAACGCATCGCAGCCGACCACCTTGCCGTGCTTGTCGGCCAAGCCGGTAAACCCCGCCACCCGGCTGTCGAATCGCAGCGACGAACAACTGAACGCCGGCAGCTTGGCGTCCTTGATGATCTTGACCATCTCCTTGGCGTCGGCCAGGCTCGCAGCGAAGGGCTTGTCGATGTAGACCGGCTTGCCCGCCTCGGCCACCGGCCGCAGCTCCTTGAGGTGCCGACGGCCGTCGACGCTCTCGATCATCACCACGTCCACATCCTTGAGCATCTCCTCGATGGAGGCGGTTAGCTTCACCTGCCACTTCTCGACCAGGTTCTTCTTGTACTCCTCCACGCGATCGGCGCTGCTCTTGATGTCCGGGCTGAATGAGGGGTAACACGCGACCACGCGGACCGCGGGCACGCCCTCGGCCGGAGCCTGCTCGTGAAACAGCTTGGTGAACGCTCCGCAATGCGATGTGTCGCAACCGATCATCCCGACGCGAATGGTGTCCGGCATGAGGGCAACTCTCCTTTCGTACGTGTCGTTCTGACGTTTTCATAACGGAGAGCAGCAGGAAAATCCAGCGGCAAAGCTTTTGACTTGCTGGCCCCAGAATCCCTTCCGGGGCCATCTGCGTCGAGGACTCCCAGCCTCATTGTCACCGAATGCCGAACGGATTCGGCCAAGCGAGGCGGCCGGGAACGGATTCCGGGCCGAGCGGATCCTCTCGTTTTTGACCGACCGCAGGGTTCTCCTTATTCTGCTCTTCGGTCCATGTGGTTGCATCCATGACGCCGGCCTCAGAATCCGTTCTGGGGCCTTCTCGGGGGAGGATTCCTATCCTCGTGATCACCGAATGCGGAATGGGTTCCGCCAGAAGTGGCGGCCCGGAACGGATTCCAGGCCGAGCAGGCATGCCCACGCAAAGCCGTGAGCATGGCACCCGTGAAAGGTGGGCGGCACGACGAGTCGTCCTGGGAGATGTCTATGCGTACACGCACCGGCGGATTTCGGATCGGGTTTCGTCGCGGGTGGAGCGATTGGCAGAAGGACCTGCCCGCCCTCGCGGCCTGGGCCAAGGATGCGGGTTTCGAGGCCATCGATCTTGGGCAGGCGAGGCCTGAGGACATCGGGCAGGTGCGCGATGCGGGCCTGCAGGTCGTGTCCGTGGACATGCTCGACTGGTCGGCCCTGTTGAGCCCGGACTCCGGGAAGCGCCGGGCGGCCGTCGCCCGCAACGCGGCTTATTTCAAGGAGATGGCCACGCTGGGCGTGCGGGTCTTCTTCACTGTGGCCATTCCGGAAGACCCCTCACGGCCGGGCAAGGACAACTTCGACCTGGCCGTCGGCAGCTACGGCGATTTGGCCCCGGTGGCCGAGAGCCTGGGAGCGACGATCGCCCTGGAAGGCTGGCCTGGCGGTCCGCCGTTCGCCAATCTCTGCTGCAACCCGGAGACCTGCCGGGCCACGTTCCGCGAAGTCCCCAGCCCGGGGCTGGGCATCAACTACGACCCTTCACACCTGATCCGCATGGGCATCGACCATGCCCGATTCGCGGCCGAGTTCGCCAGCCGGATCGCACACGTTCACGCCAAGGACACCGAGATCATCACCGATAACGTGTACGAAATCGGTCTCTACCAGCAATCAGTCTTTCGCAAACCGCATTTCTGCGGCGAGTTCGCGTGGCGATACACGATTCCCGGCCACGGCGTGGCCCGCTGGGGCCATGTTCTCACCACGTTGGAGAAATCGGGCTTTGCCGGGATCGTTTCGGTCGAGTTGGAGGACGCCGAGTACAACGGCACCGAGTTAGGCGAGCAGTCCGGCCTGCTGGCATCCCTGCGATATCTGGAGACGGTGTAACCGAGAAGCGGCAGGAGACGCTCTCTACAAAAAAGGACCGGTCCGAAGACCGGTCCGTGCAAGCCATGTGAGTCAGTGGCCGACGCGCCGTTAGCGCCGTCGCCGCATCAGCAACAGCCCGCCAATGGCGAGCAGCGAAAGCGCGGCGGGCTCGGGTACGATCACGTCGAATCGGCTCAGGAACGACGCCGAATCGCCGGGGGTCAGCGTAAAGGTGTGGGTGATGCCCATGAACATGTTGATCGGCACGTTGCTTGGATTCCACCCGTACGTGGCGTTGATGCTGTTAACGCCCATCGCGGGTGCGACGAGCGAGAAGGGGTCGTTCAGCAGCGTGCCGACCGTCGCACCATCAATGATCGACTGGTAGACGGCCGTGGGGGCCGCTGAGGTGAGCGTCGCCCCATCCATACCGTTATCGATCACCCCGACCGTCGTCGCCCCGTAGATCAGGTTGGGAGCCGCGAACGCAGTGGGGAGTGCTATGCTGAGGGTGTACGTCTGGACGCCCGCCGTCGTATTCGTCAGCGTCGTGTTGTAGAAGACCGAAGGATCGGGATCGAACTCGATCTCCTCAATGAGGAGGTTGGCGGTGCCGTCCATGATGCCCAACTGCGTGAAGCCGCCTTTGAGCTTATACTTCCCGTCGCCGTTAAGCTCGAACTCGTCAAGCGGGACGACCATCTGGAACTCGCCGACTCCCGGCACGCTGACGATATCGCCGGTGATCGTCGGCGGCTGAACAACAGCTCCTGGATCGGCGAATGCTGGTGCGACAATTAGACAGAGAATCGCAAAGGGAAGTGTTGACCGCGTGGCTTTGTTCTCCTCCGGAGCTCGTCTCCTCCACCACAGGTGCCCAGCTCCGTGCGCTGATCGCGCATTCTGACGCCTTGGTATGCTTGCAACCACACCCCGCCCCAAAGCCCGTGTCAACGATTTGTCGGTCGTTTAGGGCGAAAACCCTGGACGTTTTCCGCTTCACCAGGCGCGTATTTCTTAGTTTGGTCCCGGAGACAATCCGCCGTCATGCGGCCGAGACGACAGGCTTCAACCCGGCCTGCCCGCCCATCTGCGTGCGGGTGCGAAATCTGTTTCTCCTTTGAGGGAAAGGGTTTGTCGTCGAACTGCGTTGAGGGCTGGCTGAGCTCATCCGGACGGTCTTGTTGGTCGGCCTCTGTTGGGTTTTGGGGCGTTCAGGCCTGAGTGTCGCGCAATCATCCCAGCACGCGTATAGGGTGAACACCCCATGACTATCTTCTCCGTCGCTGGCAGTCTCTCTCGTTTGTGCGTCGCGGTCGTCCCTACGGTTCTGCCAGTGTTGGCCCGCGAAGCGATTTCGGTGCTTGGCGGCTCCAGCGGCTGCGGCGGAGCGGGGCCGCCAGGTGGCAGGAGAGCAGCGCCGGTGTGGACTCGGTCGGCCAAGTTCTTGGGAGTTCTCAATAAGGAGTCCGGCTCAGATTCCAGAGGCTGCGGGGTCTTCCGTAGATCAGCCCGGGGCCGAAAAATCGCAGGTCAATGGGCGTTTCCTGACAGATCTCAGCGCCCAATCATCATTCTCGACGCTATCATGGCGGCCTTTCCCAACAATCAGAGCGAGCAGACCAACACCGATGTTGCCCAGCATTTCGATGGTCTCTGCTGTTGAGTAACACAACGTCTCTCTGCTGTGACTGGCAGGATCGAAGGATTGCCGTCGTGCCCGACCATCCAGCCATACAGCCTTAACGGGCCGTGACTGCCGAGACACCCGTGGCCAGCATCTGCCCGGTCCGGGCGCGCATGCTTCAGAGGCGTCGAAAACGTACTCGGCGACGTGGAAGTCCGCATACTCCTTGGGGCGTTAAGATCGGGTCAACAACCGGTTAACGAGCCATTTCCAACTCGGGCTGGGATCTGGTACAATGGCTTCACGCGGAGCGTCCGGGGTTGTGAATCGGTCTGCTAACGAGGCTTCGAAATGGTGATGTCCTCATGCAAGCCCCGCATGACGGCGGCGTTCACCCTCATCGAGGTGATGGTGACCGTCGGTGTCATTGCGCTGTTGCTGGCCATTCTGTTGCCGTCGTTGTCGCGCAGTCGCGAGAACGCGCGGTCGGTCAAATGCCGCAGCAACCTTCATCAGTGGGGCCTGGCCATGCTGATGTATGTTAACTCCCACAGCGGTGTTCTGCCGTTCGAGGAACGGCCGGACCCCCGTCCGGGCATGGGTGAGGACGAGAACCAGGACAAGGTGTGGGATAATGTGCCCGCGTCCGGCGGTCGCCCGGCCGAGGTCCGCGGTTGGATCTGCTGGTTCGACTGCCTCGATCGGTACATGGGCAGAGGCGTGTTGGCGGAAGATGTAAAGATCTGCCCGACCGTTCAGCGGTTCGAGCCCAACTATGAAGAGAGCTACCGCATGAACAGCAAGCTGGGCGACAACTCGCGATACAAGAAAGACGGCTCTCTCAATGCCTATTTCATGCCTTATCGGAAAGTCGACACGCTAAAGCGTCCGTTGGATACCGTCGTCCTGTTCGATGGGGATGTTGGGACCGGCCTCACCAGTCCTGGACCGGGGCTGCCGGCGCCGCCGTCGTTCAAGGGTCGCTGGCGGTTGCGGAACGACGACGTCAACTACCGGCACAACATCGCGACCAACCTCTTGTTTGCCGACTGGCATGCGGAGAACATAAAGAAAAAGTCGCTGGCCTTGAGGTCGTACAACAAGGCCGCTTATGAAGCAGGCAAGCCCAACCCGGTCGGGGCCATTATCTGGCAGCCGCCGGACATGGGACCGTGGGATCCTGACCCCGGTTCCGGCGAGTGATGTTCGAGATCCAGCAAACACCGACCTCCACGACCTCTCAGCGTGTCGAGCGCAAGTATCCCTTGCCCGATGCCATGCTCGATCTGGCGGTTGTGCGCCTGTCGGAGATCCTGCCGGTGCATCGCTACGCCGGTGACTACGACTGGTCGAGCATCCGCACCACCTACCTCGACACCGCAGATCTCGCGGCCTACCAGGACTATCTGGTTCGAATGCCGATTCGCAAGAAGATCCGCATTCGCCAGTATGGTGTGGAGGGGGTCTTCGGCGATCTCTGCTGGGTCGAGATCAAGATCAAGAACCACCGCATCAGTCTCAAGCGGAGGTTCTGCTGCCAGAAACCGGAACTGGTCGCGTTGATGCGAGGCGAAGATATTCTCGACCGGATCGCCTCCTATAACGAGGGGGACATCGCTCAGACTTACCGCGCGATTCGGTCGATGATTCTGGAACAGCAGCTCCGGCCGGCGGTGAGGCTCGAGTACGAGCGCCTGGCGTTTCAGGGGCCCGACTCCCAGAGTTTTCGCATGACCCTGGATCGCAACCTGCGGTTCGTCAGCGGCTGCGGCGGTTACCACGGTGTGTTGGAGGGGCTGGTTATCGAAAGCAAGCACCACGGGGAGGAGCCGGAGCATCTGCGCGAGATGCGCAGAAGCCTGGGGCTTAAGCGGGCCAAGCGATTCTCCAAGTTCGCCCGAAGTGTGCAGCGGATCCTCGACCTCCAGGAACAAGAGGGCCTCTCGTGAACACCATCGCCAGCTTTCTCGACGACCATCCGGATCTCGAACGAATGATCAGCGACGCCTTTGGCGGCACCTCGGACGCGGATCTCGGGGCGGACGTGATCGCCTACCGGCTGATCGCCGCGTGCCTCATCGGCTGGCTCATCGGGCACATCTATCGCCGAACTTACACCGGCCAACGGTTTGCCCCGACGCTGCCGGACACGCACCTGCTGCTCTGCCTGGGCGGGGCGCTGATCTGGCTGGTGGTCGGCGACAACCTGGTGCGGGCCTTCGGTCTGGCAGGAACCATCGGTCTGATCCGCTACCGCACCATTGTCCGCGACCCGAAGGACACGACTATTCTATTGTTCAGTATGGTCATGGGCATGGCTTGCGGGCTGGGGCAGGTGACGGTGGCCCTGATCGGCACCGCCGTCGTGCTCAGTGTGCTTGTTCTGCTTTTCCTCGGCCAGCGCCGTGCCCGCGCCGTCGCCAACAAGAAAACCACCGATCTGCTCGACCTCTTCGACGGCGGGCAACCCGACAAGAGGAAACCACCGCAAGAGAAGTGAGAAGGGCATCGTTTCCGGCTTCTCCGCGCAAAGGGAGAGCGATCAGTCACGGCATCCCCTCAGTCACGCCATTTCTTGACCTGATCGAGCAGGGCGACCATCTCGTTGCGCCTCTTCTCGAACAGACCGAGCACGATGAGTATTGCGATCCCTAGGGCGATGCCGCTTGCCCACCATATCCAGACCCAGCCCAAGTTGCTGCCCGCGTGATAGATCATGGTCAGCAGTGACAGGCACAGGAATCCGGTGCCGAGCACCAGGAACGAGCGGATCCGCAATGCGATCCCGACGAAGATACCCACCACCGACAGCAGGGCCAGAATCATCGGCAGCCAGGGCGCCTGGGCCACGCCGATCAGAAAGATGTCCGCGGTTGATGAAAGGTAGATGGTCAGCAGGCACGCGTAATGGACGGTCCTCCGCTGCATCTCGTCGAGACGGTCGCGGTTCAGGTGCGTGGCGACGAGCACGGCTATCGCCGGCGGGATGAACCACAACTGGGGATGCTCGGCCAGGCCCAGCCCCGGCGTCCGATAGAGCAGATACCAGAGGCTGCCGGTGAACGATGAGGCCGCGACCACGGCCATCACCATCGATCGCCGTATGGCGGCCAGGACGACGTACAAGACGCCTGTCGTGAACAGCACCACCGAGAAGTGGACCCGCGACGCGGCGATGAACAGCTCCAGCATCGACAGTGCCGGCAGGAAAACACCCGTTCGTCCCAACGGCCGGGCCAGCACGCGCTGCCCGTATCGCTCGCAGGTTTCCTGCCCCGCCACCGCCGCAAATGCCAGAACGATGACCAGGAGCGGCCAATACTGCTCGATCACGCCGGTGAACAGCCAGGGCATCGAAGCGCGGACGTGCAGCGTCAGTACGCCGGCCAGCACCTCGGCGGCGTAGACGTACGCCTCTTTGCGGCGGGCGTCGAGCTGCAGTGGATCGAGCCGATCGCGCGTGGCAAAGAGAACGCAGCAGACGATCGTCAGGAGCAAGGCCAGGACCATGGCGACGACGGCCGGCCGAGTCAGCGGCAGGAGGTCATCGCCGAGTATGCTCAATGCGTCAGAGGCGCAACAGTACGCCAGGCCGGCGACCGCCAACGCGTTTGCCGTGACGATCGAACGAGTCAGGGCCGCCGCCCATGTATCGCCTGCCGCAATTCGCGTTCTGACCACAGCCAGAACCGGCGTAACCAGGGCGACGGCCGCGATGAGACCAACCGACCGGTGGAGTACTCCGGTCGCCATCTCCGGCGAAACCCACGACCAGGCAAACAGGATGGCGACGGCCACCAGCAGTTGCACGGCGCAGGTCTGCATGACCAGCCGCCTCGCCTCCACGGCCGCAAGCACGGCCCATGCGCCGCACAGCAGCGGCGATATGACGATCAGCATGCGCCAAACCAGGGCGGGATGGCCCCAACTGACGTGCAGGGCCAGAAGCATGGAGATCATCGCGAGAATGCTGCTGGCTGAGGGCAACCAGCCGTCGGTGGTCTGCTGGGCGGCTGTCAGCGGCCCGGTCCTCGTCCATCGTCGCCAGGCCAGGGTCGTGATCACCGCATAACCGGCCAACCCTGCCGACATCGCCCACTCCAGGTCTCGCGGCGTCATGCCCGTCTGGGTCATGACCTGGCTCATGCCCGCCAGCCCCAGAAGGTAGATGCCTGCGGGCAAGCGCACCGATTTGGAGTCCAGGCCACAGATCAGCACGATCGCCACTGCGGCCGCCCACGCCAGCCAGCCTGCGACCAATATGTTGCCCGCCGGCTCTCCGATGGCCGCCAGGTAGATCGCCCGCAACGCCAGCAAGAACACGATGATGACAGACACCTTCGCAACCGCGTCATGGAAGGCAGGCCAGCGCTCCGTGTGACCGGCAGGGACACGAGGCAGCACGAATCGGCGCTCGACCAGCAACCAGGTGATTCCCGCCGCCGCCAGTGCGATCACGTTGAGATTCACCAGGTCGACCAGATTCGCCCCAGAGAAAGCGGCGAGCCTGGGCCAGAAGAACCGCACCCACCAGACGCTCGCCGCAAGGCAGAGCTCGACGCCGGCGAGATAGGCGAGCGCACGACGGGGCGCCCATGCGGCGGTGATCATGCACAGCACCGACAATGCACACATGGTGCCCGTCGACCACCATGGACGCTGGGGATCGTCAGCAGCCGCTCGCATCGCCAGCAGGGTTGCCAGAAAAACGCAGGCCAGAACGCCGGCCACGGCCTGAACGCGGGCCTGGGTGCGCTCGCCGGTTGACTGCGGTGTTAACCTGCCGACCGCGGTTTCGACCGACCCCGGAATCTCCAGGCCGCACTCGGGGCATCGGCTGGAAGGCGAAAGCCCTCGCAGGTTATAACCGCATCGTGTGCAGCTCAGGTCATGGTCGATCTGCCGAACCGCGCCGCCCCTGTCGGCGGAGGCGGTGTCGAACGTCTCCTGCCATCCGGCTCCGACCAGTTCGCGGGCGTGTCTGTCGCCGGCCCAAAGCCTGATCGCCGCGGCCGCGACAAAGCCGACCATTGCGAAGTGGAAACAAAGCCAGTTGCCTGTGTCCAGCGGTGCCAGGGCGCACGCAATAAGGGGTACGCCGTAGAGCACCCACACGCTCTCGCGGTGACCCCTCTGGTTGGCCGGCGATGGGCGGCACGAGGTCAGCAGTGCGTATTCGGTGAGAAGAACCGCGAGGATGCCCCACAACGTGCCGGCCGCGAAGGTGACTGACGGCGGCAATTGCGGACTGATCCACATTCCGGTGGCCGCGACGGCAAGAAGGATGCCGACGGCCACGCGGCCTGCGATCAGTGGCCCCGATGGATAGCCAGAGCGATCATCCTTCGTCTGGAACAGATCTCGCAGCACCTTCCAGATAATGGGAACGACGGAAGAGACAATGACGTTCAATTGCGCCAGCCAGATCACAACCCTGGCGGAGAACGGCTGCCTGGTTTGCCTGAGGATGTGCAACTCGGTCGCTGTCACGGC
>CAZTQK010000068.1:0-8440 GCA_964615635.1 uncultured Planctomycetales bacterium
GGCGCTGCCGCCATGTCATGGTTGCCGGGCACCACCAGGAACGGCACGACGCCGAACAAAACCTCAGACATGCGACGGCTCCTATTCGATGACCACGGCCGTGCCGTAGCAGTACAACTCCGCCGCCCCCTGTGTCACCGGGGCGGTCGCGAACCGCACGTTGACGACCGCGTTGGCACCCAGCTCCTGGGCCTGGGCGAGCATGCGTTCCATGGCTTGCCGCCGGGCTTCCGTGAGCAACTCGGTGTAGCCGGTGAGTTCACCGCCAACGAGGTTCTTCAGCCCCGCCATGATGTCCCGACCGACATGTTTGGCCCGAACCGTGTTGCCCTGCACCAGCCCTTTCGCCTCGCGAATCGTGAAGCCGGGAACGGTTTCCGTATTGACCACAAACATGGAACCACCTCCGAAATAGAGAGTATGGCAGGTATTGTCATATCGACGACAGGCAGGTGTCAATGTGGTCGACGTCACACGGAGACAGGCGGCTCAGAGACGGCAGACCTCAGCGTTGCCGTGTACGTGTTTAGCGTGCTGGGGTCTGGCTCTTTTTGCCCAAACGCGGTTCGCCGTGCAATCTGGAGTGGTTGGCTCAGTCAGGCGGGGGCTCGGCGGCGCGAAGAAGACGGCAAAAAAGTGCCTGACCCGCTGTCTTGCACGCTAAACACGTACGTTGCCGTATGCAACGCTGGGGTGAAGTCTCACTCAGCGATGATAGGAGCCGTTGTCGGCATGCTGGCCGGCCCGGATGCGGGTGTGCCGGCCGGGCGCGACACTGCTGCCGGTGCAGAGGTTACCGGGGATTCGACGAGGATCGGAACGATGCTCTCAGGAACGTAGACCGGGCCGGGAGCATCCTGCTCGTAGAGCACATCTCGCAGGCCGGCCAGCAGCGCCTCGACATCATGGGCGGCGGCCTTTGAGCCGGACTTGGTGAGCTGCTTGAGCCAGGAGCGGCCGATTTCGTACTGAACCACGGCCGCTAGGCGACCGCGGGAGGCCAGTTGCTCGGACGTCTCCTTGGGAAACCACTGGTTACAGGCCGCCCTGACCCTCAAGGTCAGTGCGAACGAGGCGGCATACCGCTCGTCTTCAGCGACCAGACGGCAGCGTAGAAGTCGGCTTAGGAAGTCGAACGAAGGCTGTTCAGGCCGGGTCAATGCGTGCGGCAGCGAGAGCAACGCCCGCTCGCGTCGCCCGGCGCACTCCCAGGCGAACGACTGCCACAACAGGGCACAGGCCGACAGGTCAGGATCGTCCGACTCACGTGCCATGGCCAAGCCCAAAGCGGCTTCTGAAAAACCAGACTCGCGCTTCTCGGCATCCCCCTGCTCGCCGGCCACGGCAAGCAGCTTGATAAACGGTTCCAGCGACTCGGCGGCGAGCTTCAGTTCTGAGATCCTGGCCGCCTCGGCACTCTTAGGCTGGCCAACTGATTTCAAGGCGGCACGAGCCTTGTCGAGATGCTTGCCCGCCTGCTCGGCTCTGGAAGCGAGAATCATGAGATCCTGCGGTCGCTCCATTCCGGCCAGCCAACGAACGGCCGCCCGAGATGTCGGAACGCCGACCAGCCAATTCGCCGCGGCAAGATGGGCGGTGGCTTGTTCGACCGGTGCGGCCGCGGATTCGACGGCTTTGTTGAGCTTGGCGAACTCGGAATCGAGTCGGCCGGCCCATTCGGGCGGATCGGCCAGGCAGCGAGCCAAATCCACCTCACCTGCCGGTGCCGGAGCCGTATCGGCGGCCAAGGCCGGCACAGCCAAGGGAGCTATCCCGAACAGGACCTTCAGCACGGTCGCATTTCTCATATTGAGTCTCTTCGCTGCCTCTTCCCCACCAGAGTGATACCGCCTCGCGCCCAACGCGACGCATACCGTATACCACATTCCAGCGGTTGGTTCACCATTTGACGGTGCGTCCGGCGAAAAATACACTCCGCATCAAGAACTTGGCCCGCCTGGAGTCCGGCCGGTTCGGCCGAGCCAAGGTCGGCCGTCGCAGGGGCTTAACGGACAGACCCATGGGAGCAGTTCAGACATCGATCCAGACCTCAAGACGCATCCGACCTCGCTGGGCAGCGCGGCTGACCCGGTCCAATGCGTTCTCCTGGGGTATATCGATCGTTGCCCATCTGGTCGTTTTCGCCATCCTGTACCCGCTGGTGTACAGCGAAGAGATGCAGCCTCGCCGGGTGATTATCCCGGAGGCACGGCTGGCACCCGTCGCCGCGGCGACGCCCGATCAGCCACCCCCCAGCGTCCGGATCAATCGCCGCCCCGAGCCGACCGCTGCTCTCGAAGACCGCCTGGTCGCCGCCGACCGATTGCCGCCCCTGTTGATCGAAGCAGACGTTCTGCCGGCACCGCTCTTGCCGACCGACGGCGCCGCAGCGCTCGGCGGGGTCGGCTCACCCATCACCGCGAGCCAGACCGGACCGGTGAGCACATTCTTCGGAATGGCGGGAAACGCGTATAGGGTCGTTTATGTGGTGGACCTGTCCGGGTCGCTTGTACTCAACGAGAAGCTCGTGCTCAACGAGATACGAAGATCGGTCCAGGCACTGATACCCACGCAGCAGTTCAACATCGTGCTGACTTACGACGAGCAGGTCTTCGAGTTTCGGTCAGGAACACTGGCTTGGGCCAACAGCGAGCACAAGAAAGCAGCCGAGGCCTTTCTGAGCAGAGTAGTGACAAAAGGCAATGCAAAGGAAGAGGAGGCAATGGCGAGGGCCTTCGCCGCCCGGCCGGAACTGATCTACTTTCTCTCCGACGGGGCCTATCACGACGTCGAGCCCACGCATGAGAACGCCACCAGGACGGCCCTGGAGACTCGGCTGGACCAGCTCAATCCGGGTCGTGACGTAAAGATAACCGTGATTGGCTTTGAACCATTGCCGGGGCCTCGTAACGTTCTTCAGCGTATCGCACGCGATCATGGCGGCAACTTCCGAACGGTGGTGCCCAAGTGACGGATGAAACGCGCACCTTGTCGGTCAGCAAGAAACATCGATGTCGGGTGACAAAGACCGGCGTGGTTGTCGCCGCGTTACTGACCGTCGCCGCAGCCCGCGCCGACGTCGTTGGTTTGACGGGCAAACCGCCGACCATCGATGTCAAGATCACCGCCTTCCGCGGCGGGCAGGTTGAATATCGGATCTCTTCGGCGCGGGAAGCCGTCGGGCCTGTCGAAGAAATTGACTACCTGCAGATCACCAACTGGCCGCTGTTCAACCTGGCCGAACAGCAACAACGTGACGGGCACGTCCAGCGGGCGACCTCCAACTACGAGCGGCTCCTGAATCAGACCCTGGCACCCGCGCAGGGCGAGCTGGATCGTCGCCAACTGCTCCGCTGCCGGTTGCTGAGGGTTCTGGACAAGCAAGGTCGATTCGACCGGACCGTCGAGGTGTATCTGGAGATCCTCGATCAAGAACCGGGCCTGGCCGAGCGGCTGAAGCCGTCGAATCTCCCCTCCGCCGGGTCCACCTTCCTTCAGGCGGCATCCAAGTCGATCGATGCGGCGGTCAAACGCCACGGCGAGAATGAACTCGCCCGTTTCCTGCGGCGATGGCGAGAAACGTGGCCGACGACGGCGACAAGACCGGCATCGGACCCCGGGCCGACAACCTCACGGCCGGCCGGGGCCATCAGCGCCGACGCTGTCCGGCAACTTGGAGAAATCCAGCAGTCCGTCAGCAAGGGGCGGTTTGACGAGGCCCTCAAGCAGGTTGATGCGATGCTCAAACCTTCGCCGGAAACCGCCATCGCGGACGTATTCTTCTGGCAAGGCAAGGCCCTGCTCGGACGAGCGGGTAACAACAAGACCGCCGAGGCTGATGCTGACCGCAAACGTGCGGGCCTGGCGTTCATGCGGGTGGTCATCCACTTCCCGGGTCATTCCCTGGCACCGGAGAGCCTTTATGAGGCAGGCATGATCTGCCGACAAAGCGGCAACAGCGAACAGGCTGCCGGGTTGTGGGCGGAGTTGGTTCGCAGCTATCCGGCGGCCACAGAGTGGGTCAGCCGGGCACGACAGGAGTTGGGAAGGAATCGGGAATCGAGAGTCGAGAATTGAGGATTGTGCGACAGATATCGCGAGGAGACCTATGGCAATCTCATGGTTTCTATTTTGCACAACGGGAGGCGGCATGGTCGCTCAAAGCGACCCCTCCAGGACGGTACTCAGCAAGTTCCTGGTGGACGGCGGCCCGATCACCTGGTTTGTTCTCGTTCCGCTGTCGGTCATCTCGATCGCGTTGATCATTCACTACCTGATCGTCCTTCGCCGATCGACGCAGGTGCCGGCCGGCTTGGCCAAGGCCCTGGTCGCCGCCGCCCGACGGGGGCAGGCCCGGGACATCGTCGAGATCACGCGGGAGGACGAGACCATGCTCGGCCAGGCGGCATGCGCGGGTGTCGGGCAACTGCCGGCCGGTCGGGAGTCGGCCCGCGCCGCCATTGACGAGGCGGTCGACGAGCGGGCCGCGCGGCTGTTCCGACGGATCGAGTACCTGAATGTAATCGGCAACATCAGCCCGATGATCGGCTTGTTTGGCACGGTCGTGGGCATGATCGGCGCCTTCGCCACGATCTACCAGGCCGGCGGGGTAATGACCGACGCGGCGAAGCTGGCCGGTGACATTTCGGGCGCCCTGATCACGACTTTCTGGGGTCTGCTGATCGCCATTCCGGCGCTGTCGATCTTCTCGCTGCTGCGGAACCGGATCGACGCGTTTGCGGCAGAAAGCGTCAAACTATGCGACAGCCTGGTCTCGCTGCTCTGCGAACAACAGGCAGGCACGGCCAAGGACGCCGGATGAGAACACACTGAATAGGGTGCAGGCATGCGACGATCCGCTCGCGAACGGCTTTCGAGCCCAAGACCGCTGATGAACATGACGCCGATGATCGACGTGACGTTTCTCCTGCTGACATTCTTCATGCTGGCCAGCCACTTCGCGTCGGTGGAGAAAGTGAACGTCGATCTACCCCGGCCCGACGACAACCAGTCGGTCGACCGTCGACTCAAAGACAAGGTGATCATCAACATTCTGCATGTCGAGGGCACCAGTCAACCGCGCTTCCAGCTTGGGCCGGTCCCGGTCGCCTCGGTAGCCGATCTGGGCGGCAGGCTGAAGGAAGTGGGCGAATTGAACCCGAACATGCAGGTGATTCTGCGAGCCGATCGGCGCTTGCCGTACGGTAAGGTGCGGGAGGTCATGGAGGTGGTCGCGGCCGCAAACCTGACCCGCCTGCAGGTGGTGACCGATCTGGAGCCGGGCCGATGACCAGCCGCTCTGCCGACAGCCAAATCGATCGCATCCTGGGAGCCGCCCGGCAAGCCGGTGCCGCCTCCAGGGACCGGCACCAACCGTCAGCCCGGCATCGCCGTCGACGGACCGGCCTGGTGGCTATCAGCCTGAACCTGACGCCGATGATCGACGTGGTGTTTCTGCTGTTGCTGTTCTTCCTCGCCGCCAGTCGGTTCGGTCCCAGCGAGGGCATGCTTCCCGCCCGCCTGCCGGCTCGCACGGCGGCGGTGTCGATGGAGATTCCCCGGACGCCGATCCGCGTGCGGTTCGTGGCCCAGCCGAACCAACCCGACCAATGCAGTGTAACGATCGAACGATTCAACGAGACGCCGCTGCCGCTGGCCGACCTGGGACGATCGCTGCATAAGATCCAGGAGCAGCCGGGCTTTGACGCCGACACGCCGGTACACCTGATGGCGGACAACGATGTCCGATGGGACCATGTGGTCAACGCCTACAACGCCGCCCTGGCGGCCGGTTACGGCAAGGTCTATTTCGCCGCACCGCGATGAAGCGAAGACAAGGACATTTCGTGAAGCTCTTGGCGGCGGCGGCAACGCTCGGCGTCGCCTCACTCCATTCTATCGCCGCGCCGCTCGATGACTCGCTCTTTCGCGACGGCCTGCGGGAGCGAGGGCTCGCCGATTGGGTCGATCAGTACCTCGCGGACACGCCGCCAATCGACGCAATTGACACACGGCTCCGCGAACGAGAGAAGCTGCTCGAACAAGCCGCGACGGCCAAGTCGGCCGACGACCAAAGGGCCGCCGTGGAGCAGGCGAGCAGGATCCTCCGCGACTTGCTGGCAGATCATCCGGATCACCCTTCTCGACTGCGATGGCAGCTCGAATTGGCTCGCGACCTGCTGGAGCGCCTGGATCCGGGGGCTTTCGATGCCCTGCTGTTGTACGAGGTCTCGGGTCGGAGCCGCAAACAGGCTCTGGATCTCAGCGAGCGGGCCGCGGCGGTCTTGAGCGGACTGCGAAACGACGTTGCGGCGGCCTGGAAATCGATCGAAGCTCTGGACGAGGTCTCACTGAAGAACATGATGATTGCCGGGTCGCTTCGGCTGTTGGAAATGCTCGATGGGCGATCGGCGTACCTGCTGGCCTGGGCGGACTTCTGCCGCGCCCTCGCATCCGATCTCGCGCCTGACAAGCGGAAGGCCACGATGCAGAGCATTCTTTCGCAGGTTGCCCAGGGCAGCGGCTGGATCCAGTCACCGGACCCAGTTCAGCGTTGCGGTGGGTTGCTCATGGCCGCCATCGCGGCGCGTCTGGCGGAAGAGTACGACCAGGCGGATCAGTACAGCCTTCAGATCGTCAAGACGTATGGTCAAATCGGGGATGCCCGCGATCGTGCCCGCGTGCGGACTGCTTCACTGGTGGCCGTGATCGAGCAGATCCGGACGCTGCGAGACCGCGATCGTCATGACGACGCACTGTCCTACGTCGAGCAGATACGGGCCTGGGCTGCGAAATCAAGGCCCGATGACCTCCAGGCCTCATTGGCCATTGCATGGGCACACCACATGGTCCTGGCCCGCCGAACCGGCGCCACATCACAGCCGCAGGGTCTGCTGCGACCCGAAGACGCCTTGCAGCCGCTCGAATCGTTTGCCAGGCCATCGCCGGAGAATCGCGATGCGCTGTACGTCATTTTGGCGGGCGCGGTCGGCGACGATCGCCCCGGCGTGATGCGAACACCCTTCGGTCTGCAACTGCTTCTCGGCGCGACGGTGGCGGAGCTTTCGTTTCCGGCGTCAAGCCGGCCGGCGGCTTCACAGCCGGCCGGTAACCGGCGACTTGAAGACGTGATCTCCGCCGCACGCGGCATGCTGGGGACCCTGCCGGTTGACGTCGTTCCCGAGACACGCGGAGAGTATCTTTACCTGCTTGGGGCGGCCCACCTCGCTGCCGGTCGACCGCTGGAAGCCGTCGCCATGCTCTGCGATCTCGGCGAGCAGCAACCGAAGCACGACCGCAGTGTCCGGGCCGCCGATCTGGCGGTCGCAATCGCCGAGCGCACACTTCGCGAAACTCGCCAAACCGATCTGCGTGCGGTTCGAGATGCATTCATTCGCGCCGGCCAACTGATCTGTAAGTTGTCGCCGGACTCTCCGAAGGCCAAGGCGATTCCCTACCACATCGCGGTCGCTCTTGAACAAAACGGTCAGTTGGAGGCCGCTGCCGAGGCCTATGCGACGGTTGCACCGGATGACGCTCGATCGCTGGCCGCCAGGGTCGGCGAAGCACGATGTCTGGGCAGAGCCCTGGACCAAGCAGTCGCCCGGAAAACGCTGAATGAGGCGCAGATTCGACAACTCGCCGATCGGGCCATCCGGTCGGCCCGCCAGGCGGCAACGGCCGCGGAACAGACAAAGGATGACACTGCCCAGCATCGCCGCCTGGCGGCCGAAACGGTCGTCTTATTGGCCGCCCTGCTCAACCATTCAATGATCGACAAGTCACAGGACAGTCTGGCCCTGTTGGAGGATTACGAGAAGCGGTTTGCAGACCAACCGCCTATGCTGGGCGGTGTCTGGCGGGAACGGGTCGTCGCACTGACCCGGCTGGGCCGGCTTGCCGAGGCTTGTCAGGCGGCAGAGCGGTGTTTGGCGGCCGATCCGGAAGAGGCCGGGCCGGTTCTCGATCAGTTGGCCGAGGCCATGCGGGCCGCGATCGACCGCGCCTTGGACGAGGGCGATCACGACACGGCCGGCAAGATCGCGCGCGACGCCGTGAAGACGGGAACCCTGCTCCTGGAGTGGGCAAGCCGACGGCCGCAGCGGGTGTCGGCCGCGGGGCGTCTGAGCATTCGCCTGCGACTCGCATCATCGATGCTACACGCCGGGCAGGCCAAAGAGGCCCTTGCCGTCTACGAGGAATGCCGGCGTGTGGCCGCGACGATGCCCGCTGAGGCTGCCCCGCAAACAGAAATCATGCTTGGGCGGGCTGAATGCTTGCTGGCAACCGGCGATCCGGCCGCTGCTCTGCCGCTGTTCGCCGAAGTCTGGCAATCGCTTCCCGAGCGATCGCCCAACTGGTGGCGCGCCCTGGCCGGCAACCTGACGTGTCACACCCGCTTGGATCATGACCCCAAGCAGATCCTGCAGGCCATCGAGCA
>CAZTQK010000068.1:8540-19577 GCA_964615635.1 uncultured Planctomycetales bacterium
CACACCATGGCCAAGCGGGTTTACCTGGAAACGATGGGCTGCCAGATGAACAAGCTCGACAGCGAGCTGGTGTTGGGGCAGCTCTGTCAACTGGGGTATCTCCCGGTCGACGATTTCAGCCAGGCGGACCTCGTCTTGCTCAATACGTGCAGCGTCCGCCAACACGCCGAGGACAAGGTCTACAGTCGATTGGGCGAGGTCGCCCGCATCAAACGCGAGCGGCCCGAGATGCTTGTCGGCGTGATCGGCTGCATGGCCGAGCGCGATCATGAGGGCATCCAGCGCAAGGCCCCGCATGTGGACCTGCTCTGCGGACCCGGGAACCTGAACCAGATTGCGGATCTGCTGGCCGAGGTGCGCGATACGCGACAACGGGCAATTGCCCTGGAACACGATCGCTCGCGGCGAACGCCCAAGGATCGCCGCACGCTGGAACACGACAGCATCGAATCGCTCGACCTGTCGCGTACCGCACCGCCCGACGGAAGCGTGCTTCAGGCCTACGTCCGCGTCCAACGAGGCTGCGACAAGTTCTGCACCTACTGCGTGGTGCCCTACACGAGAGGCCCGGAGCGGAGCCGTCCGCCGACCAATATCGTTGAAGAAGTCCGCAAGCTGGCCGACATGGGCACTCGCGAGATCACCCTGCTCGGCCAGACGGTCAACAGCTACTCCTACGCGGAGAACGGCCGCACCGTTCGATTCGCCGATCTCCTGGGGCGGGCCCACGACGTGGCGGGCATCGAGCGCATCCGCTTTGTCACCAGCTATCCCGGCGACTTCACCGACGACATTCTGCAGGCCATGCGCGATCTGCCCAAAGTGTGCGAGTACCTGTCGCTTCCGGCCCAAAGCGGCTCGAACGCCGTATTGCGACGGATGCGGCGGGACTACACCACCGAGCAGTACCTGGAGCTGGTGAACAAAGCCCGCCAGATGGTGCCGGGTATCTCGCTGTCGAGTGATTTCATCGTCGGTTTCAGCGGCGAGACGGAGGAGGACCACCGGGCAACGCTGGCCCTGATCGAGCGCATCCGCTACAAGAACATCTTCATGTTCAAGTACTCCAATCGCCCGAACACTAAGGCCGACAAGCTGCTGCCCGACGACGTGCCCTACGAGGTCAAGCAGCGGCGGCACTCGGAATTGATGGCCCTGCAGCATCGGCTGTCGATCGAACATCACCGGGCGATGATCGGCCGGCGAGTCGAGGTGCTGGTCGAGGGACCGAGCAAGCCGGCCGTGAAGGCCCGTCAGGCTATCGAAGCGGGCAAGGCCAGGACCTCACGCCGCGCAGACCAGCTCACCGGCCATACGCGCGGCGATGAGATCGTGGTCTTTCCGGGTCCGGATTCGTTGATCGGCAAGCTCGTCACGATCGAAGTGGCCGACGCCAGCCCGCTGACGCTTCAAGGGACTCCCGCCGAAGGACCCGACGTACCGCCGATTCGTTGACCATCATCGTGGTCCGAAGGACAATACGAGCAAGGCAAGAGGCTGTTAGACTGTTAGGCTGTTAGGAAAAGAAGCAACGTCCCACTTGATGCCTAATAGCCTGGAAGTCTAGCAGTCTATCGGTCTCTCACGAGGCATTGGCATGATCGTTACCATCGATGGTCCGGCCGGGTCGGGGAAATCGACTGCCGCACGCAAGCTGGCGGCGGCGATGCAGATTCCATACCTCGATACGGGTGCGATGTACCGGGCCATCGCCCTCAAAGCCCTCGACAGAGGCGTGCCCCTCGACAACCCGAATGCCCTCGTCGCCATGGCGGAGTCCACCAATATCAGCCTCGACTGCGGCCCCACTTACGTTCGCGTTGTCATGGACGGGCGCGACGTCAGCGAGGACATCCGGAGCATGCGGGTCAGCGAGCACACCAGCCAGATCGCGAAGGTCCCCGGTATCCGCCGCGTACTGGTCGAGAAACAGCGGCAGATCGGCCGGCGGCTCGGCTCGCTGGTCACCGAGGGCCGCGATCAGGGCAGCGTGGTCTTTCCGGACGCCGATGTGAAGTTCCTGGTCGATGCTGAAGACGTCAAACGAGCGGAGCGGCGTTATCACGAGATGCTTGCCGACGGCGAGGAGGTTCGCCTCGAAGACGTGCTGGCCAACATCCGGCTTCGAGACGGCAACGACAAGGCGCAATGGGCCCCGCTGATCGACTCGGGACAAGCCATCCGGATCGACACGACCCATATGACCATCGCCGACGTGGTCGCGCGAATGCTGGAGGAGATCCGCCGTCGACGGACCGGAGAACAGACCCCATCCTGAACATGCCCATGGACAACGTGCGCTTCTATTGGCGGTTTCTTCGATTCCTCTGCCGCTGGCAGACGATTCTGCAGTTCAAGGTGCGCATTCACGGCACGCGGAACGTCCCGCGAGAAGGGCCGGTAGTCCTGGTCTGCAACCACCAGAGCCACATGGACCCCGTGCTGGTCTCGATGGCCCTGCCCCGAGAAAGCTGCTACATGGCCCGCGACAGCCTGTGGGCCAACAACTGGTTCGGCAAGCTGATCACCTCGCTGAATGCTTTTCCGGTCAAACGCAACACCGCCGATCTGGGGGCGATCAAGGAGTCGCTCCGCCGGTTGAAGAACGGCATGTCTCTGGTGGTCTTTCCGGAGGGCACCCGTACGCCCGACGGCCGCATCCACCCGATGTTCCCCGGCTTGGCTTCGATCGCCAAGAAAGCCGGCGCGCCGATCGTGCCGGTCCTGATCGACGGCATGTACCAGGCCTGGCCCAAGAGATCGCCGCTCCCACGAACGGGCAGCGTCATCATCCAGTACGGCGAACTCATCCTGCCGGCCGAGTATGCCGGTCTGTCCGCGGACGAACTGGTACAGTCCCTCCGTAAACGGCTGATCGAGATGCAGCACCGCCTGCACGACAGCCTGCCCGAGCGGCGATTACCCTGGCACACCCCGCAGCCGGACACGTTCGGGACGTAGCCGCCCTGGATATCTTCAGCATGGTCCACGATTTCATCCTCAGCTTATGTTCGGCACTGGGGGTGCCGAGTGGCTGACTCAGATCCATGCGTTCTTCGGCTGGACAGCCCGATCCACGACGCAGTTCTGCAGCGATACCCGTTTGTTCAGAGTGGATCGCAGAGCGACTCGTTGTCTCTCTGCGGCTCATTTTGCGCCTTCAGGACGGCGGCGCCGGGATCTTTTCACGCCCAATCGCGCCCTCGACTTGCGATCCTGATCGTCATGGTTGCCGTTCAACCGGCGAAGTCGCTCAAGCCGGATTTCACCTACCCTTGCGCACAGGTACGATCAGAACACAATCCTTCGCTGTGAAAGGCGACCCATCGCAGAGGCTGCCCGAAACGACCAGCTCAATCACCGTTCCGCCCGGCACACCGCATGGTGTGACGACGTCTGCAACATCGGGAGCACCGAACTTCATGAACAGGTCAGGGATGCCATCGGGGCCCAGATCGCCGCATTCGCATGTTTGGCCGTCGAGCGCCGCGGCCACATCCTTGACCACGGGCACTGCGACCGGGGCGGCGCTGCCATTGCCGTCGGCGATGGACAGCGTGATCGTAGCCGGGTCGATGAGCGAGACGTCGAAATCCACCGTCCCCAGGATCGCCACCGGCAACACGCCCTTGCTCCCCA
Source organism: uncultured Planctomycetales bacterium (assembly GCA_964615635.1). Classification (GTDB taxonomy): domain Bacteria; phylum Planctomycetota; class Phycisphaerae; order UBA1845; family PWPN01; genus JAUCQB01. The sequence goes on from CAZTQK010000068.1 coordinate 12,180, forward strand.
GGTTCAGCGGATTGGGGCAGCTCCCCGGCCGGATGTCCAGAGACAGCGAGAGGGGCCGGACCTGAGGAATTGTGGCCACAACAAGGGCCTCAGTGTCATCCTCGAAAACGGCGGTGAATGCGAATTCCCCGCGATCGTTGAAGAACCTTCTGCCCCCTTCGCAGCATGCCGGCGGGTCATGAAAGAGTATATCGCGGATAATCCGGAAGTCGCCGGGGGCAGCTTCAAGGGTATCACCGTGGCGGACGACGCGCCGAAGTTGGCCGCCGGCGTCGGCGGCCCATATTCCTGCCTGGTAGGTCGGGGGCGTTCCAGGGAGTACCGCGGTCGTCCAAACCAGGATCTGCCCGAGGTTGTTGATTCCTTTGAACCCGATAAGGGAACCGAAGACCGTGCCCTCCGGCAGGCCGGGCGCCTGTTGGCCGGCCCGGGCAACCAGGGCAAGAGAACCAGACACATCCGACCAAATCCCAGTGTTATTGCTACCGTTCAGACCCGCTCCCACCAGGGTGGCACAAAAGACGGTTCGCCCGGCGTCGTTGATCAGCGGATATGGCGGGGGAAACTCAGCGAAAGTGACGCCTGTCGAAGTGCCCGGCGCCTGCAGTCCCTGCAAAGCCACGAGCCGCATGGAGCCGGTTCCTTCGGACCAGATGCCCAACAGGCTGTTGTTATCCGGCAGGCGCACACGACCCCAGAAGGCCGTCTGCCCGGCTTCGTTGCTTGTCGGCTGGGGGACGTGCTCAAACAACGAGCCTGCGGACAGCCCCGGCGCCGGTTCGCCCGTGCGGACGACTGGATGAAGCGATCCGGATCGGTCAGACCAGATGCCCAGACTGTTCTTGTAGGTGATGCCGGGGCCATCCACGACGGCCCAGAAGACCACGTGTCCCGAGCCACCCACTCCGGGCCGCCAGAAACGGCTGAACACAACACCGTCTGCCGTCCCTGGGGCCTGATCACCCAGCCGGGCGACCAGTCTCAGATTGCCCGAGGCGGTTGACCAGATGCCGGCCGAGTTGGTGGGGATTACGCCTTCCCCGGTCAGGTCGGACCAGAACGCGATTCGTCCCGCGTTGTTGCACACGGGCGTCCCAAGAGGGTCGCAGTCAACCGGACAGGCATAAACATCAAGATTGAAGCGGGTTCCGGGCGGCGTGTCCGGAGCCTGTTGGCCCTGCTGGGCCTCGATCGACCATGTCCTGTAGCTCTCGCGCCAGAAACACATGCTGTAAGCGCCGTTTGTGCCCGGACGGAAAACACTGGACGGGAACACCAGGTGACCCTGGTCGTTCAAGACCGGGCGGCGGTTGAAGCCGGCAAAAACAAAACCGGGCTCCATGACCGGCACCTGTGCCCCAGACAAGGCGACCACCTCAAGCCCCGTGCCCCGGTCCGCAAAGATGGCGTTGTTTGAAGAGTGGTAGGGAACTTCAATGTTGCCTATGAACGCGACGTGACCCGCGTTGTTAATCACGGCCGAGCCGAACCGGCCGAGAGTCGCCTCCGCAGGCCCGCCAGAAACCGGCTGGCCGGTCAGAGCAACGATGCGGAAGGTGACGGGTTGCTCCACTGCAATGTTGGCTGCCCGGGCCGAAGTCGCCACCTCGGCCGGGGCGAATTGAGCAACGACTGTCCACGAAAGCACGAACACCACAAGTCCAATACCGAGATCGCCACGAGAACGCATGATTCGCTCCTCTCAGCCCAAGAACGCACCTTGTGCCGCACGGGCACCTGCGAGCAGGTGATTCTCGCGCGGCTCCGCAGTCGACCAGCAGATTCCATCTTATCTGGTGCGCCGCTGCTTTTCCAGCCAATCTCATGTCGTTGGGTGAGTGCCGGCAGCGGTTGCACAATTTGCGACCGGACATGCGCGGTGATGGTCCCGTAGGGCAGGTGAATGTGAGCATGAATGCCCGCCGATCCTGTCGGGGCTCCGCCGCCAGACGGATGGCTCCCCCTCAGGCGTATTTGTGAATTGCCACCTGGGCCAGGAAAGAGGGTATAAGATGCTGTACAATGCGAAAGCACGGACAGACGGTCGCACATTGGGCCTTCGTCATCCGGGCGGCTTGTACAAGACAGAGGTTCTGCTGTCCGGGTTGGCCGCCCTTGCCTGTTCTCCCGCACGGAATCATAATGACGTCAGGAGGTTGCATTCGTGTACTCCGGATGCTTGAATATACTCCCGGCGATTCCTTTCCTGGTCTGCTGCGTGTTGACCCAGGCTCAGACCGCAACAGCACCTACCCACGATTCGCGGATCATCTTGCGGGACGTCATGTGGCAGGCTCTTCCGAGCAGGATTCGCGATGTCTGCGTCGGTCCGGACCAGAAAGTGTGGTATGAGTCAAAAGGCTCCAGGTCGCCGGACCTGGCGCTCGCCGTGCAGGATATCAAAAGGCAATTCCACAATACCTCCCCGCTGCTGGACTACGCGACAGTCGCCCTTTTTGAATCTGGCGGCCGCGTCTGGTTCACCGCGATGGAGAGACAGGTAATCCTTGGCTATGACGGGAAGGACTTGATCGAGTACCGACCGCAGGTCGGCTTCCCAGGCGGTTTTGTGGGCATTTGCCAAGGTCGCAGACCCAGGGGCAACAAGCCCTGGAACCTGTATTTCGACAAGCATGCTTTCTTCCCGGCGCCCAGAGGCGTGCATGTTTATGATGGCAGCGTTTGGTCGTATCAGCACATGAGTGATCACACGCGGCCCCACATAGCGATGTTTGCCTTGGAGGAAGAACGGCAGGTCGTGGCGGTGGCGGACGGGCGCCGTTTCTGGCGTTGGAAAGACGGGACATGGAGTCTTTCGCCATTCACGGTCGCCGAGGGCCGGGCGACTGTCGTCTGGCCCGGGAACCAGGCGCTCGTCTTCACTTATCCTCGAATATCGCTTGTCTTGCTCGACGACAGGCCGGACGCGAAGTTTGCGCCGCTGCTTGCACGGATGAAGGCGTCTACGGATCCCGAAACACGACGCCGGATCGGTCGTGAAATGGTCGCTCTCGGTCAGCCGGTCAGAGCACTGGCTGAACAAGCGGTTTCCTCTACTTACGACCAGATTGTGATCGAGCACCTCCTCGTGGTGCTTGAGGGACTGAAGGACTTTTCGAATCGCCTCGTCCTGGGGGACTACCAGCTCGAGTCGCCGCAAGTCATCTGCAACGAGCCATCCGGCCGCGCTTATCTGTGGGCGGAGAACGTCCTGAAGGCGGGACAGAGCGTTGGGGCAGGGGTCGTCATCGCCGACTCGGCGGAGAAGGCCAGATTCGTCGCAACGGAGGTGATTTGCAGACCCTGGCGCGAGGGTGAAAGAGGCCCGTTGCTGGTTCCCGGAGGAGAATCCGTCTGGCTTCCCAGGCAGGGGCCGAATGGTGAAGCCCGATTGCTCGACCTGGCCACGGGCAAGTTCACGCACACACTCCCATTGCCGCAATACCAGTGGCTCTACGCCGCGCAGGCCGACGGCACCCTCTTCGTCGGACAAACCGGGCCTGAGAGCCAGCCGGAACTGATGGTCTACAGACCGGGGGCACCCGACGACCGCAGATTGCTCAAGGTGCAACGCGTCAGAATGCAGGGTGCATTCTGTGTAGCCGACGATGGTACCATTTGGACCACAATGCCCGAGCAAGGGCTTGTTCGGTTCGATGGTCGTAACTGGCGATCGATTCCCGGGCTCAACGAGAAGGGAGGGGCGAGATTCTTGTGGCCCTTCGCCGACGGTTCGGTGCTGGCCGGCTACGATAACGACCTCGCTCTGATCGCGGAAGGCCGAGTGGCATTCGAGGCTGACGCCAAGATGTTCGTCACCCGGAACCGCGAACGCCTTGTTGGCAATCGTTTCTCCTTTTGCGAGCAGCGCCTCGACCCCTCAAGAGGAATCGTGGTTGATGCCGCAGACAATGTCTGGCTCCTGGACAACAACCGCCTCAGCGTGTTGACAGGAAGTCAATGGGTCGATGCGAGAGAATCGCTGATTGAAGCCGGATCGGAAGACGGGCAGGCGAACTATATCGCCGGCGTCTCTCACGGATCCAGGGTGTATGTGGTCGACTCCCGTTCTTACAACAGCGGTCGCTCGTTTTCGGGCCGTATCGACCAGGGCCGCATCGTGCTTGAACCGGCGCCGCCCGTCTATGAGGAAAGCGCCCCCATGGGCATCCGGGACCAGGAAGATGCCCTGTGGCTGCCTGGTTGCCGTGCTCAGCTCAACAAGCAAGCCGGGACTATCGTGAACTACGCGGCTCAGCGGCTTGCGGAGACGGGTGTCACGAACGAAGTGCTGCAGATCGGCTTCCCCAGGTTATGCGACAAGGACAACAACATCTGGATCGGCCACATGGGGTACCCATCGAACACGACGGGTGCTTTTGTCATCTGGCGCAACGGATCCATCCGCGGCCGAATCACGATCCCCGCACGCGGACCGCTTCACCTGCTGTCCGACCGACCTGGATCCGTGTATGCCGTCACCGCGACATCGATCTTCCATTTGGTCCGCAATGTGGGCGAGGGACGGGCCAGTTTTCGAGTCGCCGGAGAGTACGCCCCCAACATCCCCCTTAATCAGGTGCGGGGTGCCGATGTCAGCCCCGAGTTTGGCTGTATCGTGGTTCCCTCGAGGGGTCCTGACTTCAACTCAGAAACCTATCTCAACCTGATCGAATGCCCAGGTGGGCCGTCCCTGCCAAACGATAGTCAGGCAGGAGGAAAAGACCTTCATCCCGAAACGGAGCAAGGAGATGAGACGCGATCGAATCAGTAGAACCTCACAACCAGAGATCTGTGCGGCTTGCGCGCAGGTTTCTGGATCGCACTGCGTTTGGGTTGCGGTCCGCAAAAGGGCGGTCCGCCTTAGGCGAGTAGTTGTCCGAGCATTGGCTGCCTTGTTCGTCATGCTGTCACCGGCTGTCGCAAATGATCCACCGCCGGAGGTGACAGCAACGAACCTTTATGAAATCCTCGCGCCCAAGGTCAATGACATACTCAGATCAGGGGAGAGGCTGCGTCCGCTCCCATACGCGATTACCAAGCTCTGGGCCTCCCCGACCCATCTGCCCGTCCTCAGCTTCAGCAAACAGGGAACATACGCGCCCGATACCGTCGAGATCTTGAGGAAGACTGGGGCAACGCCTCAGGAGACCTTCAGACTCATCGCCGAGGGCGAAATCGTCGGATGGGGACAAGACGATGAAGTCGCGGTGGCATTCCGATCGAGGCAAAGCGGTGTGATCGTTTCTCCCGAGGGTGCACGGCTGATCAACTTGCCGCCGGGCTCCAATTTGCAGCGGGCGTTCAGAGTAAGGGGGCAATGGGTGTACTACGTTTATCCCGGGCTGATATCGGATGGTCAGACTTCGATGTGGCCCGGAACCGAAGATATGCGTGGCACGCCCGTCTTCATCCATGATGAGACGGATTTCGCCGTGCTGTGCCCGCGTCGCGGGGCTGCCGGCGGCGGAGAGACCTGGGACGGATCACTCAGTATCGGATGGGGTATTGGCGAAGACTGGAGGATCACAACCTACACGAACCTGCCGTTCAGGGGAGTTGGCGGGCTTCTTCGCACACCGGATGGGAGGCTGATTACCATTGGCGGCAAGATCGCCGAACTGAACGACGGTCTGCGGGCATCGCCGACCGAAGTCGAACTCGGCGCCGTTCTGAAGGCCGCCGAAGAGGAGAATTGGCCGGAATTGCCGAAATTGCTGAAGACGATCACGCTGTATTCCACCGAGAAGCTGGGAGGCCTCGGCAGACTGTTGAGCGAGTTGGCCGATCGGCCCCGGATCGGCACCGAGTTCAAGAACCTGCTGGCAACAACAGCGAAGGAGCTGGAACGGCTTCATGCCGCCTCCGTTCCCCCCGGCCAAGCGGAACTCGGCGAGAAGCTCAGACCCATCATGAAGTCCTACCTTGAGACAACCCGCCAGGCCCTGCGCGATGCTGAAAGCATCTCTCCGGCCAGCCAGGGCCTTTCAATGAAGACCATTGGTGAGCTGATCACGCGTGGTTATCAGTACTATGACGGCCAGTGGATCGGTTCCTGCCAGGTCCTTGCTCAAAGGGGCTTGTCTGAAGCGATGGTTCAGCTCAACTACTACGATCTCGATGCGGCGGCCGGGCGGTGGGGTGTTTTCAGACTCGACAATGACGGTCGGCTGCACGCCGTCTATCTGCACGAGAGCGACGTCATGCCGTCCTCCGGGGTATCCATCTGCCGTGATCATGCAGGCGGCTACTACATGTACATACGCAGCGTGGGGCTGGGAAGAATTACCGCTGACCGGTTCTCCTGGATCGACAAGGGTGAGGACATCCGCAACCTGGGCTCACCGGTGGGCTGCGATCGGCTTGGCCGCTTGTTCTTCTGCCAAAACACTCCTCACTGGTCGAACAACCGGCTGATCTACTGGGTTTATCACGCAGACGGCGTTCGACGTCCGGTGACAGGCGGCAGATGTGGGCCAGCCGGCGCCGCCGCCGTTGACACCGAGGGACGCTTGTGGTTCGTTGCCAATCCGAGCGACCCGTTGGCGACAGAACTGATTGAGGGGGCCGCCCCGGCCAGGTTGACGCCAGGGGACACAGAAAGTCAGTCTGTACCATCGACGCCCCCGTCCCAGAAACATGCTCTGTACTGTCTGGACCCCGACGGTGTCATTCGATCCCACTTCCTCGGCGAGGACCTCGACTCGAACTCCGACTTGCAGTCCGGGCTTCTCGGATCGGTGGTCGTTGTTACCTCGCACCGAACGTATGTCATCCACAATGACCAAGTCTACATTGGCAAGGATCTGCACGACCTGGCCGCCAGACAATTCAGCCTGCTGCTGGAACTGGCTCCTCAACGCTCCGAGTCGAGCGTTTACATCTCCGATTACGGACGTCAGAAGAACTGGGCCTGGATGGCTTGCGAAGGCGTGTTGTGGATCAGCGGGTGGAACCGGGTTGAGGCGTACCGCGAAGGCAAGCCACTGCTCATCGACCGGCGGTTGAACCTGCTGGGCGTCCGCCTCCAACGTCCGCTACTGCTTGGCCCCCTGGGGCCGGGGCCGGATAAGAACACGAGAATCGTGATCGCCTGCCATGCGGCCGCTCCGTTAACCAGTATCTGGGCCACGCAGAAGCCGGAAGGCATAGAACTACAGCCGGCCAGATACCCATCAAATAACATGATCTCAGACGGTATTGTAGTGGGCATTTCCAACATCGAGGGGCCCTGTCTTGTCGACCACAAGCATGGCCGAATCTTCTACTGCCGCACGAGCGAAGACTATGTATGGGAGGTCTCAGGGCCGACCGATTGCTTGTTCCACGGCAGGCTCGGCCAGCCGGTCCTCGGTGCAGAAGACGGGCGGCTTCTGTTTAACCGCCAAGCCAGCGGAT
>CAZTQK010000069.1:0-19484 GCA_964615635.1 uncultured Planctomycetales bacterium
AGGCCTGGGCTACGCAGCTTGCTGACGATGTTACTCTGTCGCCGCAGCAACGTGCCTGGGGACAGGTCAAACTCGCCGAGGTGGATCTGGCACAAGGTTTCCAGGACATCGCACTCAGAAAGTTCTCCGAAGTGGTTGGTGCTGTTGGCGGCGAAACGGCCGAGCCGCACAATTGGGCGAGGGTGCGTCTGGCCGAGCTGGCGACGCAGAATTGGTCACCGGACAAGGCTTTGGCGATTGCTGATGCCATTGTGGCTGACCACGGAGTTGGTAGAGCAAGCGATCAACAAGTCGTTTGGGCTTTGCTCTGGAAGGGCCGGGCGTTGACCAACAAAGGTCAGTCTGAAGCGGCTGTCGAGTCTCTGTCGATGGCCCACGCGGTGGCTCATGGCCGATACCCCGATCTTGCCTACGAAGGCGAAATGGAGTTGGGCGAGACCTATCGGAAGGCCAACAAGCACGAAGAGGCTCTGCCACATTACCAAGCAGCATTCTCGATAGCCTCAAAGGCCGGCCTGCCCGAATCTAGCCTGGATCGGGCCCGTTTGCAGGTGGGCAGTGAATTGCGACATTTAGGGATGAAAGAGCGAGGGCTCGCCTGGCTCAGGTCGGGGATTGAGGACCCCGCCCGTTTGACCGGCATGGATGAGCTTCTTTCCCGGCGCGCGGTCTCGTTCATGCAGCCGGAGGAGGCGGAGAGCTGGTTGGCTTTCATGGCAGATCCCACCGGTCAGCCGGATCCCCTTCAAGCATATGTGGTCAACGAGTTTGGCCGGGGGGTACCGAGCCCCACCGCGGCATCGCCCGCTGCGGTTTCTCGCGCCAAGTACTGGTTAGGCCGTTTGTATGTGGCCGAGAAGGCTTGGCCGAAAGCCATCGCCGCCTTTGAGGAAGCTTTGGCAGCCGCTGATACCGATGGTGCACGTGGTCAGGCGTTGACATGGCTCACAATCAGTCTCAACAAGCAAGGCGATGCCTCTGCTGCCATGCTGACCGTGGAGAAGGCGGCGGAAGCTTGGCGAAGCGTCATTGCCACGACTGATCGGGACGGTGATGCCCACTATGCCATTGATATGTTGACTTTCAGCTTTGAGTACAACGGGTGGCTGAACGGGATGTATGATGCCCTGGAGCGACTGGTCGTCGAGCTGTCAGTCGATAGTCAACCTAGTCGTGCGTGCTTTGCTCGTTTTCGCCTGATGGACGAGTACGCTGAGCACGGCCGCGACCAGGACGCGGTGCGGCTAGGGGAAGAGAGCTTCTATCTGTTCTGCGATCGACCGTTTGGTTACGGACACCGCCATCTGTGCTTCCGGATTGGCGGCCTGCTGAGAAAGCTGTATGAGAAGGCAGGAGATCCGGCCAAAGCGGCCGCAATCACATCTGAAATGAAGAGTCGCTGGCCGCGGCCGGACGAGGAGATTCCCTGACGAAGCTCTTGGCATATCGTTGCGCGAAGGATCAACGTACGTGGACAATGAGTGAAAGGGCGGAGGTTCCTTATGCTATCTCAGAGGTCAGTTATGTCCGGCAACTGCATCAAATGGTTCTTAGTGTGTGTTGCCATCACAGTGTCTGCGTTGAATAGGTCGAATGTTGCACAGGCAACCTGTAAGAACTTCGATGTCAAGCTTCTTGACTTAGGCGAGACTATTTACTGTGGCGAGGAGCGTACATTCAAGATAGAGGTGAAGTATCCAGAGGAACTGGACCGGTGGCAACCAGTCGCCGGGGTGACACACTCGGTCAGCGTGAGCCTCGAACCCCCGAATCCTGGCTGCCCCACATGCAGCGGTCCTAACTCTGCCCCTGTGGGGTCTGCCGAGGTCGTCCAAGTAGTCAATGGTGCCGAGAGCGCCATCAACATACCCGATTTCAACGAATGCACGTTCTGCTACGATTACGATAATTGCCGCAATTGCACGAAGAACGTGGTCTTTCCTGACCAACTCGGGAACGGTGCAGTATACAAGTTTAAGGCCCTTGCCCCCACATGTGACGGGCATCCGTACCTCCTCCATATCACACATGATCAGAGCAACGATTCTCCCTGTCTCTTCACATTCCCAATCAACATCAAGGACTCCGTCGGTCCGATCAAAACCAACGTGGACACCCTTACCCCCTGCCAAGATATCGTGGCCACGGTTTCGCCGCAGTATTCAACTCGGATCACGTGGCATATCGTCTGCGCCAATGGTGGAGACGTGCCGCCGGCCGGCATCAAGGTGGATTGGAACAAAGACCCGAATGCTCCTGAGTCAGCAACATATACCTGCACGCTGACAATCAATGATCCAGAACAGGTGAAGGCTCGCAGCATCACTTTGCAGGCAAGGCCAGCGACGCCCTATCCAAGCAACTGCACCAGTTGCGAGTGCGTGTCAGAGAGGATCCTTTCCGTGGACACCGGCAAGGGCGGATGCACGTCGGGCAGTTGCGCTGCCGGGGGAGAGGCGGCAGGTGATGGCGGCGCTGGGACAGGCTGCGTCGATGCCTGGATCTCCCTGGGCAGAGGCCAGAACGGCACTCGATTTGGCCAGTGGTTCTTCTACATGGCGGACTGGGCAACGTTGCCCACCGGTCCCTCTCCTTCGCTAATCACCAATCTCAGCATGGCTCTTGACTGGGAGGAGGAGGGAGTTGATGCCGTCGAACTCGCCACAGGCGGTCAGCCGTGGCAGAGACTGAAACAAGTGTACGCGCCTGAAGCCTTCTCACAGGCGATCGGGGTTCAACCTCAGCCCGAAGACGAGTGGGTGACAGGTTTCGACGTCGAGTTCTACTGGAAGGACATGGTGCAATCCACGAGACACTCCGTTACGGGCATGTACTATCTCGTTCCAGGAGCCACGCCGTTCAGAACGTGGACGTTCAGAGGGTATTCCGACAAAATCGATATTTCTGACGGCCAGGGAGTGCTCTATCGTTTCACTCGTGTTTCGCCTGCTGGTTGGGAAATGGAGGAAACTCGGGATGGCAATGAGGTGAAGACCGTCACCGAGATCGTCACCACCAACGGCAACGGCGTTACCACCCGCGAGACATCAGTGAGTCGTAACAGCGTGCTCGCCAGCAAGAAGCAGGTGGACTCTGAGCTTTTTGATTCAACCCCCCGGACGCTTGCCGTCCGCGTGTTTCGTACGGAGAACGATCCCAACCCTCTGACCACCACGTATCAGTACCACGACCAGCAAGGTCAGAACGGCTACGGTCAGCTCAAGTCCGTTCAAGACGCCGGTGATGGTTCCTGGGCCTATTATGAATACAACGACGACGGTTGGATATCGAAAGAGTACAGGTCTTGGGCCGACAACAGTCCCTATGGCGACCCTCCCAGCGCATCCACTTGCATGGTGGTGGAATACTCCTACGATCCCGTGTCCGGCAGCGGTGACAGCGGCGGAGACCCACGACCTCGCCGCATCGACGAGAAGATACGTGGTATCAGCACCAGCACGACGTATTGCGTGTTCTACACGACCCAGGTCTACATCGGCCAACAGTTGACCACGATGAATGCTGAGAAGGTCATTCGCTGTAAGAACCCGAACGGCTTGCCAAGCGATACCGGCAACCTTGCGACGGTGACGCTGAGCTATCCGCCATCCGGCTCCAGCGCGACGTCCGGAAAGCCCTACTCGGTGCAGCATCCCGACGGTCGTTTTGAGCAGTACGGGTATTCGTGGGGCCTTTACGCGCCCCCGTCGGATGTGAAAGCCGCTCCCGGCGAGTTCCCGGTCGAACCCCCTGCCAGTAACGTAATACTGTGTCTGCGAACCACCGTCGACCAACTCGCTATCACGCCTCCCAGTGGGACACCGCAGCCGGTCTCAGGCAAGTCCACTCGGTCGGTGAGTCTCACGGACCTGACCGGCAGGGAGGTCGAAACGAGGACAGAGGTATGGAACAGTACGCAATACGAGCCCGTCGAATGGACGGTGATGGAATACGAGGATGATGACTATCGCTTGACGCAGAAGTCGCACAACAGCGGCAAGTCTCTATCGATCACCTACACTTCCTCCAGCTGCTGTAATGAACGAATCGAAACCGATGAGGCGGGTATTGAGATCAAGTATACAACAAAGGCTGCCTGTTCTGTCACCAGTCAGAAAATGGCGCAGTCAGACTGGTCTGACGCGATCACCACGACTTCTCTGATCGATGCTGCTGGTCGGGTGACCAACGTCATCCGCCACGTCGGCGAGACGGACACCCAAACGGAGCCTCGTACGGAGAGTATAACCGCATACGACCTAGCCGGAAGGGTTCTGTCCCGTACTGATGAGTCGGGCCTGACCACCGACTACGTTCACGAGACCAGCACCATCACCGGCGGCAGGAAAGTTACGGCCAAGTACCCCTGGGATTCGCAGGATCCAGGCAATCGCCCGACGGAGATCAGCGAGTACTATCCCGACGGGCGAGTTGCCCGCGTCACGGGGACGGCAGTCGTACATAATTTCCGCTCCTATGGCGTTAACGCCGACGGCACGCAGTGGTCGAAGGTCCTCAAAGGCGACTCCGATGAGAGCGTTACGCCGTTCGTGAAAGAGACGGTGACCAATGCCCTGGGCCAGACGTGGAAGGAGATAGAACCCCTGTGCGCAACGAGCATGTGTGATCAGGAGATCATTACTATCCACTCCTACGACAACAAAGGTCAATTCATCAAGACTGAGAAGAAGCTTGACACGACGCCGATCTCGGCGGATGTGATTTACGAGTACGATTCCCTTGGTAACCTTCTCCGCTCCGGGCTCGATCTGAGCGTTCCGGCCAATGGGATCCTCGATCTCAACTCGACCGACCGAATCTCCGAGACCGAAACGAGCTACGTCTATGAAAACAGTGCGTGGTGGCAGCTGACTGAATCGCGAACCTACCTTGACGGTTCCGGTCAGCCGGTGCCCACGAGCAAGGTCAAGAGAAGGTTGACCGGGTTCAACGGCTTTACGGGGTCTGTCATTGAGGAAACGATCTCCACCGACGTGGCCCTGAACGCGACCACCGCACGGGTCACCGTTGATTCATCCAATCGGCGGGTGACGAACACGGCTGACGTGCCGGATTCAAGCACCGACGAAGTCGCAGTGACAGAAAATGGTCTCCTCGAGTCGGAGACCTCCAAGAGCGGTGTGTCCATCAGCTATGGTTATGATGAAATCGGCCGGCGGGAGACTGTCACGGACCGGACAGGCACGACGACCACAGAGTATTACGCTAGCAGCGATCCGGTCGGGAGCCGACATCGAGTCAAGGAGATCGAGGATCCGGCCGGACACAAGACAACCTACGGCTATTCAGACAAGACCGGGCGCGTGATCTCGAAAAGCCGGATCGATGCCCAGGATTCGTCCCTAACCAGCACCGAGTACTATGATTACACGTCGCGGGGCGAATTGTGGCGCGTCTGGGGCAACGGCACATACCCGATCCAATACGAGTACGATCAGTACGGCAGGCAGAGCGCGTTCAGTACATATCGAGGTGGTTCGGACTGGGATGGGCTGACGTGGCCTGAAGGCGCGACCGGCCCTGCGGATAGGACATGGTTCTACTTCGGCGCCGAAGCATCAAGCCGGCAGGCCAGGGAAAAGGTGTTCCCGGACGGCAAGACGATAGGGTACAGTTACACGGCTGACGGCAAGCTGTATCAGCGCACCTGGGCCAGAACGGTCGGCGGCAATCCCCTGACGACAACATACGACTATGACCCCAAGACGGGGGACCTGCTCGGTATCAACTACTCCGACACGACGCCGGACGTGGAGTTCACCTACGATCGGCAGGGGCGCCAAACGCAGGCCGAGCAGAAGGATGGCCAGACCGTCATCGCTGCGCACGACTTCACTTACGACGATAACGAGGACTGGAATGGTCAAGAGTTGATCTCCCCCAGGACCCTGCGAACCAAGACGGAAACGATCACCCGGGATGGCTACGCCAAGCTGATCACTCGCAAGGATGACGCTCGTGGCCGCGATACCGGGTTCCAGATCGGTGTTACCGGGGACCCGGACCAGGATGACGACGCGACGTATCACTATGACGATGCCACCGGGCGGTTCAGCCGGATCGAAGGCCCCGGCTTGCCGGCGTACGGGGTGGTCTACACTCGGTCTGCTAACAGCAATGCTGTGGAATACGCTCGCTTCAACTCGACCCAGACGACTGTTCTGGCCCAAGCGTGGCGGAAGCTGGAGAGCAGCCGCAACCTGCTCGACAAGGTTGACAACGTGATTGATCCGGATGGAGCCAATACCCTGGTGTCCAGATACGACTACACCAACGACGGTCTCGGCCGTCGGACCAACGTCATTCGTACGGGTCGGGCGGTGGACGACCAGTCGCCGTATAATGATACCGGATTCACCGAAGATTTCGGCTATAACAAACGGAGCGAGTTGGAGACCACCGACCGGTTCCTGTGGACGCAATCTGGTGGCCCGGGCGACCGCCTGACCACCTATGGTGAGTACGACTACACCTACGATCAGATCGGCAATCGGGAGGAGTATACCCTGGATTCGTCGTCAACCTCCTATTACTGCGCCACGAACGTCAATCAATACAAGTACGTCGGGGCAACCCAGCCGCCCGATTGCGCGACCGTGACGCCGACTCATCAGTACGACGATGACGGAAACCTGACGCAGGATGATACGTTCAATTACACGTGGGATGCCGAGAATCGGCTGACCGAGATTCAGACCCGGATCGAGGCGGGCGCCAGTTCGACGGCCTATGAGACCGGTGACAAACACGTCTACTTCACGTACGATTACATGGGCAGGCGGGTCCACAAGCGGGTCGAGACCTACAACGGCTCGTCGTGGCCCGAGACCAGTGACCAGTTGTTTATCCACGATGGCTGGAATGTCGTGCTGGTGATCAACGCCAACGCAACCAACGTCAATGCCCCAGAGGCCGTGGTCCGCAAGTACACCTGGGGCCTGGATCTATCAGGCAGCATCCACGGCGCCGGAGGTATTGGCGGCCTGCTGGCCGTGGAGGAGACGCAAGGCACGTACCAGGGGACCTACTGGTTCTTCTATGACGGAAACGGCAACGTCGGTCAGCTTGTCAAGACGGTCAAAGATGTCCAAGGCAACATCACAGGCGTCGAGAGCACCCTGGCCGCCCACTACGAGTACGACCCCTACGGCAATGTGATCAACAGCAACGGTCCGTACAAGGACGCCAACCCCATCCGCTTTTCGACCAAGTGGTTCGATGCCGAAACCCACCTGGGCTACTGGGGCTACCGTTCCTACTCCCCACCACTCGGACGCTGGCTGAGTCGGGATCCGATTGAAGAGAAAGAGGGTGGCTTGAATCTATACGCGTTTGTCAAGAATTCGCCTATAGACCGATGGGACTTCCTTGGCCTGTGGAATGAGCGCGACCACTATGCGGCAGTGAAGGAGGCTGCTGGCAAAGCAGGACTCTGCGACGAGTGTGCCACGAAAATGGCGGAGGGCGCTTACGGACAGGATCTCTGGCATCAGCTCGATTGGCCGCGCCATTTCATGACCGACAAGTGGGGAGACTACGATTACGGCGCTGCACAGGGCGCCTATCTCGCCTGGGAACTTGAGCAAGTCAAGACCCACTTGCGGAAAGGGCACTGCCTTCGTGCGCTGTACTCCTATGGGAAGATTCAACACACATACCAGGACAACTTTGCGCACATCGATCTTGTTGCGATGCCAGGGAACATGGGGCTCGTAATGTATAAGGGCCAGCTTGTCGGTCATTGGGCCAAGACGCCCCAGCACCATATGTCTGGACCGAACGCGTGGAATGTGAAGCGCCCGGACGACAGAACGTTGTTTGCGGCAGATTGGGAGCATACCAAGTTCATGACTGATGCGTCCGTGTACTCAGATAGAGAGATGTTCTTTGGATGTCCATGCAAGTGCGATGACCCGAAGGCCAAACGTGGATTCTAGCCGTCTAGGGCTGGATCCCGATTATCGGGATTTTACCAGGTGCCTCTCCGATGATCCCGTTGGTGTTGCTCCTTCGGCGATGAGAAATCGGATGGATGTAGCTCTTGGCCTTGAGCGTTGTTGTTCTTGCTCTGAGCTCGACTTTTGCCCTTTTTGAGGGCGTGTGATGAACACCTTCTTTAAACAAAGGGGAGCCACCTTGCCGGGAATATGGGTAATGAACACGTTGCCCATATTTCGCGGGCTTGGAGGCCCCCATGAGAACTATACCACAAGCGGCGGAGCCGCTCATCCTCGATTTCGCGGCAGCTTTCACCCGTCCGATCTATCCACGATTCGTCATCCTGTTGTTCGCCGCGATTCTGGTCACCGGGCGTCGCACGGTCAGCAACCTGCTCCGGACGGTGCAGGCCCTGGCTCCCGGCCACCCCTCGACCTATCACCGGGTCTTGTCCAAGCGTCGCTGGTCGACCTGGCGGCTGGGCCGGGCCCTGGCCGGGTTTATCCTGGATCACTGCGTTCCCGACGGTCCGGTACAGATCTGCGGGGACGACACCGTCGACGAGCATCAGGGCAAGAAGGTCTATGGCAAGGCCTGCCATCGCGACGCGGTCCGTTCCACGCATTCGTACACCGCCTACCGCTGGGGCCACAAGTGGGTCGTCCTGGCAATCCTGGTGAGATTCCCGTTCTCCCGACGACTCTGGGCCTTGCCCATCCTGGTGGCCCTGTATCGTTCCAAGGATTGGAACAAGAAACACGGACGCCGGCACAAGACTCCGTCGGAGCTGATGCGACAACTGTTGGCCGTCCTGCTCCACTGGTTCCCTCACCGGAAATTCGTGTTTTGCGGGGATGGGGGCTTCGGCACTCACGAACTGGCCCGGTTCGCTCATCGGCATCGCGATCGCCTGACCCTGGTCAGCCGCTTCTACCCCGACGCCAACCTGTACGCTCCGCCGCCGATGGTGAAAGGCAAGCGGAACGGCCGGCCGCCCAAGAAGGGCCGGAAACTGGCCAGCCCGGCGGACGTGGTGAAGCGATCGCCCCGGTCGCGTCTGACCGTGGCCTGGTACGGGGGCGGCCAACGTCGGATCGAGGTGGTTTCGGGCACCGGCCATTGGTACAAGAACGGCGAAGGGCTGGTCCCGGTTCGCTGGGTGTTCGTCCACGATCGCAGTGGAACTCACCGGGACGAGTACTTCTTCACCACCGATCTGGCCATGACGCCGAAAATAATCGTCGAGACGTTCACCGGCCGGTGGAATATCGAAACCACATTTCAGGAAATGCGCGACTACCTCGGGCTGGAAACCACTCGGGGCCGGACGAAGAACACCGTGCTGCGCGCCGCTCCCTGCCTGTTCGGCTTGTACTCGGTGGTGGCCCTGCTGTATGCCCGGCTTCCCACTCGGCGGACCAGCGGTGCGACCATTCTGTGGGCCGGCAAGACCGATCACACGTTCTCCGACGCGATCACCGCCGTGCGCCGCTGGCTGTGGACCGATTGGGTTTTTGCAACACCCGGCCATTGCCTGCCCTTTTCAAAACTGTCGCGACCTATGAAGGCCGTGCTGATGTACGCTCTCGCCCCGGCTGCGTAGAGGCCGAAAAAGGGCAGAAGTCGAACTGAGCGACAACTAGGATACAGGGGCAGCAGACGAGCTTCCGAGGCGCGAATGGCAGCTGAGACCTACCGATATCGCGTTCCCACGAGGCGAGTGCCTCGTGCGTTGTTCTGCGTCATGATCTTGTGCGGCTCTTGCACAAGTGTGATACGGCCGGGCCCTTGCACCGAACGAACGATTCTTGCGACTCCGGTTGCCGGCGTCATCGCCCAGTTGTCGCATGTCGCGGTACGGATTCCACAACCCGCTCTCGCCAAGGAAGCGGCCGAGCTCTCGGGACCGGCCTGTGACGGCATGAACGTGGTCCAGCTCACGCGCGCCATGGGAAGCGATTCGTCCGCGGAAGCCCAGATGGCGATCGAACAAGCTGGGCGAAAAGGCTTGAAGCTCGCGATTCCATGGATGCTGAAATCGTTGGAAGTGGGACGAGACGATTGGCGACAAAGGCTAATCAGCATCTACGCGCTGAAAGACGTCCGCAGCCGGAATCTGCTTCCAACAGTAATGACTGTCCTGCCCAGAGAATGCCGTTCCGAGTACGGGCTGGAATTGTCCAGCGCGATCGAAGGAGACGTTGGCGTGTCGAAGGCAATATGGGCCTTGGGCACCGATTGGGAGGCCTGGTGGTCCAGGCACGGGCCCAAGTATTGGCAGAAAGACCTGCGCAATTGGTCGGACCCCGATTACAGGTCCGTGGCGTGGCAGATGGTCCCGGTTAACGAGAGCATGGCCAAGCCCGGCGAGATGGAGTGGTTGTATCAAGTACCTGGAAACCGATACATGTATCTGGGCGGTTACCGGCCCCGGCTGATCAAGTTTGACATGCTGACCGGCGAGCTGATCCTGGCGGATGACCCCAGGCCGTGGTACCTCACGCTGTCCCCGAAGGAATCCGCGTTGCATGCAGGGTTCACCAGCATCCACGAGGCCGGCGATGAGGTGTGGGGCGCTTTTGAGCGACCACGGGGTATGGCCGTTCTCGACCGGGACCTGCGCCTGCTCCGATACCATGCGACTGACCGTGAAGCGATCGAGGCCGAGTATGATCGGATCGTTCGGTTTCGGCCGCAGACTCCGATCTGGCCTGTGGACGATCAGGGGCGTGTATGGAATTACGTTGAGAGCGTGCGAGCCATTCGGACCTACGATGGAAACAGGTGGGAAGTACTGGATCTTCGGCCGTTCGCCACTCGGACCGCTGCCTTGCTGAAATGCCTGAAGTGTCCGCCCGAAGGGATCGCCGCGTACGAACGTGAATATGTTGACGTGACATGGGTCCACCAGATCGCCGATGGCACGATTTGCGTCGGCACGCCAGAGGGACTACTCATCTACAAAGAGGGACGATGGCGACATCTCAACGCCCTCGACAACTGCCTTCTGGGCTATACAACTCTGTTCTGGGCCGGAGAAGGACAGGACGGGCAATGGTGGGTGGGCTGCTGGGACTCAACCAGCTTGTATGGGCTCGTGTGTGTTCAGGGAGGCGGCGAGGCCATGGATTCCTTTACCGGTTGGCCGTCGGCAAGAGTACCCAACGAGGTCCTCGCTGATAAGAACGGGCGAACCTGGTTTGAGGGCGGCTTCCTCGGTACTCCTTCGGCCATGACAATGTGGACGGGCTCTGAATGGTGGGTGTACCCGGAATTGCCCAAAGGAGGAATGGGCGCCCCCTCGTCATCGGTCCTTGCCCCGGACGGCACGGTGTGGTTCTACAACGGTGCGTTGGTCGGACATGTCGATGGAAGAAGCTGTGAAGCAATGGCGGCGCCTGCCGAATCATTGCTAGGCTTGGCCATCGACATACAAGGAAGAGTGCACGTTGCCACGAAAGAAGGTATCTGGCGATTGCAGGATTCGCTATGGCATCTGAACGCGTCGTGGTGATACGGATGGTGTGTGATGGCAGAGTATGAAAGTGACGGCATGCAGAGACTGCTGAACGAGATCCTGCAAGACAGGCTGTAGCTCAGAACAGAGGAATTGAACGATGATGCAACCCCAACGGCTTAAAACCATCGGAACCGTGGCTGCTCTAGCTGTTCTCCTGGCGACTGATTGTGCAAGCGCCTACTACAGTCCGCGCCTGGGGCGCTGGCTGAGTCGGGATCCGATTGGGGAGCACGGGGGGAAGAATCTGTACGAGTCCATGCGTAACGACCCGGCGGACGCTGTGGATCCTGATGGGCGCGCATGTGTACGCAGCGTGTTCCCCCGTGTCACCGTGCAGAAGATTAAAAACGCAGTCGGCCATGAATGGCTAAACATCTCGTTTTCGGCATACCATGGTTTCTACCCAGTAGATGAGGAGGGCATACCATTATTAGTGAAAGGTTCTTGGTATGATGAAAGCACCATCTTGTGGCCGGTGGGGCAAATCCCGGATCCAGACACTCCAGGTCTGTGGAAAAACGTGTACCAACCCAGATATCTTATTGTGTTGCTTAACAACTGGTATGACGAGTGGGATACGCGGAGACGATGCACTGGCACGTTGGCGGGGTCCAAGGCCGCTTCCTGTTCTTGCGCCAAAGCGACGGATCAGGAGATCTTGGACTGCCTTCGGAGCAGGACGGCTCCGGGGACTCCAGGCCTATACTGCCTCATAGGGGGCAATTGCATAGATCACGTGAACAGTGCATTGGCTGATTGTTGTCTACGCAGGAACAACAGAATCCACACGGGCAACCCCGTACCAACAGGCGGTTCCTCAGGCGGTTCGGGCGGCTAGACCGCTGAGGTGGTCTTGGCTAGATCAGGTATCAGTTGAAGAGCGTGAGGATGTGCGATGAGATGGCACACGCGAGGGTTGGTACTCGGAGTGGCGTACGCAATGCTGCTGTCTTTAGTGTCGTGCAGCCAGCATTGCATGATGACGAAGAACGCTCGCGAAGTGAGTGGCGCGCAATTCCTGGCATACTATAACGATGATCGTGATAAGACATGCCACTTCGACTATTTGGGCAGGAAAGACGACTACCATTACATAGCAGTCCATTACATCGGAGTAGGTTGTCGGTGCGAGTATCAGTATTCTATTCGTACTCCTGTAAGCGAATTGCCGGCGTCTTTCCCCATGACGCCGCAGAAGCCAATTAGGAGGGAGCCTCATAAGCGGCTCAGAGTGGCAACTTCTCAGCACGCAGAATGATGAAGGTCCTTGTGCCAAGGGGCAGATTGAAGGAGGGCGACGTGAATTGGCAGAATCACAGGAAGCCTGCATTGGATCGCTAGGAGAGTATGGCCAATGGGAGGAACGAGTCGTGCGTCGTTGTTGTGAAATCCAGATGGCTGTGCGCTATTCTGTCATGACCGGAAACCCCGGAGGACTTGGCCTGGCGACCCTTCAGCCACCAGGCCCAACGGGATTGCGTAAAGCCACTTAGCCTGTCGAATCGGAAGAGGTAAGTAGCCATGCGAATACGTTTGTCACTTGTAGCTTGGTCATTCGCTGTCGCGTGCATTCTAGTGGCAGCCAATTCCGCAGATGCCTACTACAGCCCGCGTCAGGGGCGGTGGCTCAGTCGGGACCCGATTGGCGAGAAAGGCGGGGCCAATTTGTATGCCTTCAATCGCAATGCCCCTCCCAACGGATATGACGCGTTGGGCAAGGAATGCTGCCTATGGATCGATTATGACAAGACCATTGATGACCCTGGTGCCCACGTTCCCAGAGATAAGGCAGAGCGGGAAGGACGGCCCACGCCGACTCAGTTGTGCAGCCGTGACGAATGTTGCGGGGGTTCCAAGTGTGCAATCGGGCGCCACTGCAAGGCTCGTATTCTGTCTTCGAATCCCTTTGCACCGCAGCCGTACCTCGGCCTCTGGGGAAAGAGGTGGGATCCTGGACGACGAAAATGCACTACAACTCGCGTGTGCGAAGGCACCCTGTTCAGCACGATTAGCACTTGGAACATCTTTGGCAGCCTGGAGAGTCAGCGAGATTCGAAGCTTGCGGAGATGGCGAAGCATACAGAATGCAGCAAACATGTGATGATAGACGATAATATGACATTCTTGAACGCCCCGGCCGAAATAGACATGGTCGATGGTACCGTAGCGCCCTTTTCCTGGAAACATCCCCGCGAGTGGAGGTCAGCGGTCGAGGCATGCTGTGGCTGTGCCAAGAATCAATAGCTTCGAGAATGGTCGTTAATTCTTTACTCAGGAGCTTTTGTGCGTTTTGTGCGTATGTTTTTGGCTGAGTCGGATAACTCGCTTACGAGTAAACAGTCGCATGCGTAATCGATTGTTCGAGTCTTGGTTGCGGCCGAAGGCCGCTTTGGGATTCTCTTGCCTTTCTATCTGCATGTCGTCGGACGGGGCCTCATCTGTTTGGGCAGCAGTAGGTGCCGTCGGCTAAGGAGAATACCACATGGATGGGCGTGCGCCTCGGCAACCGTGTGCCGCCTTGCACGATTGGCTGCGGCGAGTTTGCAGTCTGGTCACCGCCGGCCTTTGCGTCACGTTCACCGGCTGTGTGTTGCCGCGAGAACCCGGCCCTCTTCGATATCTGCCCACAGAGCCGATCACGGCGGCGTCATGCAGCTGCGTTAGCCGTCTGGGTGTATGGAAAGTGTCATCTCTTGCTCCCTTGGAAGGTCTGATTCACGAGATTTCTTCGAAAGTGCAACAAGTGGCAATGGACGGCGAACGCGGCATCCTGTACATCCAATACCGCGAACGCCCCTTGGGGTGCAACGAGCCCGTGGGTATCTACGGTTACGACCTGTCTAGCGGCAAGTGCGTCGTTCGAAGCCTGCTGCCAGCTCATTCGGACATGACCGGTCAGACTTTCTACAGATTGCCGCTGTCGAACACGGTTTTCGACTTCCAACGGCAGGCAGCTTATCTGACTGACATGTATGACGAGGACTGTGTATTGATCCGCGTCAGTCTTTCCGGAGAGCCGCCCGCTGTGGTGATAAAGGGTGAATTCCGATTGACCCCGAGGCCGGTGTTGGGCAACGGCTGGCTGCTTATGGAAACACGTGAGGAAAGGGCTAACGGCGTCAAGCGGCTGCAAGTCATGGTTCTCGATCCCGTGAGCCGCGAACGCCTGGGACCGTACGACGTGAAAGGGGATTGGATCGAGCTGCCCAGGATTGTCGGCGGCTATCAGGAGCATGTGGTTGTACATGATTTCATGCGGAAACAGGTAATTGTATGTCGGATTGCTGCGGACGCGCTGATCGAGGTGGCCCGCAAGGGAAATGTTGTCGGCTGTTCGAGTATCTCACCTTTTTGCGTGCCGACAGAGATGAAGCCGTGGCTCGCCGTCCTCCCGGACGGCCTCAGCATTGAGCAACAGGTTCATGAATCGGCAGGAATGGTGTGCGTTCTTCCGGACTTGGAGCAGTCCATCCAACTCGAGGGGCTAGGAACGTACGGAAGCGGCTATGTGTCGCCATTTGAGCAATCGGTAGGCCCCTCGACGGTGCTTATCCCGAGCAGCACGGTGCTGGTTCTCAGGCGAGGAGATGATCGCATTTTCTTTGACGGCCTGACGGGCAAGAGAGTCGGTACCATTCGATTCGGCCGGTTGCCTGTGGAGTGGTATGATGCAGGGTCGGGCTTTCATTTCACCGATCAGCGAGGTATGTACCTCGGTGTTTTCGGGACGCATTGGATTGAGCTGTTCGGTGTTGGCCCGAAAGCTGGGTAAGAATGGTATCTGATGCAGCCGTGGCGACTAGCCAAGCCTGTGGATTGCAGGTGAGGGTGACAGGGTGAAGAACGTGTCCAGAAGGACTCTTGAGCGGCTTCGTGGCTGCCGACTGCATACGCCAGCCAAGGACAGTCGGTCACAACGATTGCACCGGATACGCTGGGTGTGGCTGCCGTTGTCGCTGGGGGGAATTGTACTCGCTCTTATCACGATGGCGCGTGTTTCATCGAGGTCATATTCGGAAGATCGTCATGTATCACGTTTGCCAAGGCCTGTAGTGAGAACATACGCTGAGCTACTGTCGCTGAACGCCGAGGATCTGGGTGAGGTAGATCTTGGATTGATGAATCTGCTGTGTGCGGGAGGCTTGCCTGGATCGGCGTCTTCGGACACGCCGGCGATCCTGGCCAAGCTCGATGAATGGGCAGAACGGGTGCGATCGGAAACCGAACGCCACCTCTACCGGGTGACAGATCCGCGCTACGCCGACCATTATGGCCATTCGGAGGCCCGCCTACGGGCCGAATTCCTCGTCCAGGTGCTTCAGGAGGATTGCGGGGTCCGATACAACGAGAAGCGGATCCGCGACGTTGACTTCTCCAGATCGAGAGACCTCTTTATTCACGGCCTCCTCGACCCGTCCAACGGAGGGACCTGCGCATCGATGCCGGTGCTGTATGCGGCGATTGGTCGTCGCTTGGGCTACCCCATCAAGCTGGTTCTGGCCAAGCAGCACATTTTCTGCCGCTGGGATGGTGACAGGGAACGGTTCAACATTGAGGGCACGGCCACTGGCGGGGTCGATTTCTTCTCAGACGAGCATTACCGCACATGGCCAGCAGCGATTACCGATGTCGAACTGCTGAGAGGCGAGTACCTTGTGTCACTGAGCCCGACAGAGGAACTAGGCGTGTTTCTTGTCAACCGCGCGGCCTGTTTGCGGGCAAACGCGAGATTGGCGGAGGCTAGAGCTGCATTGGCCGAAGCTCGGCGGCTTATGCCCAAAGCCAGCGTCCCTGTGATGGCTCTGCGAAACCTGTCAGGCAACAACGTTCCAGGTCGGGGGCAGCGACGTCTCCGGCATGAGACTGCCGCAGCGCCTCAGTCTGTAGCCGGCCAAGTGCCGCCACTGGCCACGGGGCGAGCCTTGGGACCGCCGTAAGCCCGCTCGGTGAAGAATGTTCGGAGCGAACCGTTTATCTATGGCTCAATGAGAGGGATTCTTGTCATGCGTCACAAGTGCATTTGTGGAATCGTCTTACTCGTCCTTTCGGGAGCATTTCTTCCGAATTCGGCCACCGCCTACTACAGCCCGCGACAAGGTCGGTGGCTGAGTCGGGATCCGATTAGAGAACGCGGGGGAGTGAATCTGTACGGGTACGCGAACAACAATCCAACCTGCAGGTCCGATCGGCTCGGTCTCTCGTTCATAGTGTATGAGAGAGGTTACGAGCCTGAGCAAGGCGACAAGGGCGGCGCGACGAGATTAGTCCTTTTTAGCGAGAAGGTGAAACTGGACAAGTGTGATTGCAGGCCGGACACTCGTCCTGAGAGCTCGCCCGGTGGGCCACCAGCTCCGTATCACGAAGACCGGCGACGAATCTACTTCAAGTCGCTGACTACCATAGTGAGTGTCTGGTGGCATGACGACGAAGCTTGCGCCCACGAGGAAAGACACGTTAATCGGTACGAACAGATGCATAATTCCTTTGAGGACTACCTCAAGTGGCTGGCGAGCATGCCCTGTATGTCAGAGGCGAAGGGACAATGTTTCTATGATACGATCCCGGCTAAGAAGCAGCTTGAGCAAAAGGAGGCGTACCGAGACGGGCTTAAGATCGATGATCTGGCTTACGGGTTAGACCCAGATGAGAGGCAAAAGCTAGAAGAATTAGACAGGTCGATTGAGGATGCCAGGACAGAGTTCCTGGTGAGCATACAGCGATGTCACGACACGCAGTAGGAGACGAATACATAACGAGAACCGTGTCAAGCCGTGGTGACCATAGGGTCGCGAGGAGGAGACGAGTCATGCTATTTCGATCTAGGTTGCTAATCGCGGTCGGCCCGCTGCTTCTGCAGGGAGCGTGCACGAGCAACCTGTTGACAAACGATCAAATCCTTCTCGCCCATGGGCAACGGGCGATAGGCCTTGATCTTGGCGAAGGCGTAAGTATACAGTTGGTGTTTGTGCCAGCTACGAACCAATTGGAGGACCGACCGCGCGGTGGGCCGGACGCAGCTGCAGGAACCGGTAGAGTCAAGAAATCGACGAGTTCCTTCTACATCGGGAAGTATGAGGTCACCCAACGACAATGGATGCGAGTTGTCGAGCATAATCCCAGCCTCCATGTTGGCGCCGACCTGCCCGTGCATGGAGTCTCCTGGCGAGACTGTATGCAGTTCTGTGACCAGATCTCTGCCCGCACGAGCCGTGTTGTTCGACTCCCCTTTCGTGCAGAGTGGCTCTACGCCTATCGTCTTGGTCTTGCGGCTGAATCGGGAAAGATCGACCCTTCTTGGGAGCCGGTAGCCCCCGCCACCTGGCCCGCGATGGAGGCGACAGGAGGTCGTGGACGCCCTTTGCCCGTGGGCAGCGGGTTGCCCAACAGCCTGGGTATCTACGACATGGAAGGGAACGTGCGGGAATGGTGCTGTGACGCAATTGTCGAGAGGCTTACCAGCAGTGGTCCATCCGATGCAGGTCGGGGATCTGAGATCGTCTACCGTTGTGTTGAGGGTGGTTCGTGGTCTGTGACATCGTGGAATCTGGCGATGCGTCCGGTTCCTCTGTCGCCTGAGCGTGGCGCGATCGATCGAGGCTTTCGTGTTGTCCTGGTGGACCGTGACGACTTTCGAGATCGGGCTCGTGTAGACGCTCCCGTACTGAGCGAGATGACGCCACGAATTTCGGCTTTCCTTCATCTCGCCACGCCGTTTCTCTTGACCCCAGAAGCCCCAACCAAGACCGTTCATGGAATGACCGTCAGCTTGATACAGCTTGACTCGAAGACGAAGCAGGCGACGGTTTCAGTGCTATTCGCAGGTGAGGGCAAGACTCTGACTGCGAGGGAAGGGCATTACTTCGGTGATAACCAGGCGCTCTTCCTGGAGAGGGTTGAATCGGACACGGTGAAGCTAGTCCGACATTCCTCTAGCTACGAATACGAAGCGAAGAAATGACAGGAGAACTTGTCGGGCTCGTAGGAGGAAACGTTGAAACAGTGGTTGAACCTCTCGGTTGAACAACCGGCCAAGTGGGTATCGCTATCAGCATCGAGGCAACTCGTCTCCGCTCCCAGCCTCTTCCGCTGCCCGAGAAGAGGCTGGCCACAAACGGCGGAGAAGGGCGGGGAAGGAAGGCGGGCCGCACAAGGAAACGTGGTGGTTCTTTGGAAAGACCTTTGAAGCTTGCGCCGACGCACTCGACAAATCGGGTGCGAAGATCAGCGAGCACAACGGCTCGATCAAGGCTGTCCACGATCCTCTTCCGGCCACGAGCCCATCAGCCGCCCTATCTCCGCACCGCCGCACCGTACAAGATCAACTGCGCGATCGTACCGCAGGAGAGCAGGAACATTTCCAGTTCGCCGACGAAGTCAACCTGCGGGAAGAACGGGAACCAGGCTTCGATCCCCGGCCAGCTTGCCAGAAAGGCAACGATACTGGTGACCCCCAGAACGGCCGAAGGCAGCACAATGGCCGCCGGGCAGAGATCCCGATTGAGCAGGTCGCGGCCTATCTCGATGATCATCAAGATCACACCCACGAGGGCCAGCCACGCATATCCGCTCGGGACGTGGTTCGGTCGCACCCAGTGCCAGGACTGACAGTACAAGTGGAAGAGAAGATTGCCAGCCACGATGACGGCTGCGCCCATCCACGGGCGCAGAACTGAACCGGACCCGGAGAACACCTCGCGGACCCGGGACGGCCAGGTCGGCGTGCAGACGGGCCAGCTTGGAGCGGGCGACTGCTGATCGACGCCCGGCAGATGGCGGGCCGAATCGGGAAGACGTCTGTCGTTACTCATGTGCATGTGTTTCTCCTTATGAAACCCCGCAGCCGGCCAGGCGGCGCGGTTGCCCAGCCAGCCGCAGGGAAAGGGAGCAGTACTGGCAGACCGGCATAGCGCCGGTCGTTCAGGTGCCTCGGGATGAGGCCCCTCAACTCACCGTGTCCTTGCGGTGAGCCTGTGTAATCTTGGGCGGCGTGCTCGCGGCGGGGCGG
>CAZTQK010000070.1:0-19448 GCA_964615635.1 uncultured Planctomycetales bacterium
TGGAGGTCAGGCCGGTGACGGTCGTCGTGGCCCAGGCGGCCTTGGTCTGCCAGACTGGAAAACCGCCGAGGCTGCCGTCCGCTTGAACAAACCCGCGCGTCATATTGACGTTGGTCGGCTCGTCACCGGGCGGGGAGATGCGAATCGCGAAGAGATCGGTGTCGGAGTCCACCGGGTTCACGGCCACATCCAGTGTGTCGGCGGTCGGATTCGAGACAACGGGGACGCCGGGTGTGGCGGCGGTCTGCGTGCAGGGAACGGGCACGACGACGAATTCATTGGCGCCATCCTTCCACCCAACCATGCAGTAGTCGGATTCGTTGGGTCCGTCGTTGGCCGTCATCGCCCAGGCATCGGCGGTATTGAGCAACGGATTGTTCGCCCAGGCGGCCTTGACGGTGAACGTGAAGGTGGCAGTCCGCGTGCCGGTGGCCCCGGTGGCGGCACCTGACGTGGACACCTCGCAGCCCAGCGGCGTGATATAGGTCGTGCCGCCCCAGGTGTCGGTGCGATAAGCCCATCGCCCGCCTCCGGTTGCGTCAGCGAAAACCCAGGACCCGCCGTAGTTGGTGATGTCCGCGTCGGTCGCGCCCCACGCCATGTAGCCGCGGCCGTTGCTCATATCCGGGCCGGACTCGGTCATGTTGAAGAGAGTGCGAACGCTGGTGATGTCGTTGTAGCCGGCCACGCTGCTGGCCGTGAGCCTCACCGTATACTGCGTTGTGTCGTCGGCGATCAGTACCGAGGAACTGAGTACTGGCAGGCTGGAGATACTGACCTTGCTGGCAAAGGCAGGAAGGGCGAAACCCGTCGTCACAAAGACAATGATTATGTCGACAAGGAGCGTAAGGCGACAGGAGCCCATTTCCTTTCCCCTGTAATCGAGAAGGTGCCCTTTCCGCACGGGCCGCGACTCCACCCATTCTGGCAGATGAGCCCATGTGAATCAATCAGAAACACGGCTCGGCAAGGGGCGAGCGAGACTGCCTGCGGGTCGAAGCGACATTTGTACTCGCAGGACATTCAGTGCAGAGTTAGCCCAGTCCCCGGCGTGGTCGCCGATCTTGGCGGGCGGACCGAATGCTTTCTGAGGTTGTCGCCTCGGCAGGTGAGGTTAGACTGGAGGTTCTTCGGGTTGGTCTGCAAGTTCTTTTGAACGAATGACTTGCCGCCCACCGATGAGCCGGCGGGGCGCGTTCAATCGCCCGGCGCTTGTGAGCACGCAGACAAGGAGCTGATCGATGAAGCAGGATTCGCAGGTCACGCGTCGCAATCTTATTGGAAATGCCGTGGCGGCAGGCGGGATGGCAGCGGCGGTCGGCGCTTCTCAGGCCGCGCAAGCCGCCGAGGGCGGTCAAGGCAGACCGGTGGGCCGTGCGGCCGTCAACCGACGGGGCGGCGGCATGGAACCTGACTGCCCTCTGATTATCAGCGGCGTCATTCCCCGGTTGGGAGTCAGTGCCGGTCTCAAGGGGCCGCGCAGCGAATCGGGAATCGGAGCAGTCATGCCCTGGGCCGACCGGTTGTGGTTTGTCACCTATACCGCGCACACATCCACTACCGGCAGCGGAACGGGGCTGTTCTACGTCGACGAGGAGATGCGGGTCCACAAGCATCCGGCCTCGGTAGTCGGGACATATGCCAATCGATTCGTACATGCCGAGTCGGAGCAGATGATCATCGGGCCTCACGTCATCGACACGGACAACAGGGTTCGCACGATCGAGGCGCTCGCCGACTACCGGCTCACCGCGACCATGCGGCACCTGAAGGACCCAGCCAACAAGGTTTACGTCCTCGGCATGGAATCGCACTTCTTCGAGGTGGATGTCCGGACGCTCAAGACCGAATTGCTGTTCACGCTCAACAAGAACCTCAAGCTGCCGGAGGGCTTCAAGCCTCATTACAAGGGCGGGTTCACCGCCGGCGACCGGGTCATCGTGGCCAACAACACCTACCATGAGCGCGACGAGACAGAGGGCGTCTCGACTGGGGGTCGCCTGGCCGAATGGACGGGGCGGGGCGAGTGGGACATCATCGAGAGCACGGCATTCAACGACGTCGCGGGCACGCCGATGGGCGATCACGCAAACGCCTTCGCGACGGGCTGGGACCGGGCATCCGTCGTTCTTTGCGTATTGAACCGGGGGAAATGGTCCAGGTACCGCCTGCCGAAAGGCAGCCACACGCACGATCAGGCGTGGTATACCGAGTGGCCTCGGATCCGCGAGGTGGAGACCGAACGGTTCCTGATGGACATGCACGGGCTGTTCTATGAGCTCCCGCGCCTGGCGTACGGCGGGCAGATCTACGGCGTCACACCTATCTGCCGGCACATGCGGATCGTGCCCGATTTCTGCTCGTGGCGCGGCATGCTGGTGCTGGCCGGCAACCAGGTCACGGCCTGCACCGGCAACGCGCATCTGGTCGGCGAGCCGCAGTCGAACCTGTGGTTCGGCAAGACCGACGATCTGTGGGGCCTCGGCGGGCCGCAGGGCTGGGGCGGGCCGTGGCGGGATACGCCCGTGCAACCCAACGTGCCCTCGGACCCGTATCTGATGACCGGCTTCGATCACAAGTGCCTGCACCTGGTCCACAGGGCCGCCGAACCGGTGAACTTCACCGTTGAGGTCGACTTTCTGGGCAACGGTACGTGGGCTCCATATGCACAGTTGACGGTCGACGCCGCCGGATACGGGCATCACGAGTTCCCGGCCGGCTTTAGTGCCCACTGGGTGAGGCTGAGAGCCGACCGGCCCTGCGTGGCGACGGCCCAGCTTGTGTACACATGAGCGGCGGCGCGCAAGTATCGGGGACTGGTGATCGGGGCATCAGACCGGGTCTCCAGCCTCTGCCCCGCGACAGGGTTGTCGCGAAGACATGACAGCAAGCAAGCCTGCCGCCTTCCATGATGACCGGAACGACATGAGGGGGCCAACATCATGGTTGGTGCCTCCCACCGTGCCTATCATCTCAGTATGGTCAAACGAATTCTGACAAGAACGCACAGGTATGCCGGTTTTGTCGACGCGCGCACACCACGGAGCGGGGCGCGTGCTGTTGTCGCGATAGCGAAGAACCGGCTGTCTATTGTCGCAGGGAGCATATGCTGATACTCATCCTGATCGTGCTGGCTGTGCTGGTTGTCGTGTTCGTGGGCATTGTCGCCCTGCAGCCGTCCGAGTTCCGGGTCATACGGAGTGCGACCATCACCGCCCCCGCGCCGGTGGTGTTTTCGCAGGTGAATGACTTCCACAAATGGGAGGCGTGGTCGCCCTGGGCGAAGCTCGATCCGGCAATGAAGCGAACCTATGGAGGTGCCCCGGCCGGGACCGGGGCGACCTACGAATGGGCGGGCAACAGGCAGGTGGGCGAAGGACGCACAACGATTACAGAAAGCCATCCAAACGACCTCATCCGTATCCGACTCGAGTTTGTGAAGCCGTTCAACTGCACCAACGACGTGGAGTTCGCCTTCAAGTCAGATGGCGATCGAACCGCCGTGACCTGGAGCATGGTCGGCAAAAACAACTTCACGGCCAAGGCAGTCGGCCTGTTCATGAACATGGACAAGATGGTCGGCGGGCAATTCGAGGAGGGGCTGGCGCGAATGAAATCGGTAGTGGAGGCCGTGCCCAGATCCCAAGCAGGAACGCAGAGTCCTTTACATGGCGGGACGGGCTTCCAGCCCATCGGTGACCGGCAAGATGCCGGTCCCACACGATGATCGTTTCTGCGTTTCTACTGAATTGGGCGGCCTTCGCCTGCCTGAGTATGCGAGGAAGCACAAACATGGTCACGGGACAGACTGAAGCGGGTATTGCGGATGCCGCCGTGCGGGACCTGGCCGTGAGGCGAACAGGGGGACAAGCTGCAGGCGCATCGAAAGTGATATGCTGGGTCGGACGCATTTTCAGCGCCCTGCCGGTCCTGATGCTGCTGGTCAGCGGGGCGATGAAGCTGGCGAAACCAGCTCCCGTCATCGAAGGAATGGCTCGCATGGGATACCCCGAGCATCTTGCCCACGGCATCGGGATTCTCGAGCTCGCATGCACTGCCGTCTACATGATTCCGCAGACATCCGTTCTCGGTGCCATCCTGCTGACGGGCTATCTCGGGGGCGCCACCGCCACTCATGTGCGCGTCGGTGATCCATTCTTCGCCCCAATTGTTCTCGGCGTATTGGTCTGGCTGGGCCTTTTCCTTCGCGACGAGCGGCTGCGCGCCCTCCTCCCGCTGCGTCGAACGAAACACCAACCGAAATGATCAGGCGCGTTATGATCCTCAGCTAAGGCTCACAGAAAGAAAACAGAGGTACATAATGTGAGCATTTACTTTATTGCCTAAGATGAAGAGTCAGAAATTGGCCCCGCAGATTGATTGACCGGTAACAAAACTCATCCTGACGACTCTTCTTGTCCATGCCGTCCATGTCCGTTACTCCGCCTCCTTTGTTGCCAGTCGCCTCAAGAGATCGGCTGCTGCTGCATGTCCACCTTCTGCCGCGATACCTGCGGCACTCCTGCCCTTATTGTCATGCGCGTTCACATCAGCGCCTTTTGCCGCCAGGATTTCCACGACATTCTCGAATCCTCCTCTTGCGGCAAGCCACAGAGGCGTACAGCCGTCTGAGTCCTTTCTGTCGCAATCGTGCCCGTATGAAAGCAGCAACTCGACCATGTCTTTTCGCCCGAGAACGGCGGCCTCTCGAATCAGGTTGCCATCGCCCCGCACCTCCGGGACTTCGGCGCCCCGGGCAACAAGCAGTTTCAGGACTTCGACATTTCCCCGCCGCACTGCTGCCAACACAGGGGATGGAATTCCCTCGACCCTGTACCGATTGGGATCTGCGCCCTTATCGAGCAGCAGCTTCACGATATCGAAATGCCCCTGATTTGCGGCGCAGTATAGTGGAGCACCCTTGTTCACATCTGCACCACGCTCCAGCAGAAGCTCAATGATCCGCATGTGTTTTTGTTCACACGCAACACCCAGTGGAGTCGTGCGGCCATGAGAATCGTATTTGTTGACGTCTGCACCCTCCGCGATAAGGCGCTTTGCCAACAACTCGTCGCCCGTCAGCGCCGCCCAGTGCAGATCCGGCCCTGAACCCGTGCCTCGCCGATCCCGGTCACATCCTTCCGTCAGCAGGATAACCGCCAGAAACAGGATCAGACACGCTTGGATCTGAGACATGCGCCGGATCTCCAAATCCCTGCAGGCTGCCAAGGAGGCTGAAACGACCTCGCGAAAAACGAACCTGTCCCGTTATCTTCGCCCATCGGACGGTTGACCTCGGCCACCTACGTAGGAACGCAGAGTCCTCTGCAGTGTGGGACGGCAAGCCAGTCCCACACTGTGATTGCTTCTGCGTTTTTGCTTGGTTCGGCAGCCGGTTCACCCGTGGCATTTTGGCATTCGTCGAAACGGGATCAGATGCTGGCCCGCGTTGCCGCTGGAAGGGCAGGTCGGTACTACCCGACCCGGACAACTTCCGTGATTTCAGGCACTTGCTGCTTGATGGCCCGCTCCACGCCCATCTTGAGCGTCATCGCGGCCGAGGGGCATCCCGAGCATGCGCCCTGAAGCCGGACATGGACTGCGTTGTTTGCGTCGACGTCGACCAACTCGATATCGCCGCCGTCGCCCTGGATGTAGGGTCGGATCTTCTCGATGACAGCCGCCACTCGGCCACGGATAGAGTCTGCCGCTTCGTTGGTTGTGTCTGGCATGGTGTTTTGCCCCTTGTGAGTAACCACGGTCGTCGTACTACAGGTGCCCTAAGTATAGGCCCTGTCTGGGCTCACGACAAGCAGGTGGCCCCTGCGGTCAGTGCAGATATGCGCTGGGCCAGGCTGAACGTTGACGGTCTGTGACCCGACCGCTAACATCTTCGCTCTATTGCCTGAGGCGGCCCGACGATGCGTCGGGAGGGCAGCCCGAGTGCGCCCTCTCGGAGGCGTGGGTGTGTGGACTGCGCGCATCCCGTTCGCAGATGAAGGCTACGGTTCGGGCAGGTCGGGCTGGAAGCGTGGGAGCGATTGCTTGAGCTACGATTGCGTTGTATGCGTGAAGCAGGTTCCGGACACTGCCAACGTCACCGGCGAGGCCATGAAGGCCGACGGGACGGTGAATCGTGCAGCCCTGCCTGCCATTTTCAATCCCGAGGATCTGCATGCCCTCGAGGCGGCTCTGCGGGTGCGGGATGTGTACGGCGGGACGGTAACAGCCATCACCATGGGACCGCCGGCAGCGTGTGATGTCCTGCGGGACTGCCTCTATCGGGGTGCCGATCGGGTCGTTCTGGTGACTGACCGCCGGGCGGCGGCCAGCGACACTCTGGCGACGAGCTACATTCTCGCTCGCGCCGTCAAGGCGGTCGGCAAGGTTGACTTGGTCTTCTGCGGCCGTCAGGCCATCGACGGCGACACCGCGCAGGTCGGCCCGCAGATGGCCGAGAAGCTGGGCATGCCTCAGGTGACATACCTGGAATGCATCGTGGAGCTGTCCGGACAGACGGTGCGGGCTCGGCGCAACGTGGGCAACGGCTGGGAGGTAGTCGAATGCCGGATGCCGGTATTGATGACCGTGCTCGATACGGCCAACGAACCGCGGCCGGCGGCGGCCAAACGGATGATGTTCTGCAAGCGAGCCCGAGCACAAGCCGAGGTCGCCGCGGACGTGGCTCAGCAAATGCCCAATGCGTCGGCCGATGAGCAGACAAAGGAGACCTCCCGCCGGGTGGCTGATCTCAAGAACCGCAGACTGCTGATCGAGCAATGGAACCTGGAGGATATCGGCGCAGATCTGGCCTGGTGCGGCATGTCCGGCTCGCCGACCAAGGTTCATCGCATCCAGTCGATCGTATTGAAGAAAGAAGGGTATTCCGAAGTCCCCGCAACCCAGGAGGGAATCCGGAAAATGGTTCACGAACTGATCGTGGATCGTACATTGGGGTGACACGAACTGTCAGCCGTCAGTCTTAGTGTTTGTGACTTGAGTGGGTCGAAGCTCAATCGCGGCGGTTTCGACTGAGAGTCGAGCGCATATGATCGAACCGAATCGGAAAGGTGAAGTCTGGGTCTTCGCGGAGCAGGAAGACGGCAACCTCAGCGAGGTATCGCTGGAGCTCTGCGGCAAGGCCCGCGAGATGGCGGACCGCCTCAAGGTCAAGATGGGGGCCGTGTTGCCGGGGCGCGGGGTCCGCGACCTGTCACATCGACTGATCGCACACGGCGTGGACAATGTCTACTACGTTGACGACCCACTGCTGGAACACTACCGCACGCTGCCCTATGCCCGCGTCGTGTGCGAATTGATCGGCAAGCACAAGCCGCAGATTGTCCTGTACGGAGCGACGGCACTGGGGCGAGATCTGGCGCCCCGGGTTGCTTCGGAAATGAAGGCCGGACTGACTGCCGACTGCACCGACCTGGACATCGGCGACTATACCGACCCCAAGAGCAAGGAAACATACAAGGACCTTCTGCTGCAGATTCGACCGGCCTTCGGTGGAAACATCATCGCCACCATCGTCAATCCCGAGCGATGGCCGCAGATGGCCACCGTCCGCGAAGGCGTGATGCGTCTTGCGGACGGCAATCCGAAGCGCACGGGCGATATCATCGCGGAGAAGATCCAACTTGACGGTGTCGTTGCGGCGGTCAAGATCGTCGAGCGGCACCGCGAGAAGCAGAAGGTCAACCTGAAGGGCGCGCGGGTGATCGTAGCCGGTGGCGGCGGGGTTGGCAGCAAGGAGAACTTCCAGTTGATCCACGACCTGGCCGGGGCACTCGGTGCGGCGGTGGGTGCATCCCGCGCGGCCGTGGACAGCGGCTTGGTCGGCAAAGAGCACCAGATCGGGCAGACGGGCACCACGGTGCGACCGGCCCTGTACGTGGCCTGCGGGATCAGCGGGGCCATCCAGCACCGCGCGGGCATGGAAGAGTCCGCCAAAATCGTGGCGATCAACAAGGACGCCAATGCCCCGATCTTCTCCGTCGCTCACTACGGCATCGTGGGCGACCTGAACAAGGTGATCCCGATGATGATCAAGGCGATCAAGGAACGGGCGCAGTAGACCATGGCGAATTTCTTTCTCGACAACGAAGACATCCAGTTTCTGTTCGACCACATCAACCTGGCGGAGGTTGCGGCCGCCCAGGAGGACAATTTCACGCGCGACCGCGGTGACGGGTGCGACTATGCCCCGGATGATGCGGCCGACGCGATTGACAACTACCGCCGCATACTGACCATCGTCGGCGAGATCGCCGGCGACCACATCGCACCGCGGGCCGAGCGGGTCGATCACGAAGGCAACCGCCTGAACGACGACGGCACGGTCACGCTTTGCGGCCCCGTCCGCGAGAACCTCGAAGTCCTGGCCAAGGCGGACCTGATGGGCTTCACCCTGCCGCGCAAGTACGGCGGGCTGAACTGTCCCTGCCTGGTCTACACCATGGCGATCGAGATTGTCAGCCGGGCCGACGTGTCGCTGATGAACCTGTTCGGCCTGCAGGGCATCGCCGAGACGATCTACGCGTTCGCCAGCACGGAGATCCGCGACGAGTACCTGCCGAGGTTCGCCTCTGGCAAGGTGACCGGCGCGATGGTGCTGACCGAGCCCGACGCGGGCAGCGACTTGCAGTCGGTGAGTCTGCGGGCCTACCAGGACGAGGACGGCCAGTGGCGGCTCAACGGGGTCAAGCGGTTCATCACCAACGGCTGCGGCGAGATCCTGCTGACGCTGGCCCGCAGCGAGCCGGAGATCTCCGACGGGCGCGGCCTGAGCCTGTTCCTTTCTGAGCGCGGCCCGCGGATTCGTGTGCGGCATCTGGAGGAGAAGCTCGGCATCCACGGTTCGCCGACCTGCGAGCTGGTTTTCCAGGATGCCCCGGCCAAGCTCATCGGCGAGCGGCAACGCGGGCTGATCACCTACGTGATGAGCCTGATGAATGGGGCCCGCGTGGGGATCGCCGGGCAGTCACTGGGCGTCGCCGAGGCCGCGTACCGCGTGGCCCGCGAGTACGCTCACAGCCGCAAGCAGTTCGGCGTGCCCATCGAGCAGCTTCCGGCCGTCGCCGAGTTGGTCACGGATATGAAAGTGTACATCGAGGCCGCCCGGGCGCTGGTCTACGAGACCTGCCGCATCTGCGACTTCGAGAACAACAACATCCGTATCCTGGAGTACTTCACGCCGACCGATCCCGAGGAACTCAAGCGACGCAAGGCCGATGCCCGCACGTACAAGCGACTCAACGGCATGTTGACGCCGATGAGCAAGTATTACGCTTCCGAGCTGTGCGTGAAGGTGGCCAATGATGCCCTGCAAGTCCTCGGCGGCTCGGGTTACATGAAGGACTACCCGGTGGAACGGCATCTCCGCGATGCCCGCATCACCACGATCTACGAGGGCACCAGCCAGCTTCAGATCGTGGCGGCGGTTCGCGGCGTGTGCTCGGGCGTATTCGAGAAACAGGCCGCCGAATACGAAACCCGGCAATACGCGGATCCGCAGCTCAATGAGCTGAGGACCAGACTGGTCGAAGGCCGCGAGCTGGTGCTCAAGGGCGTGGCGTTCGTCAAGTCGCAATCTAACGAGTACATGGATCTCTCGGGCCGCAGGCTGGTGGATAGTGCGATCGCGGTGCTCTGCGGCCACCTGCTGCTGCGGCAGGCTGAGCACAACGAACGCAAACGGCACGTGGCCAGGCGGTTCATCACGACCAGTCTGCCCACCATCCGCCGCGACATCGAACTGGTCTGCAGCGGTGATCGGTCCGTTATGGATGAATACCAGATTCTTGCCGGTCCCGTACCCGTTCAGATGTAACCGAGCGCCGCCAGAAGACTTGCCGCAGTATGAGGGGCGCGAGCATCCCCAGCCCTGACACTCGCTAATCAGTAATTGTCACCGTCGATCCGGGCACCAGCATCGCATAGACCACCTCAATGTCCTTGCTCGACAGCCGGACGCAGCCCATCGATGCCTGGGTGCCGATGCTGCTGTCGTCGATGGTCCCGTGGATGCCGTAGCCGCTCTGCCCCAAGGCCCGACCCTCGATGCCATCCAGCGCAATCCAGAATTCGCCGAGCGGGTTCTGAGGATCGCTGGCAGCGATCCGCTGGCCAGTCCGCGGATTGGTCCAGGTTGGATCCGTGAGACGATCGGTTACCACCCACTTGCCCGTTGGCGTGCTGTTGTCAGCCCCTAACGCCACCTTGTAGGTGCGAACATAGACGTTCTGGAGATAGAGGTGCATCTCGAAGCTGCTCTTGACCACCGTGGCATGGAAGGGGCCCTTCACGACTTTCAGCCGACGGCCGGTCCGGATGACATTCTTGTTCATGTTGCCGTTGACCACACTGAGCAGTTCTTCGGTGACCTTGTAGATCCTTCCGATTTTCTGAAGGTTGTCATTCTGGACGACGACATAGTCTTCCGCCATCGTCTCGCCCGGCAGGATAACGAATGGCGCGAAGATGGTCTTCTCCGCAATCTGGTTGAGAACCTCGCGAATCTGCGCCTGCCGCTCGGCCGGGATCGCTGCGTGCAGAACCCGGTTCAGCGCATCGCGCGCCTTCAAGAGATCGCCCGCCTGCCAAGCCTGCATGCCCTCCTGGTAAACGGTCTCGACCTGATCGGCCGACGGCACCGCAACCGGTTCGATCGCGATGGGCTGAACCGTCCCTATGAACGGCCGACTGGTGGCCGGCTGAGAAGTCTGTTCTGATTCGGCCTCGCCGCCGACCAGTCCCTCCAGAGGCGGAGTCAGCGGACTGCCGCCCGGAGACGGCATCGGACTGTCCGCCGGCGCGGTGGCTGCGACGCCCGGTGCCGGAGACTCCGGCTTCTTGTAGTACTTGATGTACGCATAGTAACCGCCCCCGGCGATGAGCAGCAGAATGATGAACCGCGACAGGAAACGAGACTTGCGACGACGTCTTCGTCCGTAAGCCACTTCAGATACTCCTGACCGCAACTGCGGATCGGCAACAGTTCGCGTACCCTACGACCGTCGCAGCCTACGTCCGAAAAACCCGGACGGCTGCGTCGGTCACCAACATATCGACCGGTGCATCATGCTCGCTCATCGGCACGTGCTCAACTACCTGGTCTTCAAGAGCCAAGCCGCAGGAAGTTCCCTTCCAGCCCTCGCTTGCCAGGAACCGATCGTAGAAGCCCCTTCCCCGTCCGATCCTGTTCCCCTCGCGGTCAAAGCCCAAACCCGGGACGACGACCAGA
Organism: uncultured Planctomycetales bacterium; assembly: GCA_964615635.1. GTDB lineage: Bacteria > Planctomycetota > Phycisphaerae > UBA1845 > PWPN01 > JAUCQB01. Next base: position 11,249 of record CAZTQK010000070.1, read on the forward strand.
TCGATCTGCTCGACGGAAAAGGGGGTACCCTCGGCCGGCTCGCGCAGACCCATCTCGCCCTCACTGATATTGTCGGTCAAAGAGACGATCTCGATCGGTAACATCCGCCGCTGCTCCCAGTTAACCTTTGGAGCCAGGACTCTTTTGCCGTCACGCCAGGCATGCAGAACCAAGGGGGTGGTGTCAACCTCTCGCGGAAGCGACAGGAAAACCATGATCACATCGGACTGACGGTAAGCCGACGATGCGATAAGCTGATTACAGGCCTGAAATGAGCGGTGGTGCAATTCATCTGACGGAATGCCGTCCATCGCCTGCCTCAGACGTTGCCTCAGTTCTTTCTTGGGAGCCGAATGGTCGGAGTTCGTCGTTGATTTCATCGTGAATCGCTGCTTCCGATCGAACTGGGCGGGTCGTTCTTGGGACCATCAGGCCGAGCACGAGACCGCGATGCGGCTTGTCCTGCCAGAGACGCCAGGTAGGCGCGCATGACGGCTTCGTGACCCCGATCCGTCGGGGTGTAATACGTCTTATCGACGCCCAGGTAATCCTGCTCCACAAAACCGCCCTGGTAGTCGTGGGCATACTTGTACCCGTCTCCGTACCCCATCCTGCCCGCCCCCCGATAGTGCGAATCCCGGAGATGTTTCGGAACAGGAACCGTCCGGCCCTCCCGAACATCCTTACTGGCAGTCCAGATGGCCATGGCCGAGGCGTTCGACTTGGGGGCGCAAGCAACATAGATCACGGCCTGGCTCAGTACCAACTGGCATTCGGGCATCCCGACCAGGAGAGTCACCTGAGCTGCCGCGTTGGCAACGACCAAGGTATTGGGGTCGGCGTTTCCGACGTCCTCGGCGGCACAGATCGCCACCCGGCGGGCAACGAATCGGGGATCTTCGCCGGCCTCCAGCATCCGAGCGAGCCAATACACGGCCGCGTCCGGATCGCTCCCCCGCATACTCTTGATCAAAGCACTGGCCGCATCGTAGTGCTCATCGCCCGTGCCGTCGTAGACGATCGCTTTCCGCTGAATCGACTCTTCGGCCACCTTAAGATCAACGACAACAGGAGTCGGCGTTTGGACGTTCGCACTATCGATCTGCGACAGAACCGCGACCTCCAATGCAAAGAGCGCGCGGCGGGCATCACCGTCGCAGGCGGTCGCCCAATGCTCGATCGCCTCATCGCCAAGCTGAATCGTGTACCGACCGAGCCCCCGTTCCGCATCGGCCACCGCCCGGCGAAGCAGGGTACGGATGTGGTCTTTGGTCAGGGGTTCGAATTGGAAAATCTGGCTCCGAGACACCAGCGGCGAGTTGACGGTGAAAAAGGGGTTCTCCGTGGTTGCCCCAATGAGGATGATCAGGCCGTTCTCGACGTCCCCAAGCAAGACGTCCTGCTGCGCACGGTTGAACCGGTGAATCTCGTCCAGGAACAGGACGGTCCGCTTACCGCTACTGGCCAGCCGCCCCTTGGCCTCCTCCAGAACCGCCCGGACTTCCTTCACGCCCACAGCCGCTGCGTTCAACTCAACAAACGCCGCCTGAGTGTTTCCAGCAATGATGTGGGCCAGCGTGGTTTTGCCGGTGCCCGGCGGGCCGTAGAAAATGGCGCTGCTCAGCCGGTCGGCCGCCAGCAGGCGTCGGAGAAGCTTGCCTGGACCCACGAAGTGTTCCTGACCGACGAATTCGTCCAGCGTTCGCGGGCGCATGGAAACCGCCAACGGCTGAACCCGGTTGAAGGCGGCTTTTGTTTGCTGAGAAAACAGGTCCATGTCTCAAAACCGGCTTTCCAGGAGCGACCCGCGAACAGGACTCGCGCCGCAGGGCGCCGACCGAGCCGTCACCTGCCCTGCGCGGCGGCGGCGGAACGGGCGTCCAAGCTCCCACGCACCGGCTCGGCCGTTCTCCGCCTGCGTCCGATAAGGAACAATCGTATGAGCCCGCGTGAGATGGGGCAAGCTGCCATGGGGGTTAGGAATCGCACAGCCTCACCCCGACAGTCAGACAGCCCGCGGCTTTTTCCCGGCCGGCTGCAAGTGTCTCGATAAGCAGCGTCCGACGCGCGCTTGTTTCTGGCTTCCCGGTGCTTACGATAGACCTCGATCATTGTGGTCGATACCCGCTTTCACGGAGCCGTCATTGATCCGCAACGCAACCATGAAGGATGTGCCTGAAATCCACCGGCTGGTCACCTATCACGCCGAGCTGAATCGGATGCTCTTCCGTTCGCACGCCGACCTCTACGAGCACTTGCGTGACTTCATCGTCTGGGTCGAGCAGCGAAACGACGGCGAGCAGGTCCGGGGGTGTGCGGCGGTCGAGTTGGTGTGGCGAGATCTGGCCGAGATCAAGAGTCTTGCCGTCGATGAATCGTGGCGCGGACGGGGAATCGGTCGCGATCTGGTGCGCGCTGCTATCCAGGAAGGCCGCCGCTTGGCCCTCAAGCGTCTTTTTGCCCTGACCCGTGAGAAGGTCTTTTTCGAGAAGCTGGGGTTCGTGTTGGTCCCCAAGGAGACCCTGCCGCACAAGGTGTGGACAGACTGTATTCGCTGTCCGCTCCAAGAGAATTGTGACGAAATCGCAATGATTTACGACTTGTCGTGAGGCGCTTTCTACAACTGGGCCAGCCCCCCGGCTTGCCGTTGCGAGACAGGCGACTCCGAGACTCTGGGAAGCTAAACGCATGTCCAAACAGAAATCCTCATCTGTTGTGCCCTGGAAACCGGTCCTGTACGGCCTGCTCGCCCTGGTTGGGGGCGCGGTCCTGCTTTGGCTGAGTCAGTATATCAAGCACAGGCCCATCACCAGCCAGCCGGCCGAAGTGACAGCCAGCGCACCGGCCCCGGCCGATGAGCCGGAGGCGCCCGGCCCCGACCGCTCGCCACGGCGGTCGCGCCCGGAGGCCGCAGCCAGCGGTTTGAGCAGCCTGATTCTGCTGTTCAGCATGGCCTGCTTTGTCGTCTGTATCATCTGCGTGGGCTGGGCGGTCGTGGAGATTCGTAACGCGCGCCCCGCCTGGCAGCGGCGAACCAAGTACCCGAAGATGCGCAAATAGCAGGCGGTCGGTCTGGTTCCACTCATCTCCGTGTGGCTCCGATAACGGCGCACAGCCGGGATGATTGTGGCTGCGGCGAAGCCGATGAGCCGTTTCTCTGCCGCTTCGTCAATCTTCGGGTTGTCGCCAAGAAATCGATGGTTTACCCCAGAGAGTTCCCACCCCTGCAAACGCTATCATGTGATAAGATCCACGGTCAGGGCACTGCGAAACGGGCAGATTCATCAAACCGCCTGTGTATACATGACTTGGCCAGCCAACGGGGAGATGGCAGAATTCATCTCTGGCAACTCCCCTTGGGCAAGGTCGGACAAACACGTGCAATCATTGCGGGACAACGGGTGCGTGTGTCTGCAAGGCATCCCGCAAACACGGCTTGACGCTGCTGATCGGTGACGAGGGGAAAGACTCATGGCGGAGAACCGCAAGCTGGTGCTGCTGATTGCCGACTGCCCCGACGAGCAAGCCCTCACCCTGCGAGCACTGCACCAGGGCGGCCTTCACAACGAGGTGGTTGTGGTCCGCAGCGGGGATGAAGCGATCGAGTTCGCCGGAGGGACCGGTTGCTATGCAGATCGCAACGTGGGGCGCCGGCCGAATCTGATCCTGCTCGATCTGACCTCTCCGCATGTCGAAGGCCATAGGGTCTTGCGACAGTTGCGCGGACACATCAAGACACGACTCATCCCCGTGGTCGTCCTGACAACCTCCCACAATAAGGAGGATCTCGACAACGGTTTCAGCCACGGGGCTAACAGCCTTGTCCTCAAACCGGTGGACACCCGCAAGCTCGCGGACACGCTGGGGCAGGTCGTCCGCTACTGGCTCCACCTCAACGAGACAACCCCCTGAAGGCATGCAGCGAATCGTGCCACATTCAACTTGACGAGGCCTCATTCTCGCTTTCTTTCTTTCCCGTTTTCGTGATAATCCAGATTGTTGCTCGCGGCCGAGAGTCACCATTGCGGGTGTCATATGAGCACACTCGTCTCCCTTCTGCTGCTTTGGCTATCACTTGCTGTCGCGCCTGGCTTGTCGGCCGCGGAGTACAAGGCCGGTCTGCTGCGCTCGGGTCTGCCGAACGATGAGCCGGCCTTCGCCCAAGCACTGACAGTGCAACTGACGAACGTCGGCTACCAAGTGACGGAGTTCGGCCGTGACACGCTCTGCGATGCGGCCAGGCTGACCCCGGCGATGTTTGATCTGCTGGTCATACCCGACGCCGGGACGGCGCCGCGGGCCTCCATGCCCGCGATCGCGCAGTACCTTCGCGGCGGAGGCGACCTCATCGCACTCAATGCCCCGCTCTGGCAGTCGGAGATGATCAGCGTCGAAGGCAAGTGGATGACCCGCGACGAGTACGAGCGGGCTTTCGCCGGCAGTGTGCCGGAGCACGTGCTCTTCGATTTCGCGGCCGACAGCATCAAGAACTGGCAGCGATCGCTCGGTCCGGGCGCGGAAGAGGCCACGTACGAAGCCGTCGCCGACGGTCCGGCCTCCGGACAGCGGGCGCTGCACGTGGTGATACCGCGATTTGCTTCGTGGGACACATTCGGTTCGCCGCCGCGGGAAGGACTCATCCCAAAAGACCATGTTTTCACGGTCTTCTCGGCCAAGGGCGGTCCGGACACGACGCAGCTTTCAATCGAGTGGGACGAGAAGGACGGTTCTCGCTGGGTGGCCGTCGTGCCGCTGACACCGCAGTGGCGGCGATATGTGTTAACCCCCGACGATTTTCATTTCTGGCAAAGCGTGCCAAACCGCGGCAAGGCCGGCGACCGGTTCCGACCTGAGAACGCCGTTCGCATGTTCGTCGGACTCTCGCAATCGCACACCGGCCACTCCGCCGGGCGGCATGAGTACTGGGTCGGGCCGTTCGGCACCGCCCCCAACACGCCGGTCTACGAGCAGTTCGCGACGACAGAATCGCCCCCGCAACTGGACACCCTGTGGCCGTCGTTCAAGCTGTTCGACTGCACCGGCGCGGCCTCTCTCAATACTCGCGAGGATCAACTGTTCGTCTCTGCCGCGAAGTTCGTGGCTCCTCAGGTGATTCGCTCGCCTCACCCTCGTCCGCGGGCGGTCGGTATCGACAAGGAACGAAAATGGCGATGGATCCCGCTCATCGAAGCCCGCACCGCTGACGGGCAATGGCGAGGCACGCCGGCCACGCTGATGGTCCACGTCGACGGCGAGTTCAAGGGCGGAATCTGGGCATCGTTCGGGATCGGCGACGCTCAATGGTATCGCCAACCGGCCGTCCTGAACATGATCGGCGAGGTCGCACGCACGATCCGCCGAGGCCTCTTCATCGTTGAAGGCGGCGCCGACAAGTTCACTTATTTCGAGGACCAGGCACCCCGGTTCGGTGTCCGCGTCGCTGCTGTTGGCAAGTCGAATCCTGAGAAACCAACGGCCAGAATCACGCTGAGCGATCGCAGTACCGGCAGCGAGATCCGAAGGCAGAAATGGACGCTGGAGAGACTCACCGCCGCAGACGACGGTGTCAGCGAACAGACCGTCTCCACCGAGTGGCCCGTTTCTCAATGGCCCGCCGAAGGTCTCGTCTGTACCGTCGAGTTGCTGACCGGTGGGCAGGTCATCGACCGCGTCAGCCACGAGATCCACGTCTGGCGACCGAAGCAGGATAAGCGGTTCGTCACCGCCAAGGACGGCGAATTGATGCTCCAAGGCCAGCGCTGGTGGGCCCACGGCATCAACTACATGCCCTCGTCGGGCATCGCTTCCAACGACTGGCCGTACTTCGAAAGGTGGCTCGGCGCCCGATCTTACGATCCGGAGGTGATGGATCGCGACTTGGGCCGTCTCAAGGACATCGGCTACAACGCGGTGAGCATCTTTCTCAACCATCCGGATATTAGGGCTCAGAACCTCGTCGATCTGCTCCGTCGGCTCGATCGGCTTCATATGAAAGCGAACGTGTCGCTTCGCCCGGGCACACCGATGAACTTCCCGTGGCCGCAGATCCGGGAACACATCGAACAGCTTCGGCTGGCCGAGAATGATACAGTTTTCGCATACGACCTGGCGTGGGAGCCGATGTTCGGCCACCACGAGCAGCGGCGTGAGTGGGACAGCCGGTGGGAACAGTGGATCGTCGAGCGGTACGGGAGCATCGCCAACGCGGAGAAGGACTGGGGCTTCGCCATCCCTCGCGACACGTCCGGCAAGGTGACCAACCCGTCGGCACAACAGATCGATCAGGACGGCGACTGGCGGCGCATGGTCGCGGCCTACCGGCGGTTCCTCGATACCCTGCTCTACGAGAAGTACAGCCGTGCGCGAAGGCTGGTACGGAGCATCGATCCCAACCACCTGGTCAGCTTCCGCATGGCCGAGGCCGGCAACCCGACGCTCCGCTGGAACGGGCTGATTCCTTACGACTTCGCCTATCTTGCGGCGGCCGTAGACATCCTTGCCCCGGAGGGCTACGGCCGCATCGGCGACTGGGAGAAGGTCAAAGCCGGCTGCTTCACGCATGCCTACGCCAGATGGGCCGACCCCACCAAGCCGATGTTCTGGGCGGAGATGGGCACATCAGTCTGGGATCTGGCCCTCATGGCGACTCCTCCGCAACGACTGCAGTTCCAGGCCGACTTCTATCGCGATTTCTACAACATGACGATTGGCAGCGGCGCCGACGGCGTGTTCTCCTGGTGGTATCCGGGCGGTTTCCGATGCGGCGAAAACAGCGACTTCGGCATCATCAATCCCGACGGCAGCGACCGGCCGGTGACCAAGGTCATCCGCGAATTCGGGCGGCAACCGCTCAACTGGGCTCCCGCTGACCCCATCGATCACTGGATCACCATCGACCGCGATGCCCGGGCGGAAGGTCTCACGGGCATCTACGAGACCGTGCAGCAGGAATTCTGGCGAGCGATCATGGCCGGCCAAACGCCAGGCCTGCGCACGGCCGGGACCGGGACGGATTCGGCCAACTGCCCGCCCCTGGCGGTGGGCAACACACCCTGGAACGGGACCAACCCGCCGAAGTACCTCGACGCGGCGTTCGATCGTGTGGAGATTCAGGATCTACGCGGCAAATGGGCCGAGGTCGAAAAAGGCACCCGCATCGAGGTCGCCCGCGGAAAGCCGGTTCTCGCCCACGTGACGCTGACCAACCTGGGTGAGGCCAAGTGGATCGCCCCAGCCGGCAGTGACAAGACAGGCGCCGTGTTCGTGATTGTCGGCTCGCCTGAGTCTTCACGCGCGGCCATCCCCAATGACGTACCGCGCTTCGCATCGGTGGAAATCAAGAGCACCCAACTGGCCCCAGCCGGGCTGACACAGGAGAAACAGGTTCTCATCACCCTGCTGGCCCAGGGCCGCACGCCGTTCGGGGAGAAGTACACCGTGACGCTGGTGCCGCAATAACCTACCCTACCGCGTAGTAGCGGTCTCTGACCGCGATCTTGACGAGCCACGGGGTTTATCCCCGTGGTCTTCTTCTTTTTCCGACAATGCAAAGTGTTGAGGACCGGCAGGGTAAACCTGCCGGCTCGTCAAGGCGATCGGGGTCGGAGAGCCCTCCTACAAACTTGCCTGACTCATCCTTCCATCGTCATCCTTCATCCTCGTTTCTCTCAGCTTCGCCACCTCTGCTTGAGTTGAGCATCGATCTCACTGCGGCTGCCAAATCGTAGGGTGGCACCAGGGGATTGCAGCGACTCGCTCGAACGCTGATCGAGCAGGGCCCGGGCCTCTTTCGGGAGAAACCGCGTGAGCTGGGCCAGGTTGTGGGCATCGCCGGTGCGGTGCTTGGTGTGGTAGTAGCGGAGCGGGAAGTAGATGTACAGCCAGTCCTTGGCACGGGTGAGCGCCACGTAGAACAGGCGGCGTTCCTCATCGATCTGAACCTCGTCTTTCGTGGCCATGTCAGAGGGAATCATGCCATCCGCGGCGTGGATCACATACACCGAGGTCCATTCGCAGCACTTGTCCGCGTGGAGGGTGCCGAGCATGCCGTCGTCGTCATCCAGGTACGGCGGGCCCCCCGGGTCCGCGGTCGAGTTCGTCCGATCTGGCGTCACGTCGGCCACGCACCGCCGGCGCGAGCGGGACCGTACCGCCGTCTGCTCGAGCTATTCGGTGCCGCGTATGCGGACCTCCCAGTTGT
>CAZTQK010000071.1:0-19317 GCA_964615635.1 uncultured Planctomycetales bacterium
TCACGAGGAAGCTATAGGTTCCTGCGCTCGCCGTTGTTTTCGCCGCAGCCGTCAGGACGCTTTCGTTGGAGCTGCTGGCAGTCTTGACCTTGAATGCCGAAGGCAACACGAAGGTGTGGATCAGGCCCTTCGCCCCGAGAAGCAGGGCGCTCAGTTCCATGTAGGCCGCTTGCCGCTCCTGAGTGGCCGTGACGCGCTGTTCGAGCCTCGTGATCGGCTGGCTCTCGATCTTGATGAGCTGGCTGACAATGTTCTCGATATCGAGGCCCGAAACCAGGCCGACTCCCGAAGAGATCGTGCCCATGCGAACACCTCCGTTGCTTGCGCGCAGACCCCTCCTGATCTATCTATTCATCGGTGTCGCTTCGGGGATAACTTCACCCCAAAGCGACACAGTTACAGAAGCATCCTCGGGAGCCGGTTCAACTTGAAGCCACTGAGAGATTCGATATTATCGGACGGCTCGCGGAGCTGGGAACTACCTTCGGCCGGCACAGCACCTATGAGAACGGCCGGCCTGGGCAAAAGCCTTGAGCCGGCCGTTCCTGAGTCACTTGCCTACTCGCCGCTGATGCTAACCTTGCAGCAACGACAGTGCGTTCTTCGGCAACTGGTTGGCGATGCCCAAAACCGTGGAAGTGCTCTGCACCAGAATCTGTGCACGGGTCAGATTGGCGACCTCGGTTGCGATGTCGGCGTCACGGATGGCCGACTCGGACGCCATGACGTTTTCGAGGGCCACGCGTTGGCTGTTCATATTCGTTTCGATCTGGTTGCGTTGCAGGGATCCAAGGCGACCGCGCAGGACAGCAATCTGGTTCAACGCTTTGACGACAACCTTCTCGGCCTCGGTGGCGTGACCACCGACAAGCGAGTTGCGTCCGGCCCCGCGGATGGTGTTCAGGAATCCGTTCTGAACATCACCCAAATGGGCGGTGCCAATTGAGGGGATGCCGATGGAAATCTGGCCGCTCGGGTTGACGTCCGGTCCGATCTGGAAGGTCGCCCCGCCGCCGGTGATGTAGAAGTCCGTACTGCCAATAGTCGTGGCGCCGGCCACCGTCAGTTCGATCTCCATGTCGAGACCGTTCGCGCGCAGCAAGCCGGTCAGAGCGTTGAACGCCGCCACTTGGCCGTTGATGAGCACACCGGCATCCTGACCGTTATCCTGAGTTCTGGCGCCGGCGGAGATGATGAAGTCGCCTTCCAGCGGCTGGACCGAGACGAAAGCTCGCTCGCCAAAGTCCACGCTGTTGAGCAGGAGTCGCGAGCTGGCACCGGTTCCGCTGACGGTCGCCGAAACACCGGTGACGAGTGTGGTGGCGTTGATGTTCGCGGCGATCTGCTGCACGCTCGATCCGCTGGTGATGGCCACCAGTTCCGTGCCTTCGGTCCCTTTGAGCTCGAGTGTGACATTGTGATTGATCGAACTGCCGGCGTAGACCAACTGCGCGGTTTGCGCCGACTGGATCACGGAAACCGTCACCTGGGTGGCCCCATACTCAGGCACCCTGGCGCCGAACAACATCGTCCTCGCGATCGCCGACGTGTGCAGGCCGGAGACCGTGTATGACAGGCTGCCGTCGATGAGTCTGCGACCGGCAAAACTCGTGGTATTGGCGATCCGATCGATGGCTTCGAGGATCGAGTCGACCTGGAGCTGGTCTGCTTCGATCTCCGACTGGCTGATAGCGCCTGTGTTTGCGGAGTGGGTAATCAGACCCCGGAGGTCAAGAATCAGCGATGACACCTCGTTGAGCGCCGCTTCGGCGACGCTGATGACATTGACCGCGCGCTGGGAGTTCTCGATGGCCTGGCTGATGCCTCTGATCTGGCTCCGCAGCACTTCGGAAGCGATCAGACCGGCTGGATCATCCGCTCCGCGATTGATCTTCAGGCCGGTGCTGAGCCGTTCGAGGCGAACGTTCAGGTCATCCTGGTTGTTGATCAGGCGGTTGGTTGTCGCGATGGCGGCGACATTGGTGTTGATACGCATGGCATCCTCCGTGACGCGCGGGCAGGCTGTGGACGCCTGCGCCGCCCGGAACGCGACCGTGCGTTCCGAAGCTGGGACGCCATGTCCCAGCCGATGACTCCACCCGATTCCAAGTGATTCCTTCCTTGGAAGCAGGGCCGCCGCCCCGACCCGTTGGCCGCAACGGCGAGAGCCGCTTCGTCTCGGTCAATCCTCCCGATTGACCTCCCGCCGTCCGTGGCAGGCTGCTGCCGACGCATTGATCGGCAGCCGACGATGCCTCCTTCCGACCTCCTTCCATGCCGCCCCCATGGATCTGATCCAGCAGGGACATTCGGCATTTCGACCGGCCGAGGGGCTGGTCTTTAGTTATTGCTCTTCATCGGAGCAGGAATATTTCGCAATTCGTACCTGTTCCGCGAATATCGGACCTGGGGCGACTGAACAACCGACATGAAGTCCGATATCCGCGCGCTCCCGCAGGACGGTGGACAAACAAGAAGCGGCCGAACCCGACTTTCGTCGCGTTCGGCCGCTGTTTGGTCCCGTTTGTGCTTGGAGAGCGGACGGGCTTCCCCGTCACGACCGGTCAGCGGTCCAATCAACCGCCGAGCAAAGCCAACACGTTGCGCGGCTGTGCATTCGCCAACTGCAATGTGGAGGTCGCCGCATTGACCAGGATCTGGGACCGGGTCAAGTTGCTGGTTTCTCTCGCGAAGTCCGTGTCGCGAATCGTGCTCTCGGCCGCCGAGGTGTTTTCCAGGGCGACAGCCAAGGCATTATACGCGGACGTCAGGGTGTTCTTCGAGAACGCACCCAGACGACCTCGCAGACTCGATATCTGCTCGTTGGACTGGCGGATGATGCGCTGAGCCACTGCAAAGTTGCCCGACGCCATGTCGTTGTCCTGGCCTCTGCCCAGACTGGATAGATAGCCAAGGCCTCCCTTGCCGAGATTGCCCGTTGCCACGTTCTGAATTCCCAGACTGGCAGTGGCGTTGAGGCCCAGTGTAGGAGCGATGCTGAAATCAGCACCGCCGCCGTTGATGTAGAACGTCTTGCTGAGGGCTGTTTGCTGAGCAAAGTCCGCGTCGAGGGTAAGGTCCATATCCAGCACCGTGGTATGCAGCGATCCCTCAAGGCCATCGGTGACGGCCTGGGCACCGTTGATCGTCAGCCCGACGTCAACGCCGTGATCGCCGTAGGTGCTGTCGCCGCCGCTCACCGTCAGGGTGGTGCCCTGGATGGTCTGCACGGTCACAAAGGCTTCAGAGCCGTAGTCGGTGCTGTCGAACCGCAGGGTCCCGGCGCCGGTCGCGCTGTAAGTCGCCGAAACACCGGTGAGTGCCGTCGACTGGTTGATGGCGGTCGCAACCTCTGCGAAGCTCGTTCCGGAGCCGAAGCTGAACTGCTCAACGCCGTAGTTGCCGCTGATCTGCAGGGTGATGCCGCCGGCTGCGATGGCCGAGCCGCTCGCGTAGACATTGGCGGTCTGCGCGGAGGTCGTGACCTGAACGGTCACCGTCCTGTAGCCGCCCGGCGGGATGCGGGCGCTGTTGATCTGCAGAGCAGCAATCGCCGAGCCGCCCGTCGCGCCGATGGTGACGCCCGACGTGGTGTAGTCGAGAGTACCATTAAGCAGCTTCTTGCCCTGGAACTCTGTTGAAGTCGAAATTCGGTTGATCGTGTCGAGAATCGAGTCGATCTGGAGCTGATTCGCCTCGACTTCGGCCGATCCGAGTGCCGCCTCGTTGGCGGTGGTATCCACGAGGCTTTCCAGTTCGACCAGCAGGTTGCTGATTTCCTGCAGGCCGCCCTCGGCCACCGAGATGACCATGTCCGCCCGCTTGGCGTTGTTCATGGCGGAGTTGATGGCCGCGATCTCGCCGCGCAGGGTCTCAGATGCGATCAAACCCGCCGGATCATCCTTTCCGCGGTTGATGCGGTAACCTGTGCTGAGCCTCTCCAACGAGGTAGTCAGCATCTTGTTGTTGCTGTCCAGAATTCGTGCCGCCACCAAAGACGGCACATTGGTCATGATACGACTCATTGTACGTGCCTCCAACCAGCCGCGACCGGCTACTTCGGAACTCCTGGATGTGTCCCCCTGTGGAGTCCGGTCCGATCGGCGGTTTGCGGTGCGGCGGGCATCTGCCGGCTCGCCCGCGGGGTCATGTCCGCTCTTTCTCTGCCGCATCGCCCGGGACCTGCCGACGCTTCGTCGGCACAGGCAAACGCGGTCAGTGCTTAACCTCCTTGTCCTACCTCTTCTGTCCTTCAGGCCAGCGCTCAGCTGCTGCACCGACCTCGTGTGGACGGAAGCCAGGTCCGTCGATCCTTCGGCGGCGAAGGTCGGATCGTCATCTTCGGACGGGCGCTTTAGTTTTATCCAGATGGTCGCAACGCACCCGGCCCTGAGGTGTTTCAGTTCTCGGACACTGGCAGGTCTTATAAATTGAAAGGCTGCGTGGGGGGAGGTTTTGTCGGCTCTTTTACCGGACACCCGGGCCAAGGACCGAAAACGCGGGATCGCAGAACGGGCCTGAGAAAAATGAAGAAAAGCGTCAAGAAGCGAGCGTTTCGCCCTTCATATCGAGGCTATCGCATCGCAATCCGGGGCTTCGGGCCCCGACCAGAACCACCCCGGCCGGGGCCCGTAACCCGTCTCTCACTTTCTCCCTTTCCCTCCGGCGGATCCAGGTCGTCGCAGTTGTCGCGTTCCGACTCCCTGGCGTGCGTTCTCAAAAAACGAGTGCAAGCCCGACATCCGTTCTTGCACGGCCTTCCGTCGAAGGCTTATCCGCCGAGCAGCGCGAGAACGCTCTGCGAACTCGAGTTCGCGAGAGCCAACACGCTGGTTCCCGCGCTGACCAATATCTGATTGCGCGTCAGACGCGAGGTTTCGTAAGCGAAATCGGCGTCGCGGATAGCGGATTCGCTCGATATGAGGTTCTCCATCGTGACCTCAAGCGAGCGGATGTTGGTCCGCAAGGTGTTGCGCTCGAAAGAGCCCAATCGTCCACGAAGCACCGACACCTGCCGGTTGGCCTCGTTGACGATCTGCGACGCGGAGTTGGCATTGGTCAGGCTCCTCGTGGGATCGAACGCTTGGCTGGACATGATCTGGCTCAGGAAGCCCACCAGCGGATTGCCAAGCCGCGAGGCCGCCACCGACTGGATGCCCATGTTCACCTGTTGATTGGTGTTGACATCCGGGCCGAGTTGGAAGAGCGCGCCCCCGCCGGTCACCGCGAAGATGGTGGACCCGATGCCGAAGCCGGTGTCCAGCGTGAGACTGAGTTCCAGTGTGCGGGTCTGGAGGTTAAGCTCCAGTCCGCGTCCGATCACTTGCGCGCCGTTGATGCTCGCGATGGCATCGCGGCCGATTGACCGCATGGTGCTTGACGACTGCGTCGTACCATCCGGTCGGTAGAGCGTGAGAGCGCCGCTGCCCGGCAGCAGAGTCACCTCGACGAACTCATCGGAGCCAAAGCCAACGCTCTGGAATGCCATGCCGCTGGCGGGGTTCGAGTCATTGAGATACGCCGCCTCGACACCGCTTGCCTGGCTCTCGCGATTGATCGCCGCCATAATGTCGGTGACCGACGTGCCCGAGCTGAAGCTCAGGACGGTGGTTCCGACCGAACCCCGGACCTCCACATTGATGGTTTGGGTGATCGCGCTGTTGCGGATCTGGAGCTGGGCGTGCTGTGCCGACACGGTGACGGCGACATCCACGGGAATGTAGCTGGCCGTGCCGAACTGGCAGCGATGCACCGCATACGTGCCGATCATGGTCGGATCGACGCCGCTGGTGATGTAGTCCAACTCGCCGTTCAGCAGTTTGCGACCCGCGAACGACGCCGTGTTGGCGATGCGGGTGATGGACTCGATCGCCGAGTTGATCTGCAACTGGTTTGCCTGCTTCTCGTCTTCCGACATCGCCGCGTCGTTGGCGATCTCAACGATCAGGCCCTGAATGTCGGTCAACAACGAGGCCACTTCGTTGAGCGAGCCTTCCGCTGTCGCGATGATGTTGATCGCCCGCTGCGAATTGCTGATGGATTTCTGGACGCCTGAAATCTCAGCTCGCAGAAGCTCTGAACTGATGAGACCGGCCGGATCGTCTGCGCCTCGGTTGATCCGCAAGCCGCTGGAAAGCCGTTCCAGTGAAACCTGCAGTTCTCTCTGTGACTGACGCAGAGCTCTCTGAGCGACGATGGCCGGTACGTTCGTGTTAATCCTAGCCATTGTGCAATCCTCCTTGATTGATCTTGGCTACCGGATCCGCCTTGCCTGGCGGATCGTCCCGCGAGGGTCCTGTCCGAGGGCCCGCGGCCGCGGGGACCTTGCCCCTACCTCTCCTTCGAAGCTCCCGAATGATTCGCAGGAGCGCCGGCCACATTGGCAATATCTTCCGGCTTCACGCTAGCCGCCGCGCGATTCTCCCTCTTGATCGCTTCGTAGACTTCCTTGCGGTGCACCGGGATCTCCGACGGCGCGTTGATCCCGAGACGTACCTTGTCACCGCGAATGTCAACAACCGTGATCTCGATATCATCCCCGATCATGATTGTCTGGTCGCGCTGTCTGGATAGCACCAACATCCTCGGCTCCTTCCTTGGCCATGCCGATGCTTCACGAATAACCTGCCTGACCTGATTCCGAATCGCCGTCGTTCCGGCATCGCGGACGGCTTGCGGGGCGCTCGGCGAACCGATCACCACTCCGCTGGCAGGTCAAGCAGCCGATGTCAATGCATCTGCCGGGGCCTGGTATCATCATATCACCCGGAGGCCCGGCGGAACAGGCGCTCCGGGCGCCCAGGCCCGGGGATGCATGTCAGGCCGTCTTGCTGACGACCTCGGGTTTCCGGTCCAGATTCATCAACGGGTGACGGGTCGAATACCGGCGATCCGACAGCACCAACTGCTTGGCCTGGCGCGTCTCGACGTTGACGACCAGCGGTCCCTGGAGGTTGCCGGTCAGGATGCTATCCACCTTGTTGACGATGGTAAACACCTGTGCCGCCGACGGATCGGTCAGACCGATCTGGACCAGTTCCTCCAGCTTCACCGGAACCACGTAGTCCGGGACAAACAGACGCGGGTCACATACGACAAAGGCCAGTTCCGCCCGATCGACGGCCTGCAGCCAGTAGAACCCGCTGTCCTCGGCCGTCTGAATCAGGGCATACTCGTGCTGATCCGGGAATCCCAGGATTCCCTTCTCGAAGCAGATCAGCCTCGCCTCGTCCACCTCCAGCGGTCCAAAGCGCGACGTTTGGATCATCATCGCGACTCTCCTCATCTCGACCCATTCCAATTGATTGGCAGTCCCCTTGCATGTCGGCGACCAGCCGGCGTCATCCATAACGTCCGTTCCACCGGTCTGTCCGACCACCTCCAGTTGCAGAAGGACAACCTGCGTCATCCTGAACGCGACCCGGCTTAACACGGCCGGGCAATCACGACTCCGGGCTGCTGCTGAGTCGGTGCAGCAACCCGACGTGCCTCTCTTCACCTCCGCTCCCGCCCCACCGGCCTGACCCCTCGATGTCCGGCGCCACGAGCGCCGGCTAAATGTAATTCATCAGCGACAACTGCATCAGCCTTGCACCGGTCATCAGGTTCGCCTGTAAGACCGTTTGCGCCTGTTGAAACCGTGTGATCGCCTCGGTGTAGTCGAGGTCCTTCACCTCGCTCAACAGTGTTTGCGTTGCGACGACGGCGTCCTCTGTGAGTTCCAGTCGAGTACGCATGGCCTGCGAGCGGGCGCCGACCCTGCCCTGCACCCGAGTGCTGTGATCGATAAATTCGCGAATCCGGGCGCCGGCTCTTGTGATTCGCTGCTCGGCGTCGGGTCCGCCCGACACCAAGGCCTGGTGCAGCTCGATCAAGGCGCTGAACACGCTGTCCGGCTCGATCCCGTTCACGTCATCCCCGGTGATTTCATTCCCCGCCGTGCTCTTCTCCAAGCCCAGTCCGTCAATGGCTGGCGACAGGTCGGCACGGCTCACGCTGAAGCTCCCGCCGCCGGCGGTGTTATCAACCAGCCGGATACCGTTTCCGGTCAAGGCAAGCGAAGCGGTGACCGCTCCGCCCGACGCGGCGTTGATTCGGTCAAGAACGTCCTGAACGGTCAGGCAACCGTCCAGATCCACGGTGAAGCTGTTCCCATCCTTGGTATCAATCAGCAGGTCGTCGTGATCCGCTCGGAACTCCACGCCCCGGCCGTTGTTCAACTGGCTCAGCGGCGTATTGGCATACATCGAGCGAATACCCAGTACCTCGGCGGTGCCTGTACCATCGCCGGACTCCCCGATCCGCATCTCCAAACCGGAGACCAGGTTGATGACGTCGATACCGGTGCCGGCTTCGTTAATCTGGGCCTTGACCTTGACATCCGCGTTGTTGATTGCGTTGAGAACATCCTGAATCGTGCCGGCCGTGCTCAAGTCGACCGTGGCGTTCAGGTTATCGTTGGTGATGATGATCGACCCGAGCGTAGCCCCTGCGTGGCCAAACAGCGAGGCGATGGTCGTCATCTCAGTGATCCGGGGCTTGAGGTCGGACCCGACCACGCTCCCAGCCCCCGTGCCGTTGATGCCCAGGTCACGGCCGGTCGTTCCGCCGCCGACGTCTTCCACAATCACGTTCCCCGCGCCCACATCGATCTGGAAACCGTTCAGGTTCGCGTTATAGGACACGTTGAAATCCAGCCCGGCGCCGACGGTCAGCCCTGCTTGGGCCGCCGCGTCGTTGATCATGTCGATCACGTCTCCGACCGTGTCTGCGGTGCTGAGATCCACAGTGAAGGTGGTCATCGGGCTGTCCAGGGAGATCCGAAGCAGTCCGGTCCGGTCAACTCCTCTGCCGGTGGTTCCGCCGATGTCGGCAAGCCGGGTTTCATCCGTCAGCGCCGGATCAAGATCGACCCAGCCCGTTACCTTGCCGCTGAGCGAGCCGAACAACTCGTCGCCGGAGGTATTGAACGGAGCATCCAGAAAACGATCGACGTGGGAGGTCAGTGACTTGGTATCGCCGTTGTAGATGACCCCGCCGTAATCCTCGGTGAAGGGAACCGAATCGGTCCGCCGCCCGCCGAAGAGGTAGACATCGCCGTAGGTGCGGTTGCCGACCATCACCAGTTCCTGGATGATGCTCTTGACCACCTCGGCCATCGAATCCCGCTCATCCTGGCTGCTGAAGCTGTTGACCATTTCCAGCGCGATGGAATGGGCATCGGTGAGCAACTGGCTGATCTCGGTGACGGCGCTATCGGTCGCCGAGAGGAAGCTGTCGGCGTACTTGATGTTGCTGAGTATCTGATCCTGGCGCTCGAGGATCTCCGTCATTCGGACAGCCATGCCCCCATCGACCGGGTCATCGCTGGGAGCGACAATCTTGTTGCCCGTCGCCAGCCGGCTCTGCTCGAGGAACACCTTCAGGGGGTTCTGGCGCAGTGAGTCCAACAGCGAGAGCGTCTGCAGGTTGAAGCTCGTTCTCGTAATGTTGATCGATGATATCGCCATGAGCTCAGTCCGCCGTTTTCGGTTCAAGCCGCTTGCCTACGGGCGAAGTCGGCAATGTCTCCGCTCCTATCCGAGGAGCCCCAGCATCTCCTCAATCATCTGGTCCACGACCGAGGTGAACCTCGCGGCCCCCTGGAACGATCGCTCCAGTTTGAGCAGCATGATGGTTTCCTCATCCAGACTCACACCGCTGAGCGACTCCCGCTGCGTGGACAGAGCCGTGGTCACCGCGTCATGGGCCTCGACGCTCGCCCTGGCCGCAGCTCCCTTGACCGCCACGTCGTTGACGATCAGGTTGTAGAACTCGATCAGGCTCTGGTTGCCGATCCCCGTCACGGGTTCGCTGCCCAGGGCAGCGAGCCTTGCGGCGTTGGTCCCATCCCCGGCCGTACGGTCGGTGGCCGCGGCCAGCCGTGCCGGGTTCTCAAGCAGCATCTCATTGATGCTGATGTCCATTGCGTCGGTGCCCGAGAAGAACGTGTTGATCCCCAGCGCCGCCAGAACGTACGAGGTGTCTTCCGCAAAGGTCATCGTGTAGCCGTCGGCGGTAGTGAGTTCCAGCCGGTTGTCCGACGTCACGGTCGCGGTGACGTTCGCCACGCTCGCGTTGATTTTCGCGGCGAGGGAGTTGAGGGAATCGTCAGCCCCGATCCCGTCCAAATCGACGGTGATCGTCGTGGTGGTTGCGACCCCGGTCGAATCGGTCAGGGTGATCAGGAACGAACCGTTTCGCGGGACCAGGTCCAGACCGATCTGGTCGCTGTTCAGGGTGAGAGTCGGGTCGTCAACGTCGTAGGTGCCGGCGACGTCGGTGAACCATCCGCCGTTCGACAACCCTTGGCCGGAGGCGTGGACCTTGTTGACCTCTTGAATCAAGGCTGCCGCCAGGCTGTTGAGTCGCTCAACGTGCGGCAGAACCTGCTCGTCCCTGGCGATCTGCAGGCCCGCCAACTGACCGGCCCACAGAGTCACCGTCCCGTTGTTGTCTGCGAACCGGACCGTCGCACGAACGATGCCGTCGGTGTTGTCCAATGTGCACGTCAGGCCCCGGCTCATGCCGCCCTGGATCAGCAGGTCGTTGCCCACATAGACGTTGACGCTGCCATCGGGCTGTTCGCGCACCTGGACCTGCAGGAGTGCCGACAGCTCTGCGAGATACTGATCCCGCTGGTCTCTCAGGGCGTTGGCACCGAACTGACCGCCGCCTTCCATCGACACGATCCGGACGTTCATATCGCGGATGTTCTCGACCAACTTCGCGGCAGTCTCCGTGTCTCGCTGAATCTGGGAGTTCAATTCGTCGCGGAGCGCCAGAACCTCGCTTCGCTGCCGCTGAAGCGCCGATGTGAGCGAGCCTGCCGCATTCAACACGATGTCGCGCTGCCCCAGGCTTTGCGGGTCATTCTGCAGTGCGCTGAAAGAGTTGAAAAATGCCTGAAGCAGTGTGGACAGGTCCACCTCGCTCAGTTCATTCATGGTGCTCTCAATGCGGCCGATGTTCTGCTGCTGGACTCCGACCATGGTCGTCTGGCTGGTCGCGATGCGCAACCGGTTCATCAGCGACTCGTCGACGTTGCGCCTCAGCTCCGCAAGAGCCACGCCGCCCCCGGGCATGAAGCCCTCGGGGATCGCCCCACCGATCACCGGATGAAGTACAGGCGTCTGGCGCGTGTAGATGGAACTGCCGGCATTGGCCATGTTGTTGCCGGTCACCTGCAGCGCGCTCTGATACGCCAGAAGCGCTGTTTTGCCGATCTGCAATGCACCGTTAACCAGTCCCATGTTTCACCCTACCGCCTCGAACACGTTCGCCCGGCCGGAGGCCTCACGACTCCCCGCCCGCGAGTAGACGCCCGTGGTCGAGCCGCCCGAGGTCATCACCTCGATGATTTCGCCCATGTGACGGAGCATCTCTCCGGTGATCATCTTGGTCGTGGCGCTGAGCCGCTCGATCTCCTCCAGACTGACTCTCAGCCCTGTGGCTGCGACGAGGATCCGGCTGCGCGTCGGCTCGGCGAAGCACTCGGCCAACTCGGTCATTCGAAGGGTCTGCGGCTTGCGGGCACCTATTCCGAGTTCACGAAGAATATTGCGAACCAGGTCGCGGCGGAGACCCTCGCGTTCGGCCAGGCGGTTGGCGAGAACCAACTCGCCGGTTGTAATGGATTGGATCGTATCGCTGTCCGCCCGGCGTATCGCCTCCAGCTTGCCGCGCATCAGTCCAGCCAGCTCCTCATGGAGACGCGACATGTCGTTCAGCAGCCGAACAAGCTCTCTTGCCAGGTTGTCCGCCTTCAGCTGTGCCACGATTACTCTTCCTTTCCCTTGGCCAGACGCTGGTAGATCGCCTCGGTGAGGCTGTTACGCATGCGGCCGCCGGCAAGCTTGAGGAACTCCGAGTCCAGTTGAGCCTGGAAGACCTTCTCCCCGCGCCCGCCGTGGCCGTATTTGCCCTGGATCGTGCTGTTGCGGGCGATTCGGAGCATCGGGCCGTAGAAGGTCGTGCTGACCACCTCACCGACGGCCTGACGCAATCGCGGCCGGTCTCTTGTGACCGGAGCCGTCGCTTGCTGCGGCGTCTGAAGCACGGAGTTCACTCGTAAATCGCTCATTCGTCTGGTGCCTCTCGACCGGCCTTGCCGGCCGCACTTCCCTGCCGTTGCCTACTGCTCCTCAACCACCGTCGCGTACAGCTTTCCCGTTTTCTTGAGTTGATCGATGATCGCGATCTTGTCGGGCGCCGGCACCTGCAGACGGTTCAGCGCATCAAGCAGGTCGGCCAGCTTCGCGCCGCCCTTG
This sequence comes from uncultured Planctomycetales bacterium, assembly GCA_964615635.1. GTDB lineage: Bacteria > Planctomycetota > Phycisphaerae > UBA1845 > PWPN01 > JAUCQB01. The sequence continues at coordinate 12,309 of CAZTQK010000071.1, forward strand.
TGACTGGGGTCCAGGCCGATGAACTCCTGTCTGACCAATCTCGGGTTCTCAACTGTCGCCGGACGCTCGGGCATGAACGTCTCAACCGTCAGGCCCTTGTGTGAAATGACCGCCGGGGCAATCTCCACATCGCCGGTCATCACGATCGTGCCCGTCCTGCGGTTGATCGTGACCCGGGCCTCGGCGAACTGCATGAACAGATCGAGGATCTCCAGCCGGGCCAGAAACGCCGCCGGATCGTTTCGCTCCGCTTCCGGAAGGCGAACCGCAACCGTGCGCGGATCAGAGGCCATCGCGATCTGACTGGAGGCGTCGTCGGCCGCACCCGCGCTGATGGCGACATCGGCGTTGATCGCCTGGGCAATGGTGTTGGCCACGCCCCAACTGGCCACGCTCTCGTCAATGACGAGCGTGACGTACGGTTCGTCGGGGCGAATCCATGACAGGTTCTGGTTGCCGCCGAAGTTACGGGCAATCGCGAGTTCTCTCCCGAGCGCGATGTAGTTGTGGATCCAGTCCTGTTCGAGCTGTGCGCCCTGCACGATCTTCGCGACCGTCGGGAGGTCGGCGTTCTCGATGTGCAGCGGCCCCGAAGCGAGGGCCATGGCTCCGCGCGTGTCCTGCGGGTGGGGACCGACCAGGGGGGTGATCAGCAGGCGGCCGCCCAGCAGACTCTTGGCCGCCCCGATGCTGCTGACCTGCACGTCCACCCGCTCGCCTTCACGGGCCCCGTCTCGCGGCAGGGAGGCCTCCACCAGAACAATGGCCACGTTCTTAACGCTCTTCAGTTCATCGAGAGCGACTACCGGATTGGCGAAGCGTTCGTGGGCCTTGGCCAGCGCCTGCATTGCCGGAATGTAGTTGCCGCCGTCGCCCGTGCCGTTCAGGCCGACTACCAGCCCGTAGCCCACGAGGCGGTTGACCCGCGAGCCCTGCAGGTGCGTGATGTCACCGATCTTGACCGCCGTCGCGGCCGGCGAAACCACGGCCACAAGCAACGCCGCTGCCGACAGCCTGAATGTCATTCGCTTGCCTGTCATAACCGACTCTCTCAGCTTCTCACCCATCTGCCGCGATCAGATCCTCTCACCGCGATGCCTCGCCCTCCTCAGAAGGGCTTGGCCCAATCCAGCAACCGGGGCACCCAACCCCTCTGGGTCGCGTCCCGCATTGCTCCGCTGTTCTTCTCCACGAGCACCATCTCCGCGACCTGCGTACTCAAGATCGTGTTCGCCGGCGTCACGTCCTCGCTCCGGCAGGTGCCGGTCAGGGTCAGATCGATGATCTCCTCGTCGTGCGTCTCCTGTTGATGCGCTTCGAGGACCAGGTTGCCGTTGGGCTTCACGTCGACCACCTTGGCCTGGATCCGGGTCTCGAACTTGTCCTCGCGCTCGCTCTGGCCGTCATTCTCATACTTGTTGTTGAACTTGAACTTGAACCCCGGCTGGCCGTTGCTCAGTTTGTCGGTGCCGAGCTTGTGCTCCTCATAAAAGCGGAACCACTCGCTCAACTTGCCGTTGATGTCCCACTTCTTCTCCGTGTCAAGCTTGGCCTCGGACTCGTATGACTTCTTCTGCTTGACGATGATGGTGACCAGGTCGTGCGGCTTGAACTTGCGCGGCGGCGTGCGAGGAATCGCGATCAACGAGACGGCTTCGATGGACCGTGTGGCCGGGCTCGCGTCCTCCCTGGGAGGAGCCGCCGCAAAACCACTCGGCACCGAGCCTTCCGTCCCCATTTCCGCCCGCAGGCGATGCTCCGGAGGTGGAAGCCGCCACATCGACGAACTCTGGGCGACGGCGCCCGAAGTCAACAAGCACGCTCCAAGAACAGTCAGTGCAATTCGTGACCTCACATCGCACCCCTTCCTGCCGGCGCCGTGGAGGTCGGTCGATCATCAGCCGGAACCTCAACCGTCTTTTCGCCGACCACCACCGCCGAGAACCGTCCGGCGGACCGCTCGCCCATTTCGTTGCGAACGTCAACCGCATCGCCGAACGCGCCGGAGCTCAATGCCCGAGCCGTTCCCTTGATTCGCAGGCTTCCCCTGGAGATGAGTACCGTGACAAGATCGTTGCGGTGAACGAGCGGCAGCGGTTCGAAGTCTTTGGCCAGCAGCTTGTCCCCCTTGTCGACGAACCGCTTGGCCTGCTGCCCGATGATCGCGGCCGGGTCGGCCAGGCCGATGTCTTCGACGCGATCGAACACCAGTTCCTGCAGCGAGATGTCCGAAGCCGCGACCACCGCGCCCTTGTTGATCGAGTGGCCGGCAACCAGCACGGTCTTTCGCAATGAGACCTTTGCCGACACTTGCAGCGTCTGCTCTTGCTTGTTGGAATCGATGATGGTCACATCGAGCGGCACCAGGCCGAGCAGATCATTGCCTCGGCAGGTGACGCGGAACTCATAGGTGGGCTTGGACAGCTCCAATTGCTGAGACAGGGCCTTGGGGAACTGGATAACGGGCGTGCCGCCTAGGTCCGCCAGCCGCTGTTGCATGTGCAGTTGCATCGACCCGCCCAGCGTGTCAGGGTTGATCGGCGCCGTATCGGACGGCAACGTTGGGACCGCTCGGCCCGGCAGTCCCGGCGAGGTGTTGGGGGCCGCCGGACGATCATCACGACGCTGAGATAGTGTGGATTGGCCGATCTCTCGACGAACCGGCCTGGTGACCGCGCAGCGGCTGCTGCCGCGGAAGGTCCAATGCGCCAGATTCGCCCCCCGGTCAGACAGGGCTTTCTGGACGTCATCGATACTGAGAGACAGCGAGTAACCAGGCTTGGGGGAAAGGATGATCGGACAGGAGCCGGCCAGGCCGACGAGGTCGCCGCGAACTTCGGCAATGTCGCCCAGGGTAACCTGCTCAGCAGCGACGATTGCCGTACCGTGCAACCGAACAGTGATTTCCTGGCTGGGGCGTAGATCGCCCGTCGCCGGCTGTGATGTGACGTCGGCTCCCAACGCAAACGTCGACAGCACCGCCGCGAGGCCGCAGGCCGCTCCGCACCGACCGACCCACCGGCCGCGGCAATCACTTCGCCGCTTCACGCCGCATCGAATTGTCCTTGCTGCATCCTGCATCGACGACCTCCGCGTCGCAAGGGTTTTCCGCGGGCAACTCACTCCCTGTACCCGCTACCGACTGTCACCCGTGCTCTGTTACCACCTCTCTGCCATTTCTGATTCACCGTGCTCCGTCACGTCCTTCGCGGCCGGCCTCCGTTGCCCGCCGCCGTCACCGCGTTCACTACGGCGACTTTCGCTTCACCCCTAACGCCTCAGGTTCGCTACCACACGCAGCATTTCGTCGGCCCCCTGAATCGACTGGGAGTTCAGTTCAAAGCCCCGCTGCGTGAAAATCAGGTCCACGAGTTCGCGAACCGGCTCGACATTGCTCATCTCCAGCGTATGGTTGAGCAGACTCCCCATGCCGTTCTCCATGGGGTTGCCGGTGATCGGCGGACCGGAGGCATCACTTTCGATGTACAGGTTCTTGCCGATGCTCTTGAGCCCTTCGGGATTGACAAACCGGGCCATCTCGATCTGTCCGACCTCGGTTCGTTCCGTATTCGCGCCCTGGAGGGCCGTCACCCGACCGGCCGCATCGATCTCGGGGTCTCTATCGTCCTCGCCCAAGGTGATCGGCGGCTCCAGCAACGATCCGTCGGTGTTGCCCAGCACGAGTTGGCCGTTGGCGTTGCGGAAGAAGTTGCCTGCCCGCGTATACGCCGTGATCTCCTCGCCGTTGTAATATGTTGTGACCTGGAAAAAGCCTTCCCCCTGGATCATCACGTCAAGGGCCTTGGTGGTCTGCTCAGCACTGCCGGTAGTGAAATCCAGTTGTGTTCCGGAGACCGCAGCCCCCAGGCCGACCAGGATCCCGTACGGGTTGGGCTCGTCATTGATGTCCTTGATGCCCGGCTCGCGGAGAGTCTGGTACATCAGGTCTTCGAAGTTGGTGCGCGACCGCTTGAAACCGACCGTCCCGATGTTGGCGATATTGTTGGCCACGACGTTGAGCTTCGTGTCCATCGCCTTCATCCCCGTCGCGGCGGCATGCATCGCACTGATACCCATGAGTTCAGCTCACCCTTTCAAGACCTACTGGATCCGGCCGATGTCGTTCACCGCCCGACCCAGCGTCGTGTCAGCCATGCTCACCAGATTCGCGTTCAGTTCGTAAGCCCGAGACACCTCGATCATTGCCACCATGGCCTTGGTAGGATCGACGGTGGACGACTCCAACGAAGCCGTCCTCAGCCGCGGAGAGATCGTTTCGGCTTGCGCTCCGGCGGCATCGAACATGTTCGAACCAACCTTGCAGAGCCGCGCCCGGTCCTGGAAGTCAACCAGGCCGATCCTGCCCAGAACCTCGCCGCCCGATTGAACCGAGCCGTCCGCGTCGATGACGATTCGGCCTCGCGCCTCTTCCGGCACCGCGATCGTCCGGCCTTGCTCGTCCAGCACCGGCCGGCCTCCGGCGGTCACCAGCAATCCGTTCGCGTTGATGCTGAATCGCCCGTCTCGCGTGTACCGCGTCTTGTCGCCGTCGTTGACGGCGAAGAAACCGTTGCCGTCAATGGCCACATCCATCTGACTGCCGGTGACTTGGATCTGGCCTTGCTCAAAGGATGTGACCGTCGGGGCAACCAACGACCCGCCGGTCATCCTGTCGAGCATGCGATCGCTCAGCCGACCGCTCAGCCCGTCTTCGGCGGTCTCCACCTGCCGCTCGCGCACGATCGTCAGATCGTGCTTGAAGCCGACCGTGTCGAGGTTGGCAAGGTTGTTCGCCAGCACCGCTTGGCGGTACTGGTTCACGATCATGCCTGCCGCAGATTGGTAGATTCCGTATACCATTGCTCAGTCCGCGTCCGTCCTCGACAATCTCTCCGCCCTACTCAGGCCTCCTGCCTACTCTTCGCTTCACTCTTCATTCCCGTCTGCTCCCGATCCGACCTTCGGGTCAAGAGAAGCCGGATCGGCTGCCGGCGGCGATACCCGGAGCCGCTCAGCCATGTGGACCGCGGCGGCCACGGCCGCTGCCTGGATGATTCGCGTGCCGAGGGTGGCCCAATCCGTGGGCCTGGTCCGGCACTCCGTTGCCTCATGCACCCATCGCACGCGACTGATTCACCTCACACAGCACGCCGGGCGGCCGTACCGCAGACCGCCTCCGCGCGGGCGTACCCACGCACGCCCCCCTTCTGTCAAAGGGCGTGCCAGGAGAATCCGGCACGCAAATTGCCAGCAGGGCCAGAACAACTTCTTCGCACGCAAGTCGCTTACGGGCAAGGCTTTACATGAATTGTTAATTTGGATAAATTCGAGAGCTGCTTTTCAGCCTGCCCCGCTGACGAGGGCGCAGCTTCTGCCGGTATTCGGCAAGTCTTGCCGCTCGGCGAGCGAAAGGCCGAGCGCGCTGGCCGCAACAGGAGGAGCGATCTGCCTGCCTGATCGGACGCCCGTACGAAGAATGCTTTTGAGAGTATGGATATTATACTATGTTATTAGACCTACCATCTAGCTTATTCAACCTGTAAAGGATTGCACGATCTCGCGGAACCGCTCCCCCCGCTCCTCGTAGTTGGTGAACATGTCGTAGCTGGTGCAGGCCGGGGACATGACCACAACCTCGCCGGGGCGGGCCATCGACTTGGCGGTCGTCATCGCTTCTTCGAAGTCGCCGGCTTTCCGCACCTGTGCCGAGGGCGACAACCCGGCGGCGAATCGCTCGGACAGCTCGAACAGCTTGGGGCCGGTCGCACCGTAACAGACCACCCCTTTGGCCTTCCGCACGATCTGCCGGCACATTTCGTCGAATGACATGCCTTTATCACCGCCGCCGATCATCATGACCACAGGAACGGAGAAGGCGTTCAGTGCGATCAGCGTCGATTCGGGGGTCGTCGACTTCGAATCGTTGTAGTAACGCACGCCGTTGTGTTCGCCGACCAGCTCCAAACGGTGCGGCAAGCCCATGAACTGTGACAGGCCGTGGGCAATCAGATCATCAGATATCCCCAGCGACCGGGCTACGGCGATGGCGGCGGCGGCGTTCTCTTCGTTGTGCCGGCCTAGCACGCGCAGAACGTCCCTGAAGGCCGTATCGAACTGGAATCGCTGCAGACGCAAGCCGCCACCGGCCTTTCGCACTTCATCCGCCAGCGGTTCATCACCGCCGCTGACGAAAGTGACGCCGCCGGGTTTCTGGAAGCGCACGATGTTCATCTTGGCGGCGGTGTACACCTCCATGGTCCCATGGCGATCCAGGTGATTGGGCTTGATATTCGTGATGATGGCGTGGGAAGGGCTCCATCGCACCCTCTCGACGTCTTCGAGCTGAAAACTCGACAGTTCGAGCACGACCAGGTCATCAGCGGTCATCCGGTCCAGATCATTCAGCAGGGAATGCCCGATGTTTCCCCCCATCCAGACGGCCGGTACAAGACGCGCCTGAGCGCACGCCGTCGCAATCGAACCGATCATTGCCGTCGTGGTGCTTTTGCCCGCCGAACCGGTGATCCCGATGATGCGCCGCGCGGGACACCGCTCGACGAACAGGTTCATCTCGCTGCTGAGCGGGATTCCGCGTTCGACGGCCTTGCGGACATACTCCGACTTCGCCTTATTGACCGCCGGGCTGACTACCAGAAGGTCACAAGCATCGAGATCCGAATCCAGGTGCCCCCCGAAGTGGTACGTTACCGGCAGATCGCCCAGTTGCCCGACGCTGCCGCCAAGCGACTCAGCCGACTCCCTGTCGGTCACCGTCACCTGGGCCCCCTGCGACACCAGCCAGCGGGTCACTCCGATCCCGCCACCGAACCGGCCCAAACCCATCACTACCACACGACTGTCTTTCAGATCGATGCATTTCATGACGCGGAATTGTAATCGCTTCGGGCCGCGATGCGAAAGCCCTTCGTGGCGGCCCTGCAACAACACACCCCAGCGTTGCATACGTACGTGTTTAGCGGGCCGGGGTCTGGCTCCTTTTTGCCTGACG
>CAZTQK010000072.1:0-19227 GCA_964615635.1 uncultured Planctomycetales bacterium
CGTGGCCAAGGTCAGGACGCAGACGCTCGATCTGTGTCAGGCCGTCTCCGACGCCAGGTGGATCCTGAGCAGCGGCTGCGACATCCCGCCCGGCACGCCGGGCGAGAACCTCCAGGCCTTTGCCGAGGCGGCTCGAGGAGCCAGCGCGGGCTCATGACAGGTGTGGCACGGAAGCGATGCGCCCCTCTTTCAAGGGGCTCTTTCAGAACCGCGACCGTAAGGGAGCGGTCCTCGCGTGGTGTTGGCCGCGTTGCGGCCTGGCGTGGCCTTGACCGACCTGCAAAGGTCGGTCAAGGGCCCCTCGCTCACGCTTGGGGTTCCGAAAGAGCTGCCCAGACTGTCGCGCACCCACAGTTCGAATGGTCAGAGTTGTCGGTTGCTGACACGGCCCAAGTCCGCAGCTACAATGGCGGGTGTTGGTCCGAAACGGGTTAGTGGTCGTCGCGGGCTGCGGTCACCCCGCGCGGCACGTGCTCTGATCTTTGCAGGAGTCTGATCCGTGAGTGGCTCTGTTCAGTCAGTTCTGGCAGTGCGCATGCCTCAAGTCAACGTCAATGACGAAGAGGTGACTCTTATCGGTTGGCACGTCGCCGACGGCCAGGAGGTAGCGGTAGACCAGCCGTTATGTGAGATCGAGACGAGCAAGGCTGTGGGTGATGTTCCATCTCCGGCAGCCGGCGCGGTGAAGCAAGCCGCCGAAGTCGGTGACGTGATCGCGATCGGCCAGGTGTTCGCTTACATCGGGCCGTCCATCGAGGCCATTGATGCTTTCATCGCCGAAGACAATGAAGCTTCAGCGCAGCCGTCGGGAGGATCGGCACCCGAATCGCTGCGTGTCGGTGCAGTCGATGCGACGGCCGGGGCGATCGAAATGGCCCGCAAGTACGGGCTCGATCTGGCTGCGGTGCCCGCCTCCGGGCGGGTTCGCCGATCCGACGTTGAGCGATTCATTACCCAGAAAGGGTTGGTCGCGCCGGCCGTCAAAGCCACGACCGCCCACGGTGTCCTCAGTCTGCCGCCGGCGCTCAAGGACAAGGTCGTCGATCAGGGGCCGCTGCCGGATCATCTTCGATCGATCGGCGAGCACCTGGCCAGGACGCAGTCGCAGTTGGTTGTGGCCCACGTGGCGATGGACGTCTGCGCGAAGGGCGCGGCCGACTGGATCGAGTCGCGGCGCAAGGCTGGCGTGATGACCGGGCCGATACCGGTCCTGCTGCACGCTGCCGCCGCTGCGATTGCCGCCGAGCCCAGGCTCAGGCAGTTTCGTCTTGGCGGGCACGCATACTCGTATCGTGACGTCGATGTTGCATTCACCGCCCGAAGCGGTGATGGCCGGTTGTTCACGCCGGTGATACGTGCCGTTGATCGTCTAGGTCTCGATGATCTCTCGAAGGAATGTGCTCGGCTGGGCATGGCCGTCTTTCGAGGCAACCTCGCGGTCGCCGAGATGTCCCGGGCGTGCATGACGATTTCCGTGCTCAGCGATCATCCGGTCCGCTTCCACGTGGGTCTGCAGAATGCCTGGCAATCCGCAATCCTGACGGCCGGAGCCGTTCACGATGAGGTTCGCATGGAGGAAGGCCGGCCTGTTTCCGTTCCGGTGATGACGCTCACGCTTTCGTATGATCACGGATTGATGGATGGCTGGGAGGCCGCAACTGCTCTGAATGCCGCCAAGTCGTGCATCGAGGCAATACGTCCCTGACGTTTCTGCCGTTGCTGGCACATTGTTTGGGCCGCATCGCACATGGCTGACGAGTCTTCGCGATCATCTGTGAAACCCCGGCCGGTCCGGCCCGAAGACGCAGTCTCGCTGCACAAACTGCTGGTTGCTGAACTGCCTGATATCCCCGCCGACCATCAGAGATGGCTCGCCAGGTGGAACTGGCAGTACCGTGACAACCCTTTCCGTGAGGACCGTCCGGCCGGATGGGTCCTGGCAGACGGCGAACGAGTGGTGGGGAACCTGGGGGCGGTGTATCTGCCCGTGATTGCGGCGGGGCGGTCTGCCGTCGGCGTCATCGGGGCGGACTATGTCGTGTCACAAGATGCGCTGAAGGTCGGTAGTACGTTTGCCGGCCTGCTACTCGCTCAGGCCTTCTTCGAGGGAACCAGCGGTTGCCTGCACATGGCCACAACGGCCAACGAGAGGACCGGTGCGGTTTTCGGGCGGTTCGGCTGCAGGCCGGTGGATTGGACACGTGAATTCTTCCGCGCATCGACGTCGCTTGTGCAGCAGATTCGCACCTGTCGAGGCGGAGCGAATCGCGTGGTGCGACGGCTTATGACCGGCCTGCTGGGCGTCGTCGGAAAAAACGTGCTCGCCGTGGCATACGGTCTGTGCAGGCATCGGCCGGCTCTGCCGATCGCGCCCGGTTGTCGACTGGACATCGGCATGGCGCCGCTGATTCTGGAGGCTGCTTCGCTGCACACGCGCACGACCCCGTTCAGCTTCGCCATCGCACGCAGCCGCGAGTACCTCGATTGGCGGTACGTGCGGCATCCCGAGGCGGAGAACATCCGTGCGTTGCTCCTTCGACGCAGGGAGGGTGAGCTGCTCGGGGCGGCCATGGTCTTCTTTGACGAGCAGCAGGCGCGGCGTCTCGCGTATCTTGAGGAACTGACCGTCGCGGCTGGTGACGACACGGTGATGCACACGCTCATCTGCGCGGCTCTCAGGCTGGCAGATGATCATGGAGCCGATTATCTCATCTGCACCGCCGGGCGTTCCGATCTTCACGGCCGGTTCTGGGAATACGGATTTGAATCCCGTTCGCGGTCCGCTCCGGCGCTGGTCATTGGTAACCTGGAGGGGCAGGCGGGGTCGGCCCCGGCCGATGCCTTGATTTCCGTAGCCGTTTTTCATCACGGCGACATGTTCTGATCATTTCTGTCCGACGGCGATGAAGTAGTAGCCGCCGAAATGCGACTCGACCCTCAAGTTGGTGAGCAACTCAGCCAGCTTCGTTTCGTATGGCCGTCCGGTCTCCACGTGGTTCAAGCGCAGCCAGCCTCGGGCAAGCTTCTTCAACGGGCCCCAGCGATCGAAACGCCCGAAGTCGAGCACCACCATTCGCCCGCTGGGGCTGAGGTGTTCGCATGCCCGCTCCAGGGCTGACTGCCAGTTGGGGATCATCGACAGACTGTAGGCGAAGAGCACCGCATCGAACTGTTCGTCCAGAGCCAGCCTCTCGGCGTCGGCCCGGAACAGAGTCAGGTTCGCGTATCCGCACGATGCAACGCGCGCCGCCGCACGGCCAAGCATGTGCTCGGAGAAATCAACACCCACAACGCGCCCCTGGGCCGGATCGAGGCGGCTGACGATGTGCCTGAAGTTCAGTCCCGTTCCGCAGCCGATCTCAAGCACGCGGCTCACCGGCCGGATTTCGAGCAAGTCAATTGCCCGTCGACGACCGTAGAGGAACGCCCAACGGGTCAGGTCGTAGACGCCGGCCTGGTACCGATAGAAACGTTGGACGGGATGTGCGGGCACCGACGGCCTCCAAGGTCTTATCGCGATGTCTGATCCCGTTGCAGTATAACCTCGCAGCGAAGCGTTCGCGTAGCAGGACACGGTCGGAGCTGCCAAAGGCAGCTGAGGCCTGCCGAGCCAGGTTGACCCTTCAGTTGCATAAAACCCGACCTGGGATCATCGGATGGAGCCCTGTAAACGGCTTTCTTCTCGGGTTTCCTGGCTTGCGCCGGAACGCCGCCACCAGTGCTCTTCGCCGTTCCCGGCAGGGCAAGCCTCGTTCTCAATTTCGCATTCGCCATTCCTTCATTCCCCAGCGTTGCCGTATGCAAGTACGTGTTTAGCGTGCAAGAGAGCGGGTCAGGCACCTTTTTGCGGGCTCCCCTGCATGGCACAGTGCCAGCCGGCCTCGTTGACCTTCCCCGGGTTACCCTGCGAACCGCGTCAGGCAAAAAGGAGCCAGACCCCGGCCCGCTAAACAAGCACGTATGCAACGCTGGGGTTCAGTGCCTCGCAAGCAAATCGTCAAGATCGCAGAACAGTCCCGAAGACAACTTGACGACCGCTGATCTGCCGTCTACATTCCCTGCATCTGTAGGATGGAGCAGGAGACGAGAGGAGAACTGAGCGAGTTGTCTCCCGAATGACGGTGCATCGCTGTTCTTCATGGAACACCTGCGTGAGGGATTCGCCGGAGGCTCGTGACCTAACGGAACGCGGTGGACATGGAGAAGTGGCCGATGAATTGCATTGTCGAACGGAGGGCGACAAGCGGGAGGGCGGTGCAATGAGCAGACTCAGACACTGGTTCTGCCGAGCGACGCTAGCTCTGGCAGGTGCGACTTTGATCGAGGTTGGCGTGCTCTACCTGTCTAAGCATGGGGAAACCCAGCTTGTCCTCGGTTCCCTAGGCTATCTCCGCCAGTTAGGTCTTCCCCAGTGGCTTCATCGACCATTGGCGATTGTAGTGCTTGCGGCGAGTCAGCATCTCCCCTTCGGAATTGTCACCTTGGGGTTGTTTGGCTTGCTGACGCGCTTCTGGAGTACCCGTCAGTTGGACGGAGAGACACGATGCCGGAAGTGCGGATACATCCTTAGAGGGATAACGGAACCTCGTTGCTCGGAGTGTGGGGAGAAGATCTGAATATGGTTCCTGATGCGATCAATCGCACCGCGGGTTGTTGTATCGGAAAAGGGGTCAGAAGCCGTTGTCCGTGAAGGTGGCAAAAGACGCCCATGTTTCTCCGCGTTCTCGGCGTACTCGGCGGTTGGAATGAAGTGGTCGGCCGTCAGTAGCGAATCCTTCTCGCATTCCCGCGTGAATGACGATGGGAATCGTCGACCCGGGGGTCCCGGATGGGTACGTGTTTAGCGTGCAAGAGAGCGGGTCAGGCACCTTTTTGCGGGCTCCCCTGCATGGTATCGTGCCAGATGGCCTCGTTGACCTTCCCCGGGTCACCCTGCGAACCGCGTCAGGCAAAAAGGAGCCAGACCCCGGCCCGCCAAACACGTACCGGATGGGAATCCGGGACCAGCGGAATGGGAATCTGGGACCAGCGGACGGCCGAATGCTGAACGCTTCCTTCGAGCAGTCGAATGGCCGAACAGTCCAATCGCCGATTGCCACCGCAGTGGACGCAGAGGGACGCAGAGGCGGAGGCTGAGCATCGTTCTTGTTTTGTGATTCTTGTGCTTCTTGTGGCTGCACTTCGGTCTGGCCGAGTCGTTCACCTACGACGATGACGGGGACCTGCCGAGCCAGGTTGATTCAGCATTTCAGACGCAGACCGCAGGTGGTTCGGGTGTTGTCGGCCCTTCAAACAGCAAATACCTTTGGGCCAGAGGCCATCCGTGCTAGAATGGGGTCAACATGGAGAAAACCCGATGGTTGTCAGATCGAGTGATTGTCATATAGCGATCCTATTGATGTCGCTGCTGCTGCCGCTGTCTGTTGCTGCCCGATCCGTTGAGATTGTCGTCGACAACAGCGACTCGGGTTTCACGATTCTCAGCGGAACATGGATGACCGGCACCTCGGCGACGCCTTATGGGACCGATTATCGATGGCGGGCCGCTGTTGCGGGGAGCCCGACTGGAGAGGTCCAATGGCGTCCGAGTCTCCCCGCGCTGGGCACCTATGAGGTCTTCGTCTGGTACGTTGAAGGTGCCAACCGGGCGACGAACGCGCCATTTGTCATACACGGTGTTGGCGACCCGGTCACTGTGTTCGTCAATCAGCAGACAAGCGGGAGCCAATGGTTCTCGCTGGGTTCCTATCCCTTTGCCGCCGGAACGGGCGGCTATGTGCGGCTCAACAACGTGGCCAGTGGCGACGTCGTGATTGCCGATGCAGTCCGGTTCGTCCTGGCCGGTGACATGCCGGTCAATACGGATTTCGACGGCGATCAGGACGTCGACGGCAGCGACTTGGCGATCTTCTGGGCCTGCATCACCGGCGCGGACGCAGGGCCGGTGGCCGAAGCCTGCCACTGGGCCGATTTCGACGGCGATCTCGATGTGGATCAAGCGGACTTCGGCGTGCTGCAGCATTGTCTGAGCGGCCCGGACGTCCCGTCCACCTCCGGATGCCTCTCCAGCCCCATCCCGCCTCGGCCTGCCGGAGCGGTTACCGGCAGCCAGTTCGTACAGCAGGTCTGGAGCATTCCGAAGGCCACGCGCGAGCAGATGATCCTGGCCGAGATGACCGCCGGAAACATCCCCGAGTTTCTGAGGAGTTTCGTGCCGGTTACCGTTACGGCGACGATTGCTTCCGTTGAGCACACGGCGACCTACTTCGCGATGCCGGATTATCTGGCGATCGGATCAGACGCAGACTCCGTTCGTTTCCCGATGGGGCCGCTGACCGCTCAAGCCATTGGCGACGCATTCCAGTGCACGATGCCGACCCGCAAGATGGTCAACGACATCTGGTCGGCCGCACCGTGCAAGCTGGCCCCGCACCCCTACAGCCCGTCTGTGTACAACATCGAATCGGTGGAGGTGTTCAACATGAGCAACACCTACATTGAAGGCCAGCGGATCGCCGCCGGGGCCTCGCTGGGCACGCTCATTGCTGGCACCAAGAAGGACGTGGTTGTCACCGTTCAACTGGCCACGCATCCCGGCAAGGTGGCCATCTACGGATGGCACCAGCTCAACGGTCAGCCCATCCAGCCTCTGTATCTGGGCCACACAATCACCTACATGGACTACAGCCACGGAATTCGACTGGTCAAACGAGTGATGCTCGTTGACGGCCAGCCCATGCTCGTTGAAGATGTGCTCAAGGACCCGGTGCTGTCCGTTCTGATCAGTGACGAAGGCGTGGTCAACGATCCACGATACTACTGATACGCGATTGCCGCTGCAGGATGCACAGGTCGCCGTTGACGACTTCCGTCAGCGAGTATTCTTCGCGAACAACTCGGGCCGACGGGCCGAAGTAGCTTTCCAAGCCGGCCAGGACGGCGGCTTCGGCTGCCTTGACATCGCCGGTGCCTCGTGCGCCGTCCGGAAGACGGGCCAGCAACACTTTGGGGTGTTGTGTTCCGATGGCCTCAAACAAGGCGGGAAACATGTTGCTGTAGCAGATCTGGGTACGCAGCAGCGGATACGCCGGCGGTCGCTGAGCCAGGTAGTAAAGCCGCGGCTCATCGACCAGGCAAATGATCGGGTCGGTCTCGCTGGTCAACTCGCGCACACGAGCCGCCGCTGCGGAGCTTGTCTCGTAGGTCGGGAAGCTCGGCTTGTTCGCGGTGACCTTAGTGTAATGCTGCATCAGCGTCGTGCCGCTGAGGATGTACGGGGCGCGGCCGTAGAAGGTCATCGTCCATCCCCAGGTTCCGGCGGCCAGATGCATCACCGCACCGAGGCAGACCAGAATCCACACGCGCTCCGCCTTATCCATCTCGCAGAAACGGGGAAACCGCTCCGAGATCTCCGCCGCCGCGAGATATGCCCCGCACGCCAGCAACGGCGGGAACTGATAGAGCGCGAAGTGGCCTTGCCACAGGATCGCGGCCAGTGATGCAAGCGCCAGAAGAGCCATCATCTGCCATATCCGCGACCTCTCACCCCACCGGGCCAGGAGCATTGCCCCGCCCGCCGGCACGAGCACTCCGGCGGTCTTGAGGAACGTCTGTTGCCATTCCGGCCATCGCTGGATGGTCAGCAGCAACCCGAAAACGGCCAGGCCGCCCATGACCGGTGCGGCAAGGTCCCGAAGGCCCAGGCTTGCGCCTGCATGACTCTTGGCTCGGAGTGCGCGCGTGCTCAGAGCGATGCCCGCAATGCAGACTGCACCGATCAAAAGACAAGGCATCAACTCGCGGGTCAGTTGCGGCCCGCGGATGTAACCCGCTATGTCCTGACGCGTTAGGGTTCGCCAAAGGCCGCTCCACCAGCCAAGGTGATGCACAAGCGCGACCGCCAGGGCCGCCGAGACGACAAATCCGAGGCTCAGCGAGAACAAGGCTCTTTTCTCGGCGGATTCTGACAAGCGTGCGATCGAGAATCGGCTCTCCTGCCTCGTTTCGCCCAAGGCTGCGCCAGGGCAGAATTGCTGGAGCGGTGAAGCGCCGTTCTGAAGGAGTGGTGCAGCCGGACGCAGGAGCGGGGCAAGCCAACGCACCAGTATCATGAGCCACAGCACTCCGAAACAAAGGCCGAGCGGTGGCTTGATGGCGAATGCGCAGAAACAGAACGCTCCTGCCAGAACATGTCGAAGAGCGAGAACACGAGGCGCGAGGTCATATCGAGTCGCAGGGGCGAGGGCATGAACGGCCAGGAGCAGCGGAAGCACCGCGAAGCCTTCCCGTTGGGCAGTATGCACGTAGCCCAAGCCATAGTAAGCCAGGACGTACAGAATCGCCGCCAGCCACCCGGCTTGCCAGCGCCGCCCGTCGCGGACCGCCAGAGCCACCAGCGCAGCAATGGTCGCACATTGCCAGATGGCATCGAAGAGGCGCAGTGCCATCGGGCTTCTGCCGACCAGGACCGTCGCCAGCCAATGAATCCCGATGATGCCGGGCGTGTTCTGGTCCCAGACGTCGATGTACAGACGCTGGCCGAGCATCACCCGGTCGGTAATGTACTGGTAGAGCGCCTGGTCGAACCCGATCGGGTCGAAGATGCTCCGGCTGAGCGAGACCAGCCACACCGCGATGAACGCGGTCACCAGAACGAACGTGCCGGCGCGGATACCCACCATGGGCGGCGCCAGGCCGCGGACTTGAAGGTTGATGTGGCGTGTGACCGTGCTCATGTTGCCGCCGGTGCTTGATGAACCCTTTCTCGTTGCCGTCCCATAATATCGGTTGCATGGAAAGGCGACTGTTGCTCAGCCAGGGTTCATCTTGACGCTCGTGCAACGTCTGATAACTCTGCCCGCGGCACGGATTTAGCTTAACGTGGTCCGGAAACTCGCCGATGCTTGAGAGGCAGGGCCCACAGCCCTGTGAGTGAGAGCGGTTCTGCTTACAGAGGAAGGGGGGCCCCAGTGGCTCTCGAGTGCTCGGTTGTCATTCCACTCTGCAACGAGGAGCAGAGCCTGCCGACGCTTCACCTGCGTCTGAGCGCGGTCATGCAGCGGCTGGCGATTCCCTACGAGATCATCTACATCGACGACGGCAGCCGCGATCGTACCGCTGACATCATCCACGATCTCCACTTGCAGGACGGGGCCGTCAAGGGCGTGTTCCTGTCGCGCAACTTCGGTCACCAGGCTGCTCTGTGCGCGGGCCTGGAAGCGGCTACGGGCCGATCGGTCATCACGATGGACGGCGATTTGCAGGATCCCCCCGAGGTGATTCCGGACCTGATCGACAAGTGGAGAAGCGGGTATCAGGTCGTCTTTGCCCGTCGTCGCAGTCGTTGCGACAACACCCTCAAGAAAGCCGCTTACTTCAGCTTCTACCGACTGTTGCGGCAGGTGAGCGAAATTGCCATTCCGCTCGACACGGGCGATTTCGCCCTGATGGATCGTCGCGCACTGGATGAGATGAACAGCCTTCCCGAAAGAACCCGATTCCTTCGCGGACTGCGGAGTTGGGTGGGTTTCCGGCAGGCAGAGGTTGAATACGACCGCGAACCCCGGCACACCGGCCAAACGAAGTACACGTTTCGCCGGCTGCTGCGCCTGGCGATGGACGGCATTCTGTCGTTCTCCGATGCCCCACTCAAGGCGGTGAGCATTACCGGTTGCCTGATTTCCGTGGCCGCTTTGGTTGTCCTCGCGCTAAATGTGTCGGGGGTATGGTCGGTCGCAGGCGCGAGCGGGATTCTCACATTGGGCGCCGCTATGGGGCTGTTGGGTGGGATCCAGCTCATCGGGCTGGGGGTGGTTGGCGAGTACATGTCCCGCATCTACCGAGAAGTCCGAGCACGGCCCATGTACGTGGCGAAGGAACGGATCGGCTTCCAGCGCATGCCTCGCCCGGTGCCGGATGTGCTTGATTTCCTGACTACGGAGGTCAGGGAACGCCGCGAACGCATCACCGCTGCTCGTCTGTCACCGGCCAGATCAGTGGAGATGCCCGTGCGAGACAATAGTGCCTGATTTCCCGCCGGTGGCGAGAGACCGCGGGTATCCCTCAATGGATATCGACGTGAGCAAGGAAGCCACGGGTGTTCCAATGGACAACTCAGCACGCACCTGCACAAACGTGAAGTCTGTGGTCTTCCGGTTCATTGCCTCGCTGGTTGCGGTGTTTCTGCTTTTTGGGCCATACGTATCCAATTCGCTTCGTGAGCTGACGCGATACCTGCACATGTGGCAGCGAAAAGACATGACCCTGCTCCTGGGCATGATCTGCGCGCTGGCCCTTGTTGCGACACTTGTCGACGGTTTGCTCCGCAAGCTCGGCAGGCCGACGTTGGTGCGGTTCTACCATCACTTGTTTGTCCTTGCTCTCGGTGCAGGCGTGTTGGCCAACGTGGCGTTCTACGGCGCCAAGTCGCAGGGCTGGCACATCGGCCGGACCGGAATGGAGATGCAAACGCTCTGGTTGGTTCTCGTGGCCGTGGTGGCGTATTCTTTCGCCAGGCCGGGATCGGGACTGGTCTCATGGTGCGGTCGGGCATGCCTGATCGTCTCACCCGCGGTGCCGATCGTAGCCTTCCAATTGCTGGCCGCCCCGGTTTATCCGGTGGCCGCCGACCCCCTGGCCGGTGCATCGGTCCTGCCGGTGTCAAGCAAAGCTGCTCTGGTCGAGAAGCCGCCGGTCTATCTGTTCGTTTTCGACGAGTGGTCCTATGAGCGGACCTTCACGGATGGCACGCCGGGGCCCGCTTTCCCCAATCTCGCCGAGCTGGCGGCTCGATCCGTTGTCTTTCACGATGCTCATTCGCCTGGCGAGGACACCGCACAGTCGATGCCGGCCCTACTGTTCCAGACGGACCTTCGCCCGGCGATGAAGAACGGCCGAGTCGGCTTCGACCGCGATAACCGCACGATCCCGACGTCGGAGCTGGAGTGCCTGTTCTCGGTGGTTGCCGACCGAGGCTATCGGCGGGTCATGATCGGTGCCTTCTTGCCATACGCGGCGTGGCTTGGCGATCAGGTCGATGTCTGCCGCAGTTACTGCTACTACCCGCGCGCAGAGGGGACGCTGGGACAGGCGGCGATACACGGTTTCAATGCGGTCTCGTATCTGACGGACCCATGGAGCGTTCTGGCCCACGGCAAACTCCAGACCCGCATAAACGATCGGCAGATCCTCAGCGTGCATGAGCGCACAAGGGATGATGCGTTCTCGGTGATTCGAGATCTGCCGACCGCCACCTTCGCCGTCATCCACTACGTGCTTCCGCATGAGCCGTTTATCCTCAACCCCGATGGCAGCTACCGAGGACCGGACGAATCGGCATGGGTCCGACCGAATATTGAGGGGTACACGAGGAACCTGGTCTGTCTCGACCGCCTCATCGGCCGGTTCGTGCAGGCCATGCAGGATGCCGAACGATTTGACGATGCACTGGTGATCGTGACTTCGGACCACTCCTGGCGATTCGACCCGGCTCGCAAGTCCGGCAAGATCGACGCCCCGGTCACACATGTGCCGCTGCTGGTCAAACTGCCCGGTCAAGGCGATTCGATTTCCATCTCGGATCGATTCGAGAATCGCACGCTGGGTCCACTGATTCAATGGGCTCTCGGTCCGCAGGCGTCTCCCCGGCGGGTCGAGGACTTCGTCAGAAAATGCACCGAAAGGCAAGGGCGAACCGATGCCGTGACTTGGATAGCTCCTCACGAAACGGTGACCGGCCGGTGAGCCGAGGGCAAACGACGGAAGCGCGAGAAAGGGCTTTTTCAGTGTTGCCAGGGCGAGTTGGCGCTGCCGCAGAGGTGTGTCCGAGCCCGGGGAAACAAGTTCAGTCGGCTTATCGGATGAACGATAGTAATTCTCAAAAGGGGGCTGGCGCCAGGGTTGCCGTGCGGCAATCGCGGTCCACGTCCCGGCGAGTGTAGCACGAGACGGTACAGGCCCATGATCGCATACATAGACCCAGGTTCGGGGACGATTCTCCTGCAGTTGCTGATCGGGTCGCTGATCGGCGCCGGTCTTTTCTTCCGCGAAGGCATCGGGAAGCTGCTGCGCGTGTTTCGGCGGAGCTGACGGTTCTGCCGCCCGGATGACCGGAGCGAAGGAACGCTTTCACGAGTGCTAGGGAGAGCGAATGCCGCAGGTTGAATCACCAGTCAGGCAGCCGGGCTCGTTTCGCGACCCCAGCGGCTTCGTGTTCGAACTCGACGGCCGAATCCTTCGCGCCGTTGACGAGGACTGTCTGCGAACCGTTCGGGAACTCGTCAATTCCGGCCTTCTCAATCAACTGATGGACGAAGGGCTGGTTGTTCGCACTTCGATCGTCGAAGATCCTGATCTTCTTCGGCGGCTGGAGGAAGTCTACCCGCAGCCCGCCGGCTTTCTGCAACACGAACGCATTCGCCCCATCAGCTACCCGTACGAATGGTCGCCATCCATGCTGGCCGACGCGGGCATTTGCACGCTCGACCTGCAGATCCGCCTGCTCGAACACGGCTATTCTCTGAAGGATGCCACAGCCTACAACATCCAGTTTGTTCGCGGCCGTCCGGTGTTCATCGACATCCCGTCGATCGAGCGCCCGCCGCGGTTGGACGTCTGGATTGCCCTCGGCCAGTTCGGCCGTATGTTTACCAACCCCCTGTTGTTGAACCGCTACAAAGGGCAGAGCCTCCGATCGTGCTTCCTGGCCGATCTTGACGGCAGCGACGTTAATCGCGTGCAGCGGGCCTTCAGCAGGTTGGAACTGCTCAGCCCGCGCCTTCTGCTGGATGTGACACTGCCTTACTGGTTCGGACGCCGCGCATCGAGGCTGGACGACACTCAACCGCGTCGTCTGGAGTCGAGGCAAACCAGCCCGGCCGCACAGATCATGAATCTCCGGCGGTTGCGATCGAAACTCGGCAGCCTCGCGAGCAAGAATCGCTCCGACGGCCACTGGGCATCCTACACCGAAACGTGCAGCTACACGGACCGCGCCGAAGAATCCAAGGAACGCCACGTCCGGAGCTTCCTGGAGGAGCACCGCCCGGCATCCGTCCTTGACGTCGGCAGCAACACCGGCCGCTACTCGATGCTGGCACTGGAGGCCGGCGCCGAGGTGGTGGCCATCGACAGCGACGCTGACTGCGTCGATCGCCTGTACGGCCAGGTCCGTCGTGAGAACCGGCCAATCCTGCCGATGTGCGTCGATATTGCCAACCCCAGTCCGGCGATCGGTTTCTGCAACCGGGAAAGAGCCAGTTTCCTCGATCGCATTCAGGCAGACTGTGTCCTGGCCCTGGCGGTCATTCATCATCTGCATGTCACCGCAAATCTGCCCCTGACCGGGATCCGGGACATGCTGGCCGATTTGTGCAAGCAGTACCTGATCCTCGAGTTCGTGCCCACCGATGACGTGATGTTCCGCAAGCTCATGCAGTTCCGCGTGGATCTGTACCAGGACTTCACGCTGCGCGCGTGCATTAAAGCCTTTGAGGAGCGATTTGGCGTCCTGCGGCAGGTTCCCGTCCAGGACTCGCCGCGGACGTTGCTGTTCATGCGCAAGAAGGACGCATAACGCCAGAACCGCATGCTGTTCAACAGCTTCATCTTTATCTGTTTCCTGGCCGTCGTGCTGCCGTTGTACTACGCCTTGGCGCACAAGTGGCAGAACCGCATGCTGCTCGCAGCCAGCTACGTGTTCTACGGAGCCTGGGACTGGCGTTTCTGCTTCCTGCTTGCCGGATCGACCCTGGTCGATTTCAACATTGCCAGGGTGCTGGATCGCACTGCCGAACAGCGGCGCAGGAAGCTGCTCTTGTTACTGAGCCTTTCGTTCGGGCTCGGTGTGCTTGCCTTCTTCAAGTACTGCGGGTTCTTCGTGGATAGCCTGAATGATCTGCTCGCCTCGTTTGGGCTGGGGCAGATGCACTGGGCGATCAAAGTCATTCTCCCCGTCGGCATCAGCTTCTACACTTTCCAGTCGTTGAGCTACACGATCGACGTGTACCGCCGCCGGCTCAAGCCCGTTGACAGCCTCGTGGACTACGGGTTGTACGTCTCTTACTTTCCCCAGCTTGTGGCCGGTCCGATTGAGCGGGCGAGCAACTTGCTCCCTCGCATCATGGCCAGGCGAACCGTCGGCCCCGGCCAGATCGCCACCGGCGCCCAGCTTGTGCTCATGGGCTATCTCAAAAAGATCGCCATCGCCGACGCCGTGGCCCCCTATGTTGAGCAGATCTTCAGCGACCCGGCCGCGTGTTCATCTGTGAAGCTGCTTCTCGGGGTCTATCTCTTCGCCGTCCAGATCTACTGCGACTTCTCCGGATACAGCGATATCGCCCGCGGTGTCAGCCGGTGGTTCGGCATCGAGCTGATGGTCAATTTCCGCCAGCCGTACCTGTCGGCGGATATCGTCGAGTTCTGGCGCCGCTGGCATATCTCGCTATCCACCTGGCTGCGCGACTACCTGTACATTCCGCTGGGCGGCAATCGCCACGGCCGACTGAACACCTACCGCAACCTGATGATCACCATGCTGCTGGGCGGCCTGTGGCACGGGGCCGCGTGGACCTTCGTCATCTGGGGCGGCCTGCACGGGCTCTATCTCAGCGTGGCCAAGCTGATCGGGATTCGCCCGATGGAGGAGCAGATCCGCACGCCGCGCCAACTCGCGGCGTTCGGGCTTCGCGTGTTGGTCACGTTCCATCTGGTCTGCCTGGGCTGGGTGTTCTTCAGAGCGGGAAGCCTGGATCAGGCATGGCTTTATCTGACTGGTCTTGCGCACGCGACGACGGCCGGAGAACTGCGCCTGGTGTTCGTCACGGCGTTCTACATGAGTCTGATGTTGCTGATCGATCTGCCTTGCTGGGTGACAAACGAGGAGTACCCGTTGACGGCACGGACACGTTGGTACGTCCGCGGGATGGCCCAGGCGGCGGCGGTGATTCTGATTTCCTTCGTCGGAGCCGGTAATGGAGCGGCGTTCATCTATTTTCGCTTTTGACACGCTCACCGGCCTGCCGCGCGTTACGGCTTCGCTGGTGCTGGCGCTGGTCGTCTGCGCCGCGTTCCGGTTGACGCTGTATGCCGCATCCGATCGGCTCGATTACATTCCCGCTCCGGCCATCTACCAGCGATACATCGAGCTGGAAGATCACATGATCCGCCGGGCCGAGACGCGTCCCAAGATCGTGCTCATGGGCAACTCCATGGCCCGCTACGGCCTGCTGGAAGAGCAGATCGCGAAAGCCGCGGGCCTCGCCCCGGCCGAGGTCGCGAATCTAAGCATCGAAGCGGGCCAGCCGTGGGATGCCCTGCTCTTCTTGCGGCGCAATCCGGGTTTCTTCAGCGATGTTCGGCTGGTCATCTACAACGTGGGGCTCTCGGAGCTGCAGGAAACCTCGGTTAAACGCAGGCTCACCCACTTCTACCGATTCAGCACTCTCTCGGAGAAACTTGCCGCCGATCGCTGGTCGGATCGCGCCCTTATGACCCTGGATTGGGTCTGGCCGTATCACTCCGACCGCCGCGATCTGGTGACATGGGGGCTGGGCCTGTGTGGTGAATCGGACTATGTCCGGCCGGAGGCTCTGCGCCCCGCCTGGGAGCCGTCCAGGATGGCCACCCTACAACGTCGCTGGCTGCCGAGAGTCTCGACTGTTGATCCCGCCTCGCTGCAAGTCGCAACCATTGGTCATGAACCGATTACCGCCCGATGGCCGGAGGGATCATCACATCTCCATATCAGCCTGCTTGAACAACTGGTGGATCAATGGCGTCAGGCCGGGACCAAGGTCCTTTTGGTGGCCATGCCCGGGGCAACGGTCGTCCACCGGACCAGATACGGTAGTCAGGTCGGACAGACACGCTTGGCACAGTTCGATGCCGCGGTTTCCGCGATGGCGGACGGCAGTGTTGCCTATGTGCGATGGCGCGACGGAGCCGAGGCCGGCCTGGACGACACAACCGACTTCATGGATGAATGCCACCTCACGCCCCAGGGGGCCCGCAAGTTCACATCACTCATCGTAGCGACACTGACGGATATGCATTGGCTGCCTCCACGCCCGCAAGATTCCTCGCTGGCCAGCACCGGAGGCCGGTAGCCGCGCTCGAATGAGTATGCTGGAGTGGTCTCCGGATGCGATCGACTCCGGAACGACCGTCTCTGGCTGCGGTGATCGTGCGGCCCAGCCGAGCTTCCATTCTGACCAGACATGCGTCCAAAGGCACTGTCACGATGATGAAACCGGTGCAGGTCTTCTCATCAGATGCCTGATCCCAGAGAAGATCGCCACCAGAGAGCCAACGCCACCCGCCCACGCGAAGCCAAAGATACTGGAGGTAGCATACGCCAACGCGGGCCGTGGCGTTAGAAAGGCCCAGATGAAAGGAGTGCTGAGGAACCATGTCCACTGCGGGAGATGCTCAATAGCAGCGGGGTTCTCCCTGGCAAGGAAGACCAGCGAGTCGGTGAGAAGGACTCCGAGAAGGCCGGCAAGAAGAATGCGAATACCGACGCGCCGCGTGTTCGGCTTCGCGACGAGGATTGCCGCAAAAACCGCTACGGCCAAGGCTCCTCCCGCTGACAGGATGGCCATCACCAGCATCCCAACCATGATGCAGAAGGCATAGTCGGCCATCAGTCGCCATCTCCCAGGGCTTCTTCTCAATCCTCAGCGTCAAACTCGCTTGCCTGCGTCGTCGGCGTTCGCATCTTACGATAGAAGCGCCGGACTTTCACGGGGTCGGCGTGCGTGGTCAGGTAGCTGGTGACCACCAGAGCGGCAAGGCCGACGCCGAGGTAGATGGCGATCTGCTCAGGGTACCTAAGGTCGCGGATTCCCTGTAATGAGGGTACGTGGTCGTTCAGGCGGTTGAATAGCAGGGTCGCTGCGTAGGCTGCGCAGGTGAGAATGCTGCTGACCCACGCTGCGGCGGCCGTCGTCCGACGCCAGATCACCCCGGCCCACCAGGCGACGCCCATGAGGGCGCCGATTGCCCAGAGTCCTTTGAGCCCGGTCAGGACGCTCGGCAGAGAAAACGCGATGAGCGTGGCCGCGAGGACCACCATCACAGAGGCGAGCCGTCCGACCCGCAGATAATGATTCTCCGAACAGTGTGGCCGACGGGCCGCGTACAGATTGCGGGTGACCAGGGCCGAGCCCGACAGCATCAGGGCCGAACAGATGGACATGACCCCGGCCATGATGGCGGCGATCATGAGTCCGATGAGCCCGTGCGGCAGCAGACTTCGAATCAGCCAGCCGAAGGCGTGCTCGCTGTCGGGGAGAGCAGGGGCCAGGGCCAGTGCCCCCAGACCCAGGAACGCCCATGCCACCGTGCAGAACCGCTTCATGAGCGTGCCGGCCATCACCCCGACGCGGACGTCCCATTCGTTTCGACCCGAGCCCAGGTTGGTCATGCTGGTCGGCATGGTGTAACACCCGATCAGTCCGTTCAGCGAGAGCATGGCGATGTAAAAGGGGCTCATCTCGCCGGGGATCGTGTAGCTGAACTTGCTCGGATCGAGTATCCGGTGCAAACCCGCCATGCCGCCGGTTTGGGCGAAAATGTAGGGCAGAAGAAGAAGCGACAGAATAATGATCAGCAAGCCCTGGATGACGTCGGTGATCGTCGCGGCATAGAGCCCCCCGGCCGCTCCATAGAACACGAAGAGGGCCGCAGTGATGGGGATGATGTAGATGTCAGGGATCGCGCCGGGCACCACTCCGTTGAGCACCGCACACATGGCTTTGAGCAGCGTAGCCATGGTGAAGACAACCTGAACCAGACCGAGGGTTGCGGCCAGTATGCCGAGACCGGGGCCGAAGCGTTCCGACCAGTAGTCGGCGGAGGTCGTCATACGCATCCGACGCAGGAGGGGGTGGCTCAGCCAGTAAACCGGCGTGGCGAACAGCCACATGAACTGCCACCAGATTCCAGCCAGCCCAAGATAATGACACTGCCCCACAACGGCGACCACCTGCTCGGAGTGCGTGCCGATGCCGAAACTCTGGAACGCCATCATGAACTTGCCGAACCTGCGCCCGCCGAGAAAAAGGTCCTTCTGCGTCTTGACCCGCCGGTAGCACACCAGGCCGATCGCGAACATCACGACCAGGTACGCGGCAATGACTGCGATGTCGAGCGGATGAACCTTCATATCAGTCTGCCGTCAACCGGCCCCCGTCTGGCGGGCGGCGTCGGCCCCGATCATGGCCAGCCATTTGGTGGCCACGATGATGAAGGCAACGATCGCGCTGATGACTACGAAACCGATCAGGTCGGTGCGGTAGCGGGTGAAGAAGTGCCGCCAGTCCGGGCGCAGAATGTCCACGAGCAGGAAGTCGCCATACTTCGGCTCTTGTGGTTCTGCGGCGCAGTCCAATACAGGCGGTGTTTTGGGCTTGTCTGGTTTCATCGACAGATGCTCCTACACGACTCGGCCGGGAGAGTATCTGGGTCCTGAGATGCGGTCAAGGCGGCTCGCGGCTCATCAAGCGGTGTAGTTATCGGACGCCTCTGAGGTAAGCCCGGATAGGCGTTAAGTCCGGTATTGTCGCGGCCGATCAATTCGACATGCGTATCAGCGGGAGCCACGTGCGGGCCGGACGGACACTCTGGCGATGCCGGATCTTCTCCGGTGTGATCGGGGCCGCATCTATCCTCGTTTTGGGCGGCTTCGTGCTTCGGTCTCGCGAGGTCCGGCAGTTGTATTGGATGGTGGCAGGCTGGCTGTGGCCATGACCGGCGACCTTAAGGCTCGGACACGGCATTCATGAAACCCACCGCAGAGACGATTGTCTGGCTTCTCGCAGTCCCGGCCGTCGGGGCGGTGTGCTTCTTCGCGTTCTGGAGATTGCTGCGGCAACGCTGGGTGCCGGACGCCGACAGGCCCACGGCGGCACTGCTCTCGATCGTGCTTGTGACGGCCGGCTGGATCACCACTCTCCATGTGGTCGGATTCTTGCGGCTGGTTGGGTTCCTCTCGGGTCTGCCGCTGCTCCTGATAATGCTGGGATTCATGGCCGTCCTGGCTCTGACTTGGGGTCTGCTCGCACGTCTTGTGAAGGCCCCTGTGATGGTGGCGGCACCGTTTTCCGGGAGCTTCAGCCGGCGAAACAGGAGGTCTGCGGTCGTCTTTCTGTTGCCGGTTGTCCTCGCGCACTTGGTTCTTCTCGCAGAGGGGCTCACCAGGATGCCGGCGGGTCACGATGGCCTGAAGTA
>CAZTQK010000073.1:0-18826 GCA_964615635.1 uncultured Planctomycetales bacterium
AGGGACACGGTTTCTTTCTGGAGTTTGATGTTTCTTTGCGTCGCCTCGATCTGGCTCTGAAGGGCCCGTACGTCGATGTAGGTCGCAGCCACCTCGGCAAGCAGGCTGACCAGCACGCTGCGGCAGTCTTCAACGGCGGCCGCCAGAACAGCGTCCGCCGATTCGACATTGCGACGAATGCCGCCAAACACGTCGATCTCCCAGGAGGCGTCGAAACCGGTCGCATAGAGGTCCATCGCCTCCGTGTCCCCAAGTTTCGTCTGGTTGGGCAGCATGCCCATGAGGCCGCTGGCCAGCGAGTTGGTGACGGCCGGCGCGCCCGGGAAAGCCGTGCCCAAACCCTGGCTGAGAGCGTTGCCCGCGATGCCGCGTGCGACCGTGTTGGCGAACTGCTCCCCCTTGCCAGGAGCCTGCACGCCACCGCCCATTGGGCCGTTTGCACTGGACCTCGAACGATGGAATGCTCCCTGATCGGCCAACGAGGGCAGAAGCTCGCCCGCGGCGATGCCTCTCAACGCGCGAGCCTCCCGAATGCGAAGGACCGCAATGCGAAGATCGAGATTCCCCTCCGCGGCACGCCGGATCAGGTCGGAGAGGGTGTCATCCTCGAAGACCTGCCACCATTCCCGCACGTTTGCGTCTCCCCGGGCAAGCCCGTCCGCCATGGCCTGATGCCAAGCCTCCGGAAGCTCGGGTGTCGGGGCGGTGTAGTTGGGCCCGACGGAGCAGCCGGTCAGGATGCTACTGAGGAACGAGAACGTCATGATGGTATGCCATCTCATGCGCGAGACCCTCGCTGCAATCTGCAACGTTCAGAGCGACTCACCATTCTGGTTGCTGTCACGGTTCCTTCTCCTGCGCCTTCGGCTGCGTCATCTGAACCAGCTTCTCAATCACCCTTTCTCGCATTTCACCTTCCGGCATCGGGACCTTCAGCAGCCGGCCAACCGCGAGGCCATCGATCGCCAGTCTCACGATCGTTGCCGTTACCGGGTCGATACCGTCCGACTCCAATCGTTGCTGCCATTCGGCGATCCGCCTGCGAAGGGGGTCGAGGTACTCCGGATCGGTGCCGATCGCAGCCAACACGGCCGTATGGATCGACTCTCTCTGCGGGTCGGCCGGATGGGTTCGGACGGTCAGATATGCGCGAGCAAAGGCCCCAGCCTTCTGGGGATCGGCTGCAACAGTCTCCGCTTGCCTCGACTCGCACCGATTCCCGAGCCGCTCGACAACAGCGGTTATCAAAGCCGATTTCGCAGGAAAGTGGTAAAGCAGACCACCCTTGCTGACGCCGGCCTCGTTGGCAACTGCTTCGAGCGTCAAGTGGCCGACCCCCTCGCGCGCAACCACTGCCTCGGCGGCGTCCAACAGCCGGTCGCGGACGGGAACCGAAGCGCCGTTTTCGGGCGTACTAGGCATACATGCGACTATACCGTCCGGACGGTACACACGCAAGAACTGAGGAGGAGCATCTCGTTATTCTGTCATAAGTTCATTTTTTTCAAATATTAATGATCTGTTGATCCCTCGGAAGCACCGTCATCGAACCGCCCCGCTGAATCGTCCTGTAAATGGCCGATGCCCCTGATGTGAGAAGCCGGCAGTTCGCAACACGACAGTGGCCGCATGAAGGCCATGCTGTCGAACAAGCAATTATATACTCGTGAGAATTATCTTCTGCACCAAAGCATCATGGGTGTCTCCTCGGCTGTCGATCGTCCCAAGTCATCCCAGGCCTTTGTTCCTGCGGCGCTTCAGACGGCCGGACCTGCGTCTACTGCTCTCGCGAAATGATCAGCTTGGCAAGTCGAGAGAGACTCTGCCGAGCCTGCGACGCCGGCAGCTCCTCCAGGCGAGCCACCGCCGAATCGACGTAGTCGCGCGCCGCGTCAAGGGAGTAGTTGATACTGTCCGTGGTCTCCAGCAGATTGCGCAGCCGGCTGCGGTCGGGATTGGAGCCCGCCAGAAGCAGGTGGAGCTCTTTTCGAAGGGTATCGTCGGCCCGCGTGAGGCAATGGATGACCGGGAGGGTGAGCTTGCTCTTCTGGAGATCGCGCCCAAGCGTCTTGCCCATCCGTTTCTCCGAACCGGTGATGTCCAATACGTCGTCGGTTATCTGGAAAGCGATCCCGACTGCCAGACCATACCGTTCGAGGTTGGCCATCGTTTCGGCGCCGGCTCCCGCAAAGTGGCCCCCCAGTCGACAGCAGGCACCGGTCAACGAAGCGGTCTTGCGGGTGATGATCTGCAAATAATCATCCAGGCCCAGATTGAAGTCGCCGCGATGGTGAAGCTGCTGCAACTCCCCTTCACAGA
The DNA here is from genome assembly GCA_964615635.1 of uncultured Planctomycetales bacterium. Taxonomy (GTDB): domain Bacteria; phylum Planctomycetota; class Phycisphaerae; order UBA1845; family PWPN01; genus JAUCQB01. The sequence goes on from CAZTQK010000073.1 coordinate 2,320, forward strand.
CGATATTGGTCGTCGCCGCGATCACGCGGGAGGCATGCTGCGATTCGAGCGAGCTGCACAGGTGGAACGCGTGACTGATCAGGTGGTCGCCGAGAAGAACGGCGGCCTCGTTGCCCTCCAGGCGGTTGACCGTGGGACAGCGTCGGCGCAAATCGGCATCATCGAGCACGTCGTCGTGCACCAGTGTGGCCATGTGTACCATCTCGACGACGGCCGCCAGTGTCAGGTGCTCCTCGGTGGTTTTTCCACAGGCCTTTCCCGACAACAACAAGAGACCTGGTCGAAGAAGCTTGCCACGATATTGCCGGACGTAGGTACAGAGGTCGTTGATCAGCGGCAAGTCGGAGAACAACTCGTCATCAAAGATCTGGCAGACTCTCTCCAGGTCCTTGGCGATGGGGTCATAGAGCGTGGTCAATCCGGCCATGCAGGTTTTCCGCGATACTCAAGCGGGGCGTCTCACTTGCGCCAACCTCAGCATTGTACGGGAGGGGGCCTCACATGGCGAGGGGCGGGGTATCTCCCTCCCCTGGCCCGTATGACGGGGGTGGGAGGTCGGCCGCCCGAGCGCTTGTCAGCCGTGCCCCCCGACGTTACAAGGGGCGATCCTGTTCCTGTTAACCTGGGTTAAACTGAGAGGAAACGGTGTCTGACATCAAGAAGATCGCCATCATTGGTTTGGATTGCGGGGAGCCCACACTGGTATTCGACCGCTGGTTGTCGGATTTACCGAATTTTCGCCGGCTGTGTGAAACCGGGCAATACGGCAACCTCACAAGCTGTACGCCGCCGATCACGGTGCCGGCATGGTCCTGTATGGCGGCTAGCAAGGACCCCGGTCAATTGGGCATTTACGGGTTCCGCAACCGCGCCGACCACTCTTATGAGAAGCTGTCGATCGCCACGTCACTTGCGGTGCGCGAACCTCGCTTGTGGGACGTTCTCAGCGCCCGAGGCCGCGACAACATCATACTGGGGGTACCGGGGACCTTTCCGATCACCCGGCCGCCGAAAGGCCTCATGGTGACCGGCTTCCTCGCCCCCGACACAGACTCCGATTACACCTACCCCAAAGACCTCAAGGAGGAGATCCCAGGGCTCGTCGGCGAATACATGATCGACGTCAAGAACTTCCGCACCGAGAACAAGCAGTGGCTCCTGGATCAGATCAACGAGATGACCGACAAGCGCTTCAAGTTGGCCCGACATCTGATCACCACCCGGCCTTGGGACCTCTTCTGGATGGTTGAGATGGGCGTTGACCGAATCCACCATGGGTTCTGGCAGTTCATGGATTCGTCCCATCATCGATACGTGCCGGGTGGTCCCTTCGAGTCCGCGATCCACGACTACTACGTTCGGCTCGACCGGCTGATGGGCGAGTTGCTGGAGTTGATCGATCTTGATACAACGGCGGTCTGGGTGGTCAGCGATCACGGCTCCAAGTGCATGATCGGTGGCTTCTGTTTCAATGACTGGCTCATCCAGGAAGGCTATCTGGCACTGAAGGAACCTGCGTCCAAGCCGACCAAGTTCGAGATCGCCAACGTGGACTGGTCGCGGACCAAGGCCTGGGGAGAGGGCGGCTATTACGGGCGGTGTTTCCTTAATGTTCAAGGCCGTGAGCCGCAGGGGATCATACCGCGCGATAAGTACGAGAACGTACGGGACGAGTTGATCAACAAACTGCAGGCCTTGCGCGACCACAACGGCCAGGTGATGGGTACGCAGGCCTACAAGCCGCAGGACGTCTACAAGAAAGTCAACGGAGTGCCGCCGGACCTGGTCGTGATCTTCGGCAATCTCAGTTGGCGCAGCGTCGGTAGGGTCGGCAACGATTCGCTGTACACTTTTGAAAATGACACCGGCCCCGATGACGCGAATCACGCTCAGGAAGGCATGTACATCCTGTCGTGTCCGACCCTGCGCGGACGCGGCCGTTGCGATAATGCAACGCTCTACGATGTGGCGCCGACATGCCTCAAGATGCTGGGATACCCGGTGCCCCCGGACATGATCGGAAAACCGCTGGTTTGACCCTCGGCCGATGTGAGTGAACCATGACGCCAAGAGAGCGACTGTTGACCGTGCTTCGTCGTGGACGACCGGACCGGGTACCGGTGACGATCTACGGCTACTCGCAATACGATGATGATTGGTACAACCGCGAGCCGTCCTATGCCCCGCTGATCGAGTTGGAAACGCGGTACGGTGACAGTTTCGTCACGGCTCCGATCGACTGTCCGGTCTTTCTCGGGGACCCGAACGTCGTCCACGGCCAAGAGGAGACTCAAGGCGACGGCTCGGTCGTCATGAAGACCAAGATCGACACCCCAAAGGGCAAGCTGACCGCCGTCTCTCGCCGCGATCCGGGCTTGATGACCAACTGGCAAGTCGAACCGCTGATCAAATCGGATGAGGACATTGAGCGGCTGCTCTCGATGCCCGACCCGCCGGCCGACGTGAATGCCCGGCGCATCGCCGACCTCGAAGCCCGTGTCGGGGATGCCGGCATTCTATGCTTCAGCGTGGGTGATGCACTTGGCCACGTGGTCGGGCTGTTCGACTTTGAAGACTTTGTGATGCGGTGCTACACCGACGATGGGCCGATCCGGGCCCTGCTCGACAAAGCCCAGGGGCAGGTGCTCCGAGCGATCCATACGATTGGGCCTGTGGTGAAGAACGCCGCGTTTCGGCTCTGGGGGCCTGAGTATGCGGGGGCACCACTAATGGACCCATCTGTCTACTTTGCCCGCTATGTGGTGGACCGGGACCGAGAGGCGACCGATGCCATCCACGCGACAGGCAACTTCTGCGTGATTCATTGCCACGGCCGTCTTCGCGACCTCTTGGACATGATTGCGGATATCGGCGCCGATGCCCTCGAACCGATCGAGACCCTGCCCATGTCGACGGCCGATGTCACTTTGGCTGAGGTCAAGGAGCGGATTGGCCACCGAATATGCCTCATGGGCGCGGTGCAGTCTCTCACCCTCGAAACCGGCACAACCGAGGACGTCCGGCGGGAGGTACGCGAGTCAATCGAAACCGCAGCCGCCGATGGGGGTTTCGTCCTGCTGCCCACATCGCCGCCATTCATGGTGCCCCTGGCCTGCAAGTCCCTTCAGAACTTTCAGGCAATGTATCAGGCGGCAAACGAATTTGGGATTTACACCTGACGCTCGGCGGATCTGTCGCAGAGCAACGTTACAGAAACCTGTAAGCCATTTTCTCAGCTAAGCTTAAAGCCGAGCGCGCACGCACTACACAAACGAAGCGGCGATTGGTTCGAAGCGAAGGAATCCGCCGCCCGGCGTGGCCTCACACCACAACGACCGAATCCTTGGTGCCAAACTCATTGACGGTCTGCTGGTCGGCGTGAGGGTCCTCCAGCCATTGATCATCGACTACGAACTTGTAGCGATGCTCGCCGGGCCCGAGCGTGACCCGCTTGCGGTACGTGCCGTCTTTCTGGCGAGTCATCTTGCCCTTATTGGGTTTCCAGTCGTTGAATGAACCGGCCAGCGCCACGGTCCGGCACGAAGGCTGGTCAGGCCGGTAGACGAAGGTTACCGTCTTGCCATTCTTCACTACCATGGCCCGCTCCTTTGCTAGGGATGACGGACGATTCTCGTTATTCAGATTGTAAGACACACCCCTGAGCGTGTCCAACCTCTGGCGCCGCTGCGGGATGGCCTTTTTCCCACATGTAATCCATATCGACCAAGTCGGGCTCCATGCATCGGCCGTGTCTTCCATCGCTTGCTGAGGAAGGATGCTATGCCTTGCGCTGTCAGTTGGCTGCTCGTGGTTTCGGTGTTCGCAAGGATTTGCTGGAGCGAGAGTTGCGTGCAACAAGGCTCCTTTTCCGGAATGCATGCTTGTCTGACGTTTTTTCGCCCACGGTTTGGAGCAGCCTAGCTCCTCGGTAGGAAGCCGACAGCAGCAGCCGCCTAAGCTGTCATGGTTCGCAGAAACCGAGTTCGTCACAGATCAGACGGGAGGCGCGGCTGCCTATTATAGAGCCCGGAGCGTACGCTCAAGGGGCCCCCATGTGGTGTTGGCCGCTTTACGGCCTCGCTTGCGCTCGGGGTTCTGAAAGAGCCGCCTAAACTGTCACGGATCACCGGGGACCCGCCCCCGCGGATCGCTGAGCCTTGACCTGAACGCCCGGAACCCGTATCGTTCCCACTCCGCAGTCGGAAATCCTACAAGGTAGACCCCCCAAGTGACGGGGACAGGTTACAGCATCAGGAGAAAACACAATGGCGATTCGTGTAGCGATCAATGGTTTCGGGCGTATCGGCCGGCTCGTGGTTCGGGCGGCCATGGAAGACAGGGACATCGAGTTTGTGGCGGTGAACGACGTTGTTCCGGCCGAGAACCTGGCTTATCTGCTCAAGTACGACTCGACCCACGGCCGGGCGAAGGTCGAGGTGCGGCAGGACGGCGACAACATCGTGGTGGCCGGTCGCAAGATCAAGTGCGTGTCGGTTATGGATCCCGCTCAGTTGCCGTGGAAGGACCTCAAGGTGGACTACGTGGTCGAATCGACCGGCAAGTTCACCGACAAGGCCGGCGCGGGCAAGCACCTGACCGCGGGGGCCAAGCGGGTGATCATTTCCGCCCCGGCCAAAGACAAGGACATCCCGACGTTCGTGCTCGGCGTGAATCAAGATAAGTTCAACGCCGCGACCGACACCATCGTGTCGAACGCCAGTTGCACCACGAACTGCCTGGCCCCGATCACCAAGGTCGTCCTGGATAACTTCGGCATCGTCGAAGGCCTGATGACCACGATCCACGCGATGACCGCGACTCAGCCGACGGTGGACGGCCCGAGCAAGAAGGACCTCCGCGGCGGCCGTGGCGCCAGCCAGAACGCCATTCCGGCTTCCACAGGCGCGGCCAAGGCAGTCGCCCTCTGCATTCCCGAGGTCAAGGGCAAACTGACCGGCATGGCCTTCCGCATTCCGACCGTCGACGTATCGGCGGTGGACCTGACTGTTCGCACTGAGAAGGCGACCAGCATGGCCGAGATCAACGCGGCGATGAAGAAGGCCTCCGAGGGTGCCATGAAGGGCATCCTGGGCTACACCGAGGAACCGGTGGTCAGCAGCGACTTCATCGGCTGCTCGCTATCGAGCATCTACGACGCGACGGCCGGCATCGAGTTGAACGGCAACTTCTTCAAGCTGATCTCGTGGTATGACAACGAGATGGGCTACTCCTGCCGCGTGAACGACCTGATCAAGTTCATCGCCAGGAAGGACGGGCTGCTGTAAGAAGGCTGATACGAGCGGTTCTCGGGGCCATGGGTCAGGCACGACTCATGGCCCCCTATTTTTGTCTGCTTGGCCTTTCATCGCTGGTTCACGCTATAATGCTGGGCGAGGTGCCGTAACGCTGGAGACAGCCATGTCCGTTCCTCTGACGCCAGCTGACCAGTATCGCGAGGAGATCCTCGACGCGCAGGCGATGTCTCCCGATACCAAGTTCCGGCTGGGACTTGAGCTGTTCGACCGCGTGTGTCAACTCATGACGGATGGGATCCGAGCAGAGCATCCCGAGGCGAACGAGGAAGAGATCCGGCAAATGCTGCTGGCTCGCCTTGAATTGGCGGAGAGACTGGAGACACGCGGTTGAGCAGCTTGGATGCAGTTGGCGCGGTCATCGACGTCTTGAACAGCCAGGGCATCCCGTACCTGGTTACTGGCTCGCTTGCGAGTAATGTCTACGGGGTTCCGCGTTCGACGAAGGATGCGGATTTCGTCGTGCAGCTCGAGGGCCGCTCCGTCAGCGAGATCTTCACCACTTTGGCGGGGCAATTCATACTCGATCCGCAGATGTCGTTTGAGACTGTTACCGGCACCACCAGGCAGGTTTTGCGGACGCCGGACCATGCCTTCGTGATTGAGCTGTTCGATCTGAGTCAGGACGCACACGATCAGTCGCGGTTCAGCCGTCGTGTTTTGGTTCACACGATGGGGCGAGACGCGTACCTGCCCACTCCGGAGGATGTGATCATCACCAAGCTCCTCTGGTACCACAGGCAGCACCGCAATAAGGATCTGGATGATGCCCGCAATGTCCTTGCGACTCAACAGAAACGCCTGGACTGGGCCTACCTCGAACGGTGGTGCAGTGCCCATGGCACCATGCACCTGCTGGAGGGATTGCGGTCGCAAATACCTGCGCTGTAATGAGTTATGGGGCCGCCGCCCACGTCTCTCGCCTTCTCAGAAGACTTCATGCCCATGCCCTGATCGCAAAGACCCCGCGGTCCCGTCGCTGGCGAGTCACCCAGAAAGGGCACACCCTCATGTCCGCCATCCTGACCATCCACCAGGAGAACTACGTGCAAGCTCTCGCCAGACCAGCCGCTTGATGCCAAACAACATGCGCGCAAAATGCGCAGAAGCTCCGGAGTAAGGGACTAATATCAATATCATCCGGTCGAGCACGCACACACCGGCCGCCCCCTGGCCACGGACAGCATCCTGAGTAAACTGAAGCACAAGCTGGGCCGGCGACTGCGTGCCCTGCCCGTCGGCCGCCCAAGAAATGCGGCCAAGAAGAGGAATGACAACAGCGGGGGCGAAACTAGGTGACTGTCCCTATTGTTGTTATCGTTATTATAGTGTCTGCTTCCAAAGAGCCATTAAGAAGATATGAATATCATCATTTAGGGGTACGATTTCTATGAGTCCAGAGGAGTTTGAGCAAACACTCGTTCTGATTAAGCCGGATGCCTTGAAGAACTCGGTTACGGGCTTCATTCTGTCGCAATTGTCCGAGGTGCATACGGGCTGCCGTTTTGCCGCAACCAAGATTATCCACGTCAGTCAGATGCTGGCTGCTGAACACTACGCCGAACACGCAGGAAAGCCCTTTTTCCCCGCACTCATCGAGTATATTCGCGGTTGCGCACACTATCCGAGTGATCCCTGGAAACGTCGAGTGATCGCGATCGTGTATCACGGCCCCAATGCCCTGCGGACCATCCGGCAGATGGCCGGCCCCACCAATCCCCATCGGGCCAGGGAGGAACAACCCGGTTGCCTGCGTGCTCTGGGCACAGTCGTTACACTCAAGGATGAGAATGGCAAGGAGATCGGTGAGCGCCTGGATAACCTGATCCACGCTTCAGCCAACCACGAAGATGCTGAACGGGAAATCAAACTCTGGTTCAGACCCTCTGACATTCCGCCGCTGATGCAGGCCTACCCCGCCGAAATCTGCCAGGAGCACTACTACTTCAAGGACGGCCAGCTCTATGACAGGTACGAGCCGGACAGTGTGTGTCTGCTGGCGCCGGGTATTGTTGCCTGGAAATCCGATTTAGAGGTGCTGGAGGCTCTCAGCGCGAACAAGCCCCCGGCTTATTCGCTCAATGCGGTCGCTGCCAAATACCTCATCAATCGCCCCGAATGACGATGATAGATACCAACCGTCCCGACTTATGGCAGTTCTCCGCTGTTCAGCCGGCCGAGCGGCCCGTTATCCTCAACACTACTTTAACCGGATCTCTTGCCTGCGAACTCTGTCTCCAAGTACAGTACGACCCATGATTGAGCAGATTGTAGAGAGCGTTTCGCGCGCGGCGCACGCCGGCCCTGACGAAGTTGCGAGGCCAAGCGTGCTTGTCCCCTACACACCACCAGACTCACCGACAATCCATCAACTTGTCCTGTTCGTCAAGCCGGAAGCAACTGATGTCCGTTCGGGCGTGGATGTTACGCAGGTCCTGCGAATTGTGTTCGGCAGCCTCCAGGAACACGATGTGACGGTGCGCGCCGTCTGCGTGCTTGCGGGACCATTCCTACGAGAGCGACGAATCATGGAAGCGCACTATGGCGTGATTAACACGCTTTCTCGATGTGGTGCAGAGGTGCTCTCGGAAAGTGCTCAGAAGGCCTTTGCTGAGGTCTTTTCGGAGCAAGTGCCCGACCGCGAACGACTCCTCGGTGGCCATCAGTTCATCGACAAACACGCGGAGGTTTCCCCGTTTGCCCTATCTCTGCTAGCCACGAATGTTGGCTTCACAAAGCTCGGTTCGGGCTGCTACTGCACCAAGTTGACGGTACGTGGACGCGACTGCTTTGTTCTGAATGCGTTTCACCCTTATCAACTGGAGCATTACGTATCGCCGGGCAAGTCAATTGTTGTGATCGAGATTGCCTCGGAGAGGTCCGTCAGAGAGTTGCGACAACAACTGGCGGGTGCGACCGATCCCCATCGCGCTGCCGTCAACTCCATTCGTTGGCGCATGGCACAGAATAGACAGAGACTCGGGCTGCGCGAGGTGAGCATCAACTGCAACGGAATTCACTTGTCTGCTGGCCCCCTGGAAGGCATGGTCGAGGTTATCCGCTTCTTCGGAAGCACGATCGAGACAGGAGAACTGACCTGGGAAACAACCGCTTTCGGACAATTGCTCGGCCGAGAGGGATTTGAGCCCGGCGAAATACGGGAATTGGCGATGAATCCGACCCTCAAACACGAGGGACAAAGGCTGTCCGCGTTTGACTTGACGGAGGAACGGGATGCACGTGATGCGGTGAACCTGCTGCGGGCCGCCGCAAAATGACAGGGCACCGACGCCGTTGGCTGTCGTCGCTGTGCCGGTCTCGCGTCGCTTGATCAGTCTGACGATGGGCTGGACTTCCAGGGCACTCTCTTGCACAATACTCGGCTCACTATTGCCCATTGGGGAATCTGATAAACGATTGGCTATTGAGGATGGACAACATGGCAAAGAAGACAATTGCTGACATTGACGTCAAAGGCAAAACCGTGCTGATGCGCGTGGACTTCAACGTCCCGCAGGATGAGAGCGGTAATATCACCGATGACCGTCGGATCCGGATGGCAATGCCGACGATCCAGCACGTGATCAAGAACGGCGGCAAGGTGGTGCTGATGAGCCACCTGGGCCGGCCGGAGGGCAAGGACCGGGCCGCCGACGCCAAGTACACGATCAAGCCGTGTGCCGATCGGCTGGGCAAGCTCCTGGGCAAGCCGGTGAAGTTCGTTCCCGACTGCGTTGGCTCCGAGGTTCAGAAGGCGGTTGCCGGTCTCCAGGCCGGCGACGTTCTCCTGCTCGAGAATGTCCGTTTCTACGAGGCCGAACAGATCAAGGACAAGAAGGCTAAAGACGACCCGGCCTTGGCCGAGAAGAAAAAGAGCTTTGGCAAACAGCTCGCTGATCTGGCCGACGTCTATGTCAATGACGCGTTCGGCACCTGTCACCGCGACAACGCCAGCATGCTCACCGTCCCGCAGCAGATGGGCGGCAAGCCCAAGGTCGTCGGCTTCCTGGTCAAGAAAGAGCTGGAATACTTGGGTGACTCGCTGAACAACCCGAAGCGGCCGTTCGTGGCCATCCTGGGCGGCAAGAAGGTCTCCGACAAGATCGGCGTCATTGAAGCCCTGCTCAAGAAATGCGATACGATCCTGATTGGCGGGGCGATGAACAATACCTTCATGCTGGCCCAGGGTCGCAAGACCGGCAAGAGCCTGGTCGAAGCCGACAAAGTGGAGGAGGCCAAGCGGTTGCTGGGGCTCGGGGGGTCGAAACTGAAGCTCCAAACCGACGTAGTCTGTGCGGCCGAACTGAAGGCCGGTGTTGCCACCAAGGTGGTCGAAGGTGATATCCCCGACGACCTGAGCGCTTTCGACATCGGCCCTAAGACCGTCGCCGAGTACAAGAAAATCATCGCCTCGGCCCAGACCATCGCCTGGAACGGTCCGATGGGCGTGTTCGAGACCAAACCGTTTGACGTCGGCACCTACGCGATTGCCCATGCCCTGGTCGATGCCACGGCCAAGGGGGCGATCACGGTCATCGGCGGAGGCGACAGTGCCGCGGCCATCGAGCAGGCCGGCCTCACTGACAAGGTCAGCCACGTCAGCACCGGCGGCGGCGCCAGCCTCGAGTTCATGGAAGGCAAGGCCTTCAAGGCTGTCGACGTGCTCGACGAGGCGTAGAACCTCAAGATTATCGGGCAGCTCACAAACACGGCGGGCCGAGCGATGAGGAAACGGCCAATTCTCTCGATCGTGCTTGTTGCCTTGCCGCTCGGTCTGCTGTTTGTCTTGTTTCTACCTACGGTTCACTGGGACGGCGCGGTGGTGTTCGCTTTTCCCACGACGGTCCAAGACGCGGTTTCAGGACGACCGGTAACTCATGCTGGTGTCAGAATTCTGCGGCAACGGAGAGAGTCCGATTCGAATCTGCAGGACATGAACCTTAACAACCCGCCATCGACAACAGATGCTACGGGTCACACCGAGGTCGCCTGGGCGTTTGGCGCCGGGGGCAGATCCTACCTCTTCTGGAAAACAGGCTCGGCCAGCTTCCGGTCTTGGAACCTCGAAGTGACCGCAGACGGCTACGAAGCACTCGTGACACCGTTGTCAACCTACGCCGGCGATCGCCGGTCGATCCGGCGGTCAAAGAGCATCCCCATCACCGTGCAGCTCAAGCCGATCTCTACGAGCACGAGTTCCAGCCCTGCGCCCTGAGCCGGGCCTCTGGTCACCAGTCCAGCTCCCTGCTATTCTTGGTCGCATGAACAACTGGCCGCTTGCCCAACCCCGCATCCGCATGGCTCCGTCCCTGCTGTCGGCGGACTTCGCCCGGCTCAAGGATGAGGTCCAGGCAATCGAGGCGGCCGGGGCCGAGATCCTGCACCTGGACGTCATGGACGGTCACTTCGTCCCGAACATCAGCTTCGGCGTGCCGGTGATCGAGAAGCTGCGTCCGATATCCAAGCTGTTTTTCGACACCCACCTGATGATCAGCGACCCGGTCAAGTACGCCGAGCCTTTCGCCAAGGCCGGCTGCGACCTGCTCACTTTCCACATCGAGGTGGCCCCGGAGCCGATGGCCGTCGCCAACCGTATCCGGTCGCTCGGGGTGCGGGTAGGAGTAACTTTAAACCCTGACACACCCGCATCGGCTCTCCACCCGGTTATCGGAGCCGCAGATCTGGTCCTGGTCATGAGCGTCTGGCCGGGCTTCGGCGGGCAGAAGTTCATCGAATCGTCGCTGGACAAGTTGCGGGCACTCCGGGCCTTGCTGAGGCCGGACCAGCGGCTGGAGATCGACGGGGGTATCGGACGTTCAACGATCGAGTCGGTGGTCCGGGCGGGGGCCGATACTCTGGTGGCCGGGTCCGCTATCTTCGGCCAGCCCGACCCGCCGGCAGCCATGGCCGACCTGCTTCGGCTGGCCGAGGCCGCTCGATGAGATGTTTCCTCCCGACAGGCGTCCCAGTGCTGTCCGCAAGCTCTTTATTGGCCGTGGAATCCGGATACATCCCATTTCCTTGACCTGACTTTTGCCGGTGACATAGAATACGGCGACCCCGAAGGATGTGACGGGGCAGCGGTGTATCGGGAGGGGTCTGAAGGCGGACGGAGCTGCCAGCCTTAATGCCGTGATGGCAAGCCCTTACGATAGATAAGGATCTTATCGATGATAAAAGCTCGCCAGATCCGAAGGACCGGCCTGTCGGTTTTCGTGGCATTGCTTGTCGCGGTGCCGTTGCTTGTTGGGCAGGGTTGTCCGCCACCGAACTGGATATCGCCGAAGGGCGATCCTGATGGCGGCACTGGTTCCGACAGCGGCTCAGGTAGCGGGCAGGACATCCCGGGCAACACAAACACGCCTCCCTATTTCGAGTTCACCAAGCCGCTGAGCACCATCATGCGGGAGGTCGGTGATATCATCGAGATCACTTGGCTTGACGGCGACCCGGATGACAACGCGGCTATTTCTCTATTTGTCGACCCCGACAAAATCTTCGGAAACGGCACCGAGATCCTAATCGAGTCAAGTATCTCCGAGAACGCCGACGACTCCCAAGGCTTCTACTATTTGGACACCACGGCCAAGGGACTGCAGTCCGGTGAGTATCGCATCATCGCGAGTATCACAGACGGAGTGAACCCGGCCGAACTGGTCGTCGCTTCCGGTTTGTTGCAGCTCTTCCCACCAGGAATGGTGCCGGGCAATCTGTCGCCGGCGGTCGCGGTGAACGAGCCGGATCTGCACTACAGCGTTGGGCACAATGCTCAGGTCCCGATCCCCAGGTGTATGTCCGCTCCCGACGACGGTGAGAACCAGGTTCATCAGGATACCGTGGTCCTGTTCGATCTGGATCAGAACCCATCGAACGACCTGATCTTCACTGGCCCGAATGCCGAGCGTACTCTTGCCGAAGTCTGTTTCGCCGTTCAGGACCCGCTCGACGGCCCCTATCCGGTGACCGTCAACGGCGAAGTGCGGGCCTACGTACTCGGCTGCTTCAAGGACAGCATCGGCGGCACCCTCGGCGAGTGCTCCAATCCGGCCACTCCGGGCACCGACTTCCCACCGGACGGCACCTACACGATCAATGCAATGAAATTGCCGCCTCGCGTGGACGGTCAGCCTTATCGTGTTCGCGTGACCGCCTGGGACCATACCAACGCCCCGGTGAGCCGCTATGCCTGGGGGAGTGTCACGGTTTCATCGACGGCCACCGGCAACGCCGGCCTGATCGATCTCGCCGAAGTGGGCCGCACCATCCGCGGCACGAAGTTCTACGGATTCGACGAAGGTGGCCAAGCCGGTTACACGGGTACGGGGGTCGGCGACATGGATGGTGACGGCACGGATGATTTCGCGATCGTCAGCCGATTCGGCCGCGGCTACGGGCTGCAGCCGATGGGATCGGCTCACCTCATCTTCGGGCTGCCCGGTATGGAGTTCGGTTCGGCAGTATCACTGAACAGCGTGACAACTGCCTACCGCGGCGCGCTGTTCACGATGTACGACCGCCTGATGCAGACGCCCGATGGCAAGGTTCCGATGACCAACGGCATTGTGTCCGCCACCCGAGTGGAGGATGTGACGGGCGACGAGCGGCCCGAAATGCTCCTGGGCTTGCCGTATGTGCAGTACCTGTACGATCGCATAGATGATGATCCCTGCGACAGTGACGATCTGTGCTACACAGACCTGATGCCCAATCCTCGTTCGACTGATGGTGATGACGATCAGATGGGCTTCTTCGACTCACGTGAAGGCCCCTTCCCCGACCCGGCTACGGGTCCGAACCTGTGCAGCAACGACTATGATCTAGCGACGCAGACACCGATCAGCGGCGGGTACGCCATCCTGGTAGGCAGCAACAACGCCCTGGAAAACGGCATCTTCAGCCTTGAGGACATGGGACAAGGTATCGGAGTAAGCGGGGCAAGGTTCCGCGGCGCCTACATGGACTACCTGGATCTTGCACCGACCGAGTGGCCATACTCGATCATCCCGAACAACCTCTTCGGTACAACCGTCAGCAGCATGCGCGATATCAATTCGACCGCTCCCGGTCAGAAGAATCAGTGGGGTCCGTCTTTGCTCCTCTCCTCGCCGATGAATGGTCGAGGGCGAGGCAGAGTCTTCTACATCAAATCGCTCGACTATACCACCCTCGCAGGACCCGTCGCGTCCTATCCTTACTACCCGGTGTGCACTGCGTTTCGCGATCGCTATCTGCCGATAGGCGTCCCGGACAACGCAGACCCGGCCGGCACGCAGATGATTACGGGTGCTAACGATGGCGACATGCTTGGCTACGCGAATCCGGCCGGTGATTTTAACCTTGACGGGTCCCAGGACATTGCTTGTGGCGCTCCCGGTGCCGACCCCGGTAGCCTAGTCGATGCCGGCACCGTCTACATCGTACTAGGTCGTCCCGACTGGCAAACACCCGATACGCGGTGGGATCTTCAGGAATTCGACCTTTCCATCTGGGATCATCCCAGGATCGAAATCCAAGGCACACACGCCAACGATCGGTTCGGCGAGTCGCAGACAGTCATCGGCGATATCAACCAGGACGGCTACCCGGATGTGGCGTTTGCCTCGCAATATGCCGGCAGCGACGGCATCGGGGGTATCGAGTCGGGCTTTATTGGCATCGTGTTTGGTGGTGCGCAGTTTGCGGGCGTCAATACGTTTAGTGTTGCGGATGTTGGCGGTCCGACGTTGCCGGGCGTTCGGATCTACGGCCGTCAGGCCGGCGGGCATGCAGGGTCGGTCATCAACAACATCGGCGACTTCAACGCCGACGGCATCGATGACTTGGTCATCGTAGCCCCCGACGAGATCCGGCTGATCAACGGTCTGCGTCGTCAGGGCGTGGCCTACCTGCTGTTCGGCGGGCCGCACCTGGCCAACAAGACGATCAACCTGAGCCAGGTCGGTTCGACCGTGCCGGGGCTGGTGTTCGTGACGCCTTACGGCATTACCGACGCAAACGCCGCCCGGATCACCTCGGCCAGCGGCGCGGGTGACGTCAACGGCGACGGCTTTGACGACCTCCTCATCGGCATCCCGGAAGCCGATACGGTGTACCCGCTCAACCCCAGCCTGCGCAAAACCGACACCGGCGAGATGTACCTGATTTACGGCAGCAACTCCGGAACCAACGGCATGGGGTGGTAAGCCGGAGCCAAGAGAGAACTTTCCGAAGGGGCACCGATTGAGGTCGGTGTCCCTTTTCATTTGCGCGGTAGGGCAGTGTGGAGGTCGCTTCGGCGACCAAGACCTGCCGCTCTCAACGACGATGTGGCAGATCTTCGCCGCCTTCAGCGACGCGCCCATGCCCTCATGCTCTGCCGGATGCGAGCGAGCCCCAGTGACTTACGTCGGCTCCACTGCTATAGTGCTTCTCAGGAGCGACCGGCAAGAAACCGGCCCCACACGTTGCGTTGGAGCAAGTGTCGAATGCGTCTGGTCTGTCAGCGATCTCGCCTGTCGGGGGCCGTGGACATCCCCGGCTCGAAGTCCCACACTATCCGGGCGGTGGCGGTGGCCTCGTTGGCCGACGGCCAGAGCCGGATTGAATCGCCGCTGGCCTCGGCGGATACGCTTGCGGCCGTGGACGCCTACCGGGCACTCGGGGCCGAGATCGATGCCACACGGCCGGAGGTATGGCTGGTTCGAGGCTTTGCGGGCCATCCACAGGCCCCGGCCAACGTGATCGACGTCCGCAACTCAGGCACCACCCTGCGGATCGCCACCGGGTCGGCCGCCCTGATCTCCAAGGGGCTGGCCGTGTTCACCGGCGATGATCAGATCCGCCGTCGCCCCATCGGGCCGCTGGCACAGTCGCTCAACGACCTCGGTGCTTCGGTCACCAGCACGCTGGGCAACAGTTGTGCGCCGCTGGTGGTCGGCGGCCGTCTTCGCGGCGGCAAGACCAGCATCGAGGCCGTCTCCAGCCAGTACCTGAGCAGTTTGCTGATGTGTTGCCCGCTGGCCGACGGTGACAGCGAGATCGACGTGCCCCTGCTCAACGAAAAGCCCTATGTCCATATCACGCTCGACTGGCTGGAACGCAGCGGCATCCGCGTCGAACGTGACGAACTGAAATGGTTCAGAGTTCCGGGCAGGCAGCAGTATCGCCCGTTCTCGCGGCGAGTCGCGGCCGACTTCTCATCGGCGACGTTCTTTCTTGCCGCCGGAGTGCTGGGCGACAATGACGTGCTTGTTCGCGGGCTCGATATGAACGACCCGCAGGGCGACAAGGCGGTGATCGACTACCTCCGCCAAATGGGGGCCCGGATCGATGTCCAGTCTGATGGCATCCGCGTTCGGCCGGGCGAACTGCGAGGCTGCGAGATCGATCTCAATGCCACGCCCGACGCCCTGCCGATGATGGCGGTTGTGGGATGCTTCGCTCAGGGCAAGACCGCCCTGGTGAATGTGCCGCAAGCCCGGCTCAAGGAGACTGACCGAATCGCTGTGATGACCGCTGAGTTGTCCAGGATGGGTGCGAAGATCCACGAACGACCGGACGGCCTGGAGATTGAGGAAAGCCGCTTGAAACCGGCCGAGGTGTACGGGCACCACGATCACCGTGTGGTCATGGCGTTGGCAGTGGCCGGGTCTGCCGTCGAGGGGCGAACGATCATCAATACCGCGGAGGCCATGGAGGTGACTTTCCCGACCTTTGTGGACTGCATGAGCCAATTGGGCGCACGGCTGAGCCTGGAGCAGTAGTGGTGGATCCGTTGGCTGCTTGAACATCGTTGCACCCGAGCGTCGGGACAAGCACATGAGTAAGAGAGCGGAACGTCGAAAGGAGCAGCAAGAAAGGCGTATCCGGAACTGGTGCCGAAGTCCGGCACAAGAAGCCCAAGTACGAGCACTGGCTGCTGATGGCTGGAAACTCGAATTCACAGTGGGAGACCGGGATGCGGCGGATCCCGCAGTAATCAGAGAAATCATCTTCCTCTCTCGCCACGAGGGGGAAGCTTGTAGTGTAGACGAGAGTGGGCAGGCCTCCTTTCTTGCCGATGATACCAACACCAAGCACTGAGTTGATCATCGTTCGCCACGGCGAGACCGAGTGGAACCTCGACGGCCGTATGCAGGGGCATTCGGACAGCGAGCTGACGCCTATGGGCCTGCGCCAGGCGGAGGCGGTGGCAGCGCGGCTGGCATCCGGGGATA
>CAZTQK010000074.1:0-18596 GCA_964615635.1 uncultured Planctomycetales bacterium
GAGGAACGCCCCTTCGTAATCATGGAATACGTGGCCGGCCCGTCGCTTCGTGAACTGCTCCAAGACGCTCCCAGCGGTCTTGGCACCCAGAAGGCCGCTTTCTTCCTCCGTGAAATCGCTAAGGGCCTGACCTATCTGCACGACCGCGGCATCGTCCATCGCGACCTCAAGCCCGGAAACATCTTCTACGAAGATGGGTACGTCAAGATCGGCGACTACGGCCTCAGCAAGATCATCGCATCCAGCCAGCATACGGTTCAGACCATCACCGTCGGCACCGTTCACTACATGGCACCCGAGATTGGTCAGGGCAAGTACGACCGGAGCATCGACATCTATGCCCTGGGCATCGTGTTGTACGAGATGCTGACCGGGCAGGTTCCCTTTTTCGGTTCCAGCCACGGCGAGGTGCTGATGAAGCACCTGATGGCCCAGCCCGATCTCAGCCAGATCGAAGAGCCGTTCGCATCGGTGATCCGAAAGGCCATGGCCAAGGAACCGGCGGAGCGATTCCAGTCGGTCCAGGAGATGGTCGAGGCGGTCTTCGGTGCCGAGCACATTCAGCAGAGTGTGTCGCACTTCCGGCCCGAGAGCCTGTCGATGGTCGCCCAGCGTGTGGCCCAGAAAGTGACGGTGGGGGGCTCGGGCTCATCGGCCGAGCACGCCGGAGGTTTGGGCCCTGGCCGTCCACCGGGCGAGGCCGGCAGCAGCGATGTCTGGCAGGACCTCAGCAAGAACATCGATGACTTCGGCGAGCGGGTGGGCAAGTGGGGCGAGAAACTGAGCGATCGGATGGCCGAGGTCGGCGATCGGGTCGGCCGGCAGTTTGGCCGGAAACCGGCGGCACTCCCCTATGCCAACGCTCCAGTCCCGGCGTCCGCCGGCATGCTCGACACGACGCTCGACCCGCTCGACCGCCGGGCGAGGAAACGCTTGTGGGTGGTCGCTGCGCTGGTCATGGGCGCAGGAACCGGGATCATCGAGGCAACCTCGCACAAAGGTGGCCCCGCGATAGAACTCAGTATCTTCGCCGCCGTTGCGATACTGCTGGCTTCCATCGGCGTCTTTCGCGCCGGCCGCCTGCTGGCCGAGCGGATGCAGAAGGAACACGGGCTGGGCCGCTATGTGGCCTTCGGTGGCGCCGCCGCGCTGGGAGTCCTCGCGGCCATTTTTCTGGGAGAGATCGGGCCGTTTCGCAGTCAGATACACGGCATGCTGGACAACAACGCATTGCCCTTGCTGGCATGCTGCTTCTTCATCGACTGGTTGGGTCGCATGAATCCCGTGCGCCAACAGCGCATCTCGTTCGAGAGTGCTTTCACTGCCGGCTTGCTCGCTTTCATGGTCAGCATTTTCACCGACGCCAGCGCGATCGTGATGATCGGCGTCCTGGCCGGGCTGTCGATGGCCGTTCAGGCGGGCAGCGCGTTCATCCCACCGGCTCTTCGCAAACAAGCTGGGATGACAAGAGGCAACGGCCGGCACGATCATCCCAGACCGCCCGAGAAGGCCGCGCCGCCGCCGGCCAACCGCGCCCCGCAAACCCGCAACGCCGGCGCTCATGGCTCCCCTCCGTTGCCCGCCCCTGTCACACCAGGACTGGAGGTGCCGGTGTTCGTCCGGGCCCTGTCGCTGCTGGCGTTTGTCGTTCTCCTTTGCGCCGGGATAGTGTTCTTCATCGTGGCGGGCATGTTACCTCCATCGGAGCCGCAAGCCTTCGCGGGATGCGTTTCGGCCGGCATCGGAGCCTTGTTGTTCAGTGTCCTCGCCCTGGCGAAGGCCACGCAACGGTATCTGGTGAGCTGGTGGAGTGGATTGGTCAAACCGTTCCTGCTGATCACGCTGGCGGAGACGGGCATTGCCTCGGCGGTGGTGCTCGGCTCGGTGCGTCTCACCAACGACGAAGAGATGATCGCAGTCGGCTTGATCGTGTTCGCGGCGATCTTTTTCATCTTTGTCGCCTGCATAACCAATCGCATGATTCACGCGGTCCTGGGCCAGCCCTTTTCTCGCCCCGGACAACCGGCGCCGCCGCAGCCCCGGGTCGCCGGCACCTCTCCGCTCTGCCGGTTTTGGGCCGTCCTGCTGGCATTGGCGTTCTTCTTGTGTGGTCTTGGCGGACTGCACCGATTCTACGTCGGCAAGATCGGGACCGGGATCCTGTGGTTGCTGACCTTGGGCGGCGGTTTTGGTCTCGGCCAGATCATTGACATCATCCTGATCCTGTCAGGCCACTTCACCGACAAGCAGGGACGCCGGTTGGTGATATGGAGCAACCCCGAGGAACTCCGGGGCATGCCCCCGCCTCCCACCGTGGACCCGCCCCAGCCGGCCTCCGTCGCCGCTGCTGCTTCACCGGCCGTGTCGAGCGAGAGCCGTCCCCTGGAACTCGGGAGCCTGATGCTGTCGGGCGTGGGCATGCTGGTGCTGCTCTCGGGCGTGCTGACAGGCCTGCTCGTGGCCGTTCATCTGCCGGCCGTCATTGCGGCAGGCATTCCTGATCAGAGCTTGGAGCAAGAACTGACCCGGGAGTTTGGTTACTCGGACTGGCCGCAACTGCTTGAGCGAATCGGCAATTTCTTGACTGTGTTCCTGCTGTTGGTCAGTTGTGCAATCCTCCTGATCGCTCGCCGCAGGTGTGGAGGCGCTCACTGCCTGCGTGCGGTGCTGGGGCCTGTGGCCATCGGAGTGGGCCTGGCTGCGTTCGCCGACGCCACCAGCCGGATCCAATGGGCGACAGTATCGACCCTGGTGCAGGCTGAGCGGATCGGCCCGGCCATCGACGCCGCACTCGGCGCGATCGATGGGGAAGGGGCCATCATCTCCGCGGTACTGCTTTTGATTTCGATTGTTCTGCTGTTCTGGCCGGCGAAACGCCCGCAGGCCGCCTCTCCGGTTCTCAGTGGGGATGTGGCCTCAACACAGGGGTAAACGCAATGGTGGTTAGCTGGTTTGCGATTCTGCTGCTCGTCGGACTGATCGGCCTTGTGGCTCTGATCCTCGGAAACCGCAGTGCTCGGCGAGTGCTTGTCGGTCTGGTGATCGGCGTTGGGGTGGTGCTCGCCCTCGGGTTGTTGGCGATGCTCGTCGTGAGAACCAGTGTCCGTTACAGCACGTCATCGCCGTCCCTGTTTTCTGGGACTGTGTTGTACCCGCCTGAAGATGAGGCGACGGAGAGCCATGCCGTCCGAGGCGTCACTGTCGGCAGCAACGGCGTCGTCGTGAGAGAGGGCAGCAGTTCGATCGTCGTCAATCGCAACGGCGTCTCAGTGACCGACGGCGGCCAGGCGATCAACGTCTCGAGGAATGGTGTCGTCGTGCAGCAGAACGGCGCCGATAGATCCTTGTCACCCTCGACAGCGGACCGCGACCAAGCCGCGCGGGAGGTGGCGCGGGTGGCTGAGGAGGTCCGAGCGGTTGCAGACGAGGTTCGCGCGATGTCGAGTCACGCGGGCAGCCGGCCTGCCCAGGCACTGGCGGGCAAGCCGCCAGTGGCACCCGTTCCGCCGGCGACACCGCCTGGGCCAGTGGCACCTGTCTCGCCGGCGGCACCCGGTCTGCTGGCGGCACCCGGTCCGGCAGCGGCACTGCGGCCGGGCGAGGCCGCTGCTACAGGCTCGGTAACCGATGAGTGGATCGACGCCGGGCAGGCTGATTTCGAAGCCGACGTGTATCCATCGGAGCGATCCGCGGCCGTAGCGCTGGCCCGGAAGGCGATCAAGTCCTGGGATCGTGTTCTGCCAGGTGGACAGGAACCGACGCAGATTCTGATTCGCGGTGACAGTGAGTTGGAGCCCGCTGTTGTGCCGGCAGTCTTGCAGGCGTTGCGGGCGAAGCTCGGCGATGATCGCGTCGAGATGGACAAGTCGCCACAGGAGGCACTGATCGAAGAGGTTGAGCGAGTCCTGGTCAGTCCAAACTCAGCTCCGGCCCTGCCGCAGGCCGATGCGACGGTGCGGCTGGCGATCGGCGGGGACTTCAGCTACGTCGGTGGTCGAGATGTCATTGGGAGCTTCAGCTACTCTGACGGTCGTGGAGGCATCGTTGTTACTCCGCAGAAGAGAAACGGGACCATTGAGCTGGTTCTCTCGGGCCCGACGGGCAAGAGCACGCACACCGCACCATTCGACAACAAGCCCTGGGTCGAGCACGGAATCGACCGGGCCTCTCAACTGCCCCGCCAGGAACGGATGGTCGCGCGTTCGAAGCGGCTGTGCCCGAGCCGCGGCGAGGCGGAACAGCAGGCTATTGCCGAGGCTGCGAAGAACCTGGTTCCGCTCGTCCGCACCGCCCTGGAACGTCTGGAGAGCAGCAGGGTTAGCCAGTCAAACCGCGGCGTGATCGCTCTGCAGCAGCACCGGCCCGATCCCGAGCTTTACGAGAGGATCCGAGCCGAGTTGAACCGCGGGACCGGCGTCGACGACCAGTTCACGCAACACATCCGTCGACCTTATGGCGACGTCTGGCAGCACGCTCTGTTGGTCAATGCATCCGATGCCCAGGTCACAGCGCATGCCGCGGCTTTCCTGCCGAGTATTGTCCAGCAACACAGGGCAAAGGCTCTGGTCAGGGAGTCGTGGCTTATCAGGGCTGCATCTCTCATTTTGCTGACCATCCTGATCACAGTGGTATATGGTTTTCTGAACGCGGCCACCCGGGGCTATTACACCTGGATGCTCCGCGGTAGCATGGTGCTGCTGGTGCTGGGTGGGGCAGTGGTGCTGTTGCTCATGGTCTGAAGACCATGAGCAAGGCTTCCAGACCTTTAGACTGTTAGGCTGTTAGACGTGAGGAGGTCTCCGGTTAGCCCATAGCCTTAGCGGTGTGCAAGCGAATCCGGAACAAGGTAGCCGCAAGACCGTCAGACCGTTCGACGTTCTGAAGAGTGACGGGTCGCGGTTGCAGGCCGCTTGCACAGTCGTTCATGAAGAAACGACGGTTCAAGACCACGAGGTTCTTCGTGCCTAAGAGTCTAAAGGCCTAATAGTCTAACAGCCTTCTTGTCGGAGGAACCGAACGACAGCGTGGCCAACATCCTGACCGAGGCCGAACAATACCTGCTCGATCAGATCCGGCAGGGTCGACCGCAGGCCTGGGAGCAGTTTGTGGACCGCTACCAGGGCCGGCTGGAGGCCTTTGCGCGCAGCAAGCTGCGCACGCCCTCCGATGCCGAAGACCTTGTTCAGGACGCGTTTATGAGTTTCGTCCAGTCGCTCGGTGCGTTTCGCGGACAGGCAAGCCTCGAAACGTACCTCTTTGCCATTCTTCGTCGAAAGATCATCAACTGGGGCCGGGGTCGCAAATCGAGCATCTGCCTGCTTCAGGACGCGCTGCCCGGCGCGGTTCAGGACGACTCCGGCGACGCCGCCGACCGGCTGGCCGCACCCGACCAGACGGCCAGTTGGTACGTCCGCCGCGACGAGGACAATGAGCGGCAGCACCAGGCACTGGCCGAGGCCATGCAGGACCTGCTCGACGGTTTCAAGCAGTCACTCAACTTCCGCGACCTCAAGATCACCGAGATGCTCTTCTACTGCCGGTTGCGCAACAAAGACATCGCCGACATCGCCGGTGTCCGAGAGAACCACGTTGCCGTGACCAAGCACCGCTATCTGAAGCAACTGTCCGAGCGAATGACCGCTGTTCTCGGCGGTTCGCTCTCGGCCTGCGACGATTCGTTCCTGACCGCTGAGGGGTCCGACGCCATGCTCTGCGCGATCTGGCAGGATCGGCGGCTCAGTTGCCTGAAACGCAGCACCATCGGAGCCTATCTGCTCGGTACATTGGAGCCGGACTGGCACGACTACGTCACCTTTCACCTGGAGCGGCTCGGCTGCCAGTTCTGCCGGGCCAACCTCGAAGACCTTCGTCGACAGACCACCGATGATGGAACGCGCCGCCTCCGCGACCGGATCATGGAATCGACCGTGGGCTTCCTGCGAAAACCGTGAGGCCTGTTGTCCGCCCACCCTCTTCAGTCGGGCAACCCGGCCGGCTCTTTCAGAACCCCGAGCGCAAGCGAGGGGCTCCTCCTTCAGAACCCCAAGCGCAACAGCTTCTTGCATCAAGCAGGTCAGCTTGCCAGCAGGGCCGTTCACGTTCAGCCCCGTTCGACGGGGCTTACCCGCCGAAGGCGGGCTGATAGGCCGGCCCTTGTAGGGCCGTACGTGTTTAGCGTGCTGGGGTCTGGCTCTTTTTGCCCCAATGCCGTTCGCGGTGCGATTAGGAGAGGTTGGCTCAGTCCGGCGGGACTCGTCGGCGACAAGAAGACGGCAAAAAGTGCCTGACCCGCTCTCTTGCACGCTAAACACGTACGTAGGGCCGGTTTTGAGCGACCACTCGTTTTCTCTTGTCTTCTTTTCGTGGCTGGCTTTAGCCAGCCCGGCAAGACGCTTGGTGTGAAGAGTTGGTCAGCGAGGGGCCGCTCCCTGACGGTCGCGGTTCTGAAAGAGGCTTCTGGAAACTGGAAGCCGCTCCCTGACGGTCGCGGTTCTGAAAGAGCCCCTTGAGAGAGCCGTAGCGATTCCCCGCCGAATCTGTCACGGACGCTGTTCAGTCGGGCAAACCGGCCCTTCGATGGCGGCGGGAGACCAGGACATACAAAATCGCGATTGCGGCCAGCAAGATGAGCGCGATGAGAAGTTCCCATATCTGTGCGTGCCAGATCAGTACCAGGCAGATGAGTGCCCCGATGACCGGCACGAAGGTCGGCACTTCAAAGGTACCCTTGGGTTCGCCGCTTCGGTTCTTGAGCACGACGAGAGCCAGGTTGATGATCGTAAAGACGGCCAGAAGCAGGACGGACGTTGCCTTGGCCAGGACCTTGATATCGCCGACCATCGCCAGCGCGATCACGACGAGCATCAGCGCCAAGATGGCTACGTGAGGCGTGCGGCGTTTGGCGTGTACCCGGCCAAGGATGGCGGGCAGCAGGCCCTGCTGAGCCATGCCGTAGATCAGCCGCGAGCCCATGATGTAGTTCAACAGGGCGGTGTTCGTGATCGCGAACAGGCACACGCAGGTGAACAGGATCGGCGGGCACCAGGGTGCCGCCCGGCGCACCACCTCGACCAGCGGCCCACCGGATCTTGCGAGTTCGGCGTGCGGCACGACCGAGATGGCCGTGATACTCACCGCTGCGTACAGGATCGCCACGATGATCAACGCCATGATCAGGGCGCGAGGCAGGTTCCTCTCGACGTCCTTGACCTCCTCGGACACGTTGAGCAAGTCCTCGAAGCCGACGAACGAATAGAAGGTCAACACCGCGCCTTGCAGAACCAGCGAGGTCGGTCCGATCGTTGCGTGCTGTGGCATTTCCAGATAGTCCACGTTTCCCCAGTACCGCAGCCCGACGATCACGATGAAGACCAGGCCACCGGCTTCAATGGTTGTACACAAGATGTTCAACCAGATGCTCTCACGCATACCGCGGAGATTCACCATTGTCAGGACGATGATGAATCCGATGACGACCAGCCGTGTTGGCAGCGGGCCGGTCAGCTTCGAGAAGTACTCGGCGAACCCGTTGGAGGCGGTGGCCATGGAAGTCAGCCCGGATGCGGCCACGGCCAGCCCGATCATGTAAGACAGCATCGGCCGGCCGAACGCGCGCTGAGCAATGTAAGCCGCTCCGGCCGATCGGGGATAACGCGAGCCCAGACAGGCATACGAAAGCCCGGTGAACATGGCTGCCAACATGCTGGCCAGGAACGTCAACCATACGGTGTTGCCCACGACGCCTACTGCTTGGCCAATGGTGACGTAGATGCCGGCGCCGAGCATGTCGCCGACGCCGTAGACAACCAGCGACCACAGGCCCATCGTGCGTAGCAGCGCATGGTGTTTGTTTGCGGGAGACGGCTCGTCAAGCTGTGGGACCGGCGCATCTGTCATGGGCGCATTGTAGAACAGATGTGGGACGGAGCATAGCTGATCGACTTACTCATATGCCCGTATCTCGATCACCCTGGCGGATGCATCGCCGTTGGTGGCGCTGACGTTCAGACGCAATCCACTTGCTGTCACGGGATCGAAGCGGTTGATCTGCTTGCGGAGATAATTGCCCGTCACCTGAGCGATCGTCTTGGCTCCGCCTCCGTCAAGGACCTGCAGTTCGTAGTCCCGAACCGTCTCAGGTTGGGCGCTGCGGATCATCTTGGCGTTTTGCTGGTTGCTCAGGGTCAGCGTCATGCTTCGGTTCAGGGCGGTATCGAAGACCAGGTGCACTTCGCGGATTCGGGCCGGCTTGCGGAACCGCAGTTCGATCCACTGAGGCAGCTTCTGCTGCGGGTCAGAGATCCACCGATGGGTTGCCTGCCCGACGCCGCGGGCGACCCCGTCGATGACGTTGGCGGCTTTGCCCTGCGGGGTCTCGCTGGATGCGCGAACTTCGGCCGATCGGGCCAAATCGAGCGAATCGGAATTCGATGCACCGATGATGTAGGCATCGTCCTTCAGAAGCTGTTGCTGTAACCGGCCGATGGCCTGGTTGCCGAGCTCGCGAGGCGTGCACCTGTCTTTGACGCACATGGCTGCCGCCGTGCCCACCGCTTGCCCCATGACCGAGCCGGTGGCCATCACGCGGGTGCTTCCGAAGGCCACATGGCTCACGCTTGCGTCCCGGCCGGCGAAGAAGAGGTTGTCGATGTTTCGTGAATACAGGCATCGCAGCGGGATGTTGTACATCGGCACGCGGATCTGCAGGCACGGTTTCTCCTTGCTGTAGATGCCGATCGAGGGGTGCAGGTCGATCGGCCAGCCGCCGTAGGCCACGCCGTCCTCGAACTGTTCGCCGCGCTGCACCTCCTGCTGGATGAGCATGTGATCGCCGACGAATCGGCGGCTTTCTCGCTTGCCGGGGATGAATCCGAACCAGTCGAGGGCCCAGTTGGCGCTTTCGGGGTGCTTGCCGCTGTTCTTAATGTGATCCCAGACGCCCAGGGCCGCGGCGATCAGCTCGTCGCGGATCTTCTCGTTGTCACGAATCGTGTCGATATGGCCGCCCCATTCGACCCACCAGAAGCCCCACTCCCAGCTCCCATGCGAGCGGTACGGCAGGTCCTCGCATGTGGGGAAATGAATTGCCCAGTCCGGCGGGGTGAAGGGGATCGGCTGATCGTGTTTCCGAGTGGTGAACAGGATCGAGCTGCCGAGCATCTGATTGTCGGGCTGCGGCAGGGCCAGGTCTTCACCGAATTCCGCACGACCTTCGCGTCCGGTTCGGAATTCGGCACCGGCCTCGGCTCCCAGCCGTCCGTCGCCGCTGGTGTCGATGAACATCTTGCCCTTGATGGTGAACACGTCTTGCGTGCTGGGTCTTGTGGCCAGCACGCCCGCGATCCGCGACTTGGAGGTCATGACAGCGCCGCAGCAGGATGTATTCAGCAACACCGTGAGCCCCTGGCGACGGCAGAACATCTCATACATGAGCAGGTCGAAGACTCCGTACGAGCGGTGCGGGTTGCGGACGACTTCCTTGAGGCGAACCTCTTCGACGATGCCGCTCTCGCGCGAATCGGTGTCGGAGCGAGCGCCGTGCTCGTCGGCCCCCAGGATGTGCAACCGGATCTCGCTCGAAGCGTTGCCTCCAAGTACCGGCCGGTCATGCACCAGCGCGACGGACGCCCCGTTGTTCAGGGCCGCCAGTGCCGCCGACACCCCCGACATCCCGCCGCCGACGACAACCACGTCCGCCTCGAACGTGTTCGATCGGGTCAGCCGGCTCCCGGATTCAAAGGCAGGTGGGGCTTCGGCCCGCCCTGCCCGCTCCATACTGCCACCCTCAAGGCCGCACCCGCCCAACAACGGGGTCAGCGCTGCTCCACTCCCGGCGGCCATGAACAGATCCCGGCGTGTCAGGTGCCGAATGTCCTGTTGATCTTGCGCCATTTTGCCGATCCTCTCGCCGTTGATGTGACGGGTTTGCCTCGGCCACTGACCGGGGCCGTTTAGCAAGTATGAAGGCAACAACCCGTCGGCGTCAACGTCGCCGCCTTGTTGACGTGCGGACGGCCGAGGATAGCATCACACGTGTGGATGGCCCGGCGGGCGTGTGAGCCGGCCCCACGTGTCTATCCGGCGACGAAGCCATCTCGCCGGTCGGCCAGGAGGCCGATACGACGGTTTCTGACGCAGCACTCCACCCTACGCGGCTGAAGGTGAGCAGAATGATGATGCGCGATCGAATGGCGGGTGACGGACTCACGCGGTTGGGCCGAGGCTTGGTGGGGCTCGCGGCAGTCTTGCTGTTCATGACCGGGTGTGCCGGGCAGGAGCACTACGAACGAGGTCGCAAGCTCCTGGCTGCCGGACAATATGATCAGGCGGTCAGAGCCTTCGATGAAGCGCTGTCCCAGTCTCCCGGCAGCAGCAAGTGCCACAACGGTTTGCTTGAGGCCAAAGCCCTGGCCGCTGACGAGCACGTCAAGACGGCCACGCAGTATGTGGCCGAGAAACGCCTCAGCGATGCTCAGAAGGCGCTCGATATTGCTTTGAAGCTGATGCCGGCGCATCCGGAAGGCGTGCCGCTGGCGGCGCAGGTTGAGACTCAGATTGCCGAATGCGAGAAGACGATCGCCAAGGCGCGCGAGGCTCTGGCCGGCGAGCAGTGGGCTGAGAGCGCCAGGCTGATCGCCGAGGCCCACAAGCTCGACAGGAGCCATCCGCAGATTGAGGAGATGCGAAAGGAGGCTGCCGATACGGTTACAGGTCGTCACTTGGCGGCGGCAAGGCGAGCCCTCGATCAGCGAGACTGGGATGCCGCGTTGGCAGCCTGCGCACAGGCCCGGAAAGTGGCGCCCGACAATTCCGAAGCTGCTGAGATCGAACGGCAGGTGAAAGACCGGCGCGAGGCAGTGCGGCTGTTCGACTCGGCCAAGGCGATGATTGATGCAAGGAACATGGGCGGCGCGGTCGGTCCGCTGCAGCAGGCAGTGGGGCTCTGGCCGGACAGCAGCGAAATGCGATCCGAGTTGGATCGGGTCAAAGGGCAAGTGGTTGACCAGTTGTCGGCCCGGTCGCGTGACGAGGCGCAGGCGGGGCGTTTCCAGGCGGCCGCCCAGACTCTGGACGAGGCCATGGCCTTGGAGCCGAACCGCGAGAGCCTGCGGCAGCAGCGAAGGCAGGTGCTCGATGGGTGGGGCGCCAAGCTCATGGACGACTACCACCGCCACAAGGGCAGGGGGGCATGGGAGCTTGCCTGGGTGCAGGCGGTACAGGCTTTGGCCCTGGCCCCGGCACAACCCGAACAGGTCCGTCAAGCCTGTTTGACGGCCGAAGAGGGTATCCGGCGCGGCATCGCCTACAACTTGAACGTGCTGCTGGCGCAGTCGGACGAGCGACAGTTGAACGACGTGCTGGCCATTTGCGGCGTGCTTCTCGAGGAGCTCGGCAGCCAGCGGCCCGATCACGTTCGCCTGACCGAGCAGTCAATCATGTCGAAGCTCCTGGCCGAGTTCTCTGTCACATCGGCTGACGTCAACAACCGCGACAAGCTGCAGGCCATGAGCCAGAGGTTGCGCGGGGCCAACGTTTTCCTGTTCGTCAACATGGACATCGTTAAGGTGAACGTCGGCGGTTCTGATGCGGCGTCAAGCTCATCGCGTTTGGACCTGCGGATGAGCATGGTCGACGTGTCCAGCGGCAGGCTTCTCTGGAGCTGTGTCGAGATGCTTCCCCTGGAAGGCGCCGTCTCACGAAGTGATGCGGCCGCGGCCGCAGGCCCTGTCGCGGTGTTGCACGGATCGGAACCGTTGACGGCGCAGACCGTCGCGGTACTTCGGCCTGTGTTGCGGGCCAGAGTATCGGACATGTACCGAGGTCATGCCGGCGCTTCTCTTCAGGCGGCCGGCACCGCAGGCGGAGACACGGCGAAGGAATACAACGTCCGATTTCTCTTCGACCTCGCTTCGATGCCCGACGCGCAGACCCTGACGTCGGTGCTGGACGCCGTTTTCGGATCGCAGGTCAGCGGTGATGTGCTTGTCGCCTGCAGGAAGGTTGCGAGCGAACGGCTTGCCTTGGCGAAAGGAATGACGCCCCGAAGCCCCGATCAGGGTGAGCGTACTCCCGGTCCGGTGATCTTGCCGGCCTCGCAGCCTGCCGTACCGCCGGCAACCGCGCCGGCCGCTCCTCAGGCGCCGCCGATGGCTCCTTCCACCACGAAAGCCGCGGCAGCATCGCCCCCGGTTGTGCCCACGCAGCCTGTGCCGGCGACTCAACCTCCGCCGCAACCTGCTTCGACGCCGTCGACCGCGCCCGCTTCGGTCGCGGACCTGGGTTCGGTTCGTACGTTCCAGGGCGTGATCAGCCGCGACGATGATCGCTTTCCGAAGGAACTGGCCACGGTCGATGGAATCGTTGTGAAGCTCCTGGACACCGACAAAGACCCGCTGGATGCTGACATCGAGATCCGGGTGGGCACGCGGAGCAAGAAATACGATGACAGGCCCGAAGGATCACGAATCGGCGGTTACGGGGAGTCGGGCAGTCCCTATGTGGTCGTGATTCTCAAGATCGAGGACGAAACTGAGACCGTCCATTTTGCTGTTGAGCGGGCCGATGATGCCCCTCCGCGACGGCCATGACCGGTCACGTTCCCGCCAACACGCACCTCGCCAGCGCTGGTTGCCGGCCGATGATGTGACTGATGGCGTAGTTGAGCAGATCGAACGCATCTCGCGTTGTCTCCGGTGTCAGGTTCGCTTCGCGGATGGCGTCGAGGGTGGTACCGGAAACCTTGCGTTTCTCGATGATGCCCGATTCGCACTCACGGCAGGCCAGCCCACCCTGGTGTACGGCGAAGAACCCCGCCCGGCCCGTGGGAGCGGTTTTGCCGCACACGATGCATCGGCTCAGGTCCGGCCAGAGCCCCGCCGAGCGAAGCAGAGCGCACTGGTAGCCGACCAGAAGCGGCAGCGCCTCGGCTCCGCAGGCTAAGCCTCCGAGCAAGTCACGCAAGGCGTCAAAGAGATCGGTGTCCGGGTCTGCCTCCTCGACCATGGCGGTCGTTATCTCGGCCGCATACTGCCCTCCATAGAGCCTCTGCAGGTGGGTGCGGAGCCCCAGATAGGCGTCGAGCTGTCGCCATTCGGTCAGCGTACCAAGCGACGCGTCTGACTGAGACTTGGAGACGAACATCACCTGCCCACGTTCCAGCAGATCGATGCCGGTGGCGAAGTGTTTCTTGGTGCCACGCTTGATACCCTTGGCGATCAACCTGCGACAGCCGTGCTCGCGGGTCAGGAAGACGAGCACCTGCGACGTCTCGGAGTAGTCCAGACGCCTCAACGTAATGGCCTCATCCTTGATCGCGGGCATAAGATGAACTCCTCCCGGCTTGTTCAGTCCGGCACGAGATTACCATATCAGCCGGCTTCGGCTCGGACAATTCGGTTTTCTTATCGCTCAGCTTCACGTTCCACTTGCCGTGCCCGCGTCACCCGCTATTATCTGGCCATGTTGGCGGAGTCCTTCGTGTGGCGCCGGATCCGTTCTCGCCGTTGCCTTTTTCCCACGGCGGCGGTCCTGTCTGCTGCATTCGCATCGGTCGCATCGAGCGGTGATCCGCCTCGCCCATCGGCGCCGGGCCCTGTCCTTCAGGCTCGCAATGTACTGCTTCTGCAGAAGGAACCCGGCGAATCGGGCAAAGGACCGTATGACTGGGGACCCTCGGTCATGCGCGACGGGCGACTCTACAAGATGTGGTGGGTTCGTCTCGGCGGCGCGAACCAGCGGCGATTCCCCTATGCCACCACGCTGCCCTCCGGCGAGCGGTTCGAGTTCACCTATCCTGATTACGGCGACCGCATCTACTATGCCGAGAGCACCGACGGGCGGACATGGAATCTCACCGGTCCTGAATACACCGGACCGGTCGACGCCTTCGGTCCGGGTGCCCCAGGTCCACTCCTGGTGCTGGCCCCGTCCGAGTCGGCCGGGGAGCGCATGCACTTGGGCTGTCCGACGGTGATTAAGGTCAAAGGGACCTACTATCTGTATTACGAAACCTGCGGTGAATTTAAAGTGACCAAAGGACCGGACGGCAAGATCAGCGTGGGTGACGAGTACCATAATCAGGTATTCGTGGCCACGTCGAGGGACGGCAAACGTTGGCGGAAGCACCCTGACGATCATCATCCGCGGCCGGTCATTGCCGCACCGGAATCCAACAAGCTGTTTGATCGTCGGCGTTACGGGCTCGGCCAGCCGTCCGTCTTCTATCACAAGGGCCGGTTCGTGATGCATTATGTGGACTCCTGCAACGGCCCCGGCGATTTCATTGTCCGCGTGGATTCCGACGAGCCGTTTTTCAGGAAACCGCGGGTTTTCGGCCGGAGCCTGGCTGAGGTGGCCGGCGACGCGAGAATCCCGCCCGGGGCCGTGGCCCGTTTCGCGGGCACCGACGTGCGACACCTGGACGACACGCTGTATTTGCTTCGGGCCGCTTGGGGAACCGGCAACCTTGGCCTGCTGGCTTCCCGCAGCGGCTTGTTTCCGGTCGATGCTCACGCAAAGGCTCCGGCCGAGGTCTTTCCGCAGGTCAGCCTGGAAGACCCGAGGGGCCCGCAATACCGCACGCGCTTGTACCCACGGTTTCTGACGGACCCCGAAGGCACGGTCCTGATCGAGAACGGCCGCGTGATTGTATTTCTGACGACCGGCTTGGGGTTCAAGGAGGCCGCGGACACGTGGGACTTGGCTCGGTGCGAGATTCAGGTGCACGAAATGAGGAGGGTTGTGAAGGTTTCGGGCTATTGAACCCCGGATACTCGATCGCGTCCACCGTTCGCAGAGGACCGGCCGCGAGGTCCGGCGTAAACGACGAGGCGAACGAGCCGGTTGTAAGACCGATGCCCCGCCTCCCGTTACCAGGAGGCGGGGCATCTCGAGTCATCGCGGCCTGCGTATTGTGCTTCAAAGGGGCCGGCTGTCAATGGATAGGGGCCTTCTATCTGATCGTGGGCATCGGTACGATGCCGCTGCGCGGCCCGAACAACCGCACCCCGATCCCGATCCGGTTGGCGTAACCCTCTTGTCCAAGCAACAGTTCGAGGCGGATGACCTCGCCCTGTTGCGAGACACACTGTCGGCAACCGGGCTCCGGTCCCCGCTCGCCGATGTTCAATTGAAACGTGTATCGTTGGCCAATGGCCACTCCGACGTTGCCCGGCAAAACCGCGAACAGCCCCCCGTCGCCGATGTTGAGGCATTCAGCATGAAGGGGGGGCTGTCCATTGCCTTCCGCGTCGTCCAGCAATTGGACGGTGCAACGCAGGCTGCGACGGCGCCCTTGCCGCTTATCTCTTTCTCGTGTGGCGATCTCCCAGCGTCGCAGCAGACTCCTGGAATTGCCTGTCAAAGAGAAGCCACCCGAGCGAGAGGAGCGCAAATCCTCGCTAGGTTCCCACGTTCCTGCGCGAGTCCCTGTCATCGATGACATCGGAGCCTCCTTGCTCCCTTCCCCGCTTCGGATACTGATTCACCCGAGGTCCCGGCATTGCGCTCCCGCTTGGCGACGCGTACACATGCCGGCAGGTGGCAGCACACCCCCGGGCCTCCATGGATTTCCTTGTCGTGTCCCTTAGGCTGCCCGTAGAGTCTCACCGATTTCGGGCAGCGGTCGTTCGATCAACAACACCCCGGGCGTCTTCGGCGGAAGCAGCAAGATCAGTCTGATGCGATGCCGTTCTGGCTCCAGGCCGTGTTCGGCCCGGAATGGTGTTCAAAGTATACAAAAATTACAGTTTTAACAGAACCGCAACTGAGACTGACAACAGAGCTCTGCTTCGGAAACGCGATTGCGAAACCGGCTCAAGTATTATACTGCAACTTGAGCCGGATGCAAGGCGCGTTCGCGGATTGCCTGGTGTTTGCGGCCAGTTTTTTTGGGACCTTGGCAAAGAATGAGAGTGCCGCGGCGGTTTCCTTGGCGGCCCGTGGCTCGGGGCGTTGGCCATTGAGTGATCCGGCCAGAGCTGAGAGGGGGTGTTCGCCTGATTTCCGGCAGCATCGTTGCTTACTGGGTTGACACGTCGAATTTCAGGACGTCTAATGGTATTGGCTGTGAATGCCGCAATGATAGATAGCGGCTCGGGGCCGCGGACAGATTTCGCGGTTTGCACCGCTTGGGACCACCGCCATCATCCATACATTCGTCCTCAAGAGGGTGGTGCATACCGGTTCGTGGCCAACCAGAACAGTAGCGAGCGCCTGTGGTGGGCAAGTTTGCCCGAACAGAGACCTCGCGGAACGCAAGAAGTTGTAGAGTCAGTCACTGCACGAGGATATCGCTTTCGCTCCGGCAAGCGGGCGGCGAGCCCTTGTGGTTGAGCTTGTTGTGCGACCTTCCGGCGAACGGCGCCGGATGGGTCGCGGAGATTTTTCGGTTTCAGTTGTCGGCTGTAGCCTCGGTCGACAGCGGTGCTGGAGGCGGCGTTCGGAGAAGACTACGGAACGGCGGTCAGACGGCGGAGATCATCGGCTTGTATGCGGCGTAGCCCGTGAGCCGGTCCTCATTTCGGTAATCCTATACGGTTTGCTCCGCCGAACGGTTTGCAGCTTCGGGATTCTCCCGGCGAGGCCAAGAGCACGAAACATGTGCATTCGCACAGGAGGTGTCTCATGAGGCGTAGAAGGTCAGGCTTTACACTGATCGAACTGCTGGTTGTGGTCGCGATCATCGCCCTGCTGATTGCGATTCTGCTCCCCAGCTTGGCCCGGGCGCGCGAGTTGGCCAAGCGAACCGCCTGCGCGGCGAACGTGAGCGGCATGGGCAAGGGTCTCTACACCTATGCCACGGAGAACGCCGACATCTATCCCATTGCGGCTCCGAACTCCTTCCAGGTTTCCGGCGCGGCGGTTACGTACTGGAACCGGACCGGTTTTCGAGGTGGCCCCACCACCACCAGCGGGGCAACGACTGGCGATCCGGCCGGTGCAACCCCGGTGATGAGTGAGATGTCGACCACGCGGAACCTGTGGCAATTGGTGAAGACCGGCGGGACCTCGCCCAGGTCCTTTATCTGCCCGTCGAGCTCTGATCAGGCCGACACGGTGGACAACCCGGCCGACTACTGGGACTTCCCGGCCGTTCCGAATGAAACTCCCATCATTACTACGAACCGTGGTTGGGTCAGCGGCGGCACTCAGAATGAGCAGTGCATCAGCTACGGGTACCAGGTTCCCTACGGCTCGTATGGCAAGCCTACCACCGAGGTCGACCAGCGAATGGCCTTGGCCGCCGACAAGGGGCCGTACGGTGCCGCTGGCGGCAACCAGGTAGCACCCACCTGGAACTACGAAACCGCACAGAGCCAGAGCCCGGATATGTGGATGCAATTCAACTCGCCTAACCATGGCGGGCAGGGCGCTGGCGAAGGCCAAGTTGTACTCTATGCGGATACGCATGCTGAGTTCCAGCCCAAACCGGTCGTCGGGGTTGGGTTTGACAACATCTACACGGCATGGGACGGGCCAGCCCTGCATCAGACGCGATGCGCCGGTCGGCGCCCATCGTCGAGCTTGGCGAACTTGGTTCCGCAGCAGAATACTGACTCGCTGATCTATCCGTGACGCGTTGTCGACTGACCGTCGCGTTGTGGTGACAGTCAGGAAGGTGTATCAGGCCGGCGGGTCCGATTGAGCTGACCCGCCGGCCTTCTTTTTGCCGGAGCTGGGCTCTCCGGCGGACTCTCAGCTCATCTGGGTCACTGACAGCCACAGCACCCTGTATGGCTATAATTAGCCATAGTTAGTTTCAAATTAAACCTCTTCTTGACTACCAACGTTACTCGGACACATAATGATAAGCGCGGCCGATCGGGGGTGTCTTGGTTGGTCGGGTGTATACCCTATCATGTGCATGGCTGAGGCAGGCGTGGTTTCGGCTCGGGCCGCCATGAGAGCGGTTCTGCCAAGTGGCCTGCAAGGCCCATCTGGGTATGTTTCCGCCCGGCAGGCCAAGTGCAGCCTTGTTCGCGACCGGACCCAGACTGGTGACGACATTCTGCGATCCGGTGGCGCGCTCAGTGAATCGTGCTCGAACTTGACCGCCGAGCAGTGTGGCCAGGGGTTGTCTGTTTTCCCTTGAGCTTGGGATCCAGCGGTCATCCAGGTCGTGCAAATACGCCTGGTCGCACCCCACACGGATGGGCAATCCCCCCTTGCCCTTCTACCCGCGACCAGGCCTTTTTTCTGCGCCTGCTTGGCCCCTTTTGCTGCTGCCACATCCCTGAGAAGGCCGCCCCACGGGGCTTCCGTCGACGTCGCGAGACGGGTTCGTGACCCTTCAGGCGGCTCTTTCAGGGCCGCGACCGTCATGGAGCGGCCCCTGGCGTGCGCCCGGCTCCCGGGGGTCGGTGAAGGGTCCGTCGCATACACACCCGGTTCTGTAACAGGCAACTGCGTCCCCCGACCAACTGTCACGGACCTTCCGGAAACGACCCTATCCTCACCTGCCTCTGGCGACGACGCATCATGTGGTAGAATCAGGATGGCGGAGTGGGCGAGGCGATCGCCCGGCCGTCGCTACGGCGTTGGCCGGGAGGAAAGTCCGAACTGGACAGGACACGGTGGTTGCTAACGGCAACCCGGCG
>CAZTQK010000075.1:0-18580 GCA_964615635.1 uncultured Planctomycetales bacterium
TTGCGCTCCCGTCGATATAGAACCGTTCATCACCCTCGAGAAACTGCCTGTCCGTGCTGTAGCCTCTCGAAGTCTGCACGATGCCGACCAGGTGTCCTGAACCCGTCTCGTCAAGGAAGAGATAGTCTTCATTGGTCGTCGGGTGCGCCGCGCGATTGTGTCTGGCGTGAAACAGGCCGACGCCTCGCGGCGATACAGGCAGGGGAGTATACCGGACTGTGTAGCCGACATCGGGAACGCTGCTGCCTCCGGTGTTGGCCAGCCGGAGCACGGCCCCGGTCGCAAAAGGCATCGGAAAGTAGCAGTACAGACGATTACCGGATGACCCGACCGGAAGGCCCTTCACGGCCGTCGGCCCCAGGCCGCAACCGAAGAATGTCCCGATCGGTGCGTCCACTGCTGCCGTCGGCGAACCGTTCCAATAGGCGCGGAGACGCACCGCGGAGAGAATCGACTGCGTTTGCCCCGCGATGTTGAGTTCGACCTGTTGCACGGTACCGGCCGCGCCAATGTTGGCCATATCGAAGGTCCCGTCGGCCGGCAGGGTCGTGGTGCCGTTGATGACGTTGGTGCCGTTGTCGATCTTGGGGTCCGCACCTGCCGCGATCCAGAGGGCTCGGGCCGCCGCGGTTGACTCCTGGCCGGTGAACGTCGTCACGCCGTCGGCTCCGCCGAACCGATGGTAGGTGATGCAGTTGTAGTTCTTGTCGGCCGTGCTGGTGCTGGTGATTTTGCACCCTTCACGGAACGGCATTGGCAGGTAGCTGTAGAAGCCGCCTGACGAGACCACGTTGTTGCCGACCAGCGGAGACAGGAAAGGCGCCTGCGTGCCGCTGAAGAAATCCCGGATTCTCATCTCAACCAAGGGCGTAGCCGATCCGTCGAAGTAGATGCGGATAAGAGCATTCTCGTCATGGCCCGTGAACCACATGCGGTAGATGCACCCGGGACCCTTGACGTCGAGCAGGACTCGCTCGTTCCCTTCGAATCCCAGATTGCCGTTCCAGTCGTAATTGCGGCCGGTCGGGTCGTGGCTTGAGTATTGGTGCGCTCTCACGCCTTGCCGCATTTCACTGATCCGATCGAACTGCTCGATGGCCTGCATGCCGATGGGACCGTTGCCCATTGCCGGAACGCAGACTGAAAGAAGGCACAGCAGGGTTGTTGATTGTTCTTTCATCGCACCACTCACGGGCATCCGTATGCAGACAATCGCTCCTCCTCCGATCGGCATCTGTCATCACGGGTTGGCGCAGTCCGGTTCCGTTGGAATGCCCGGCCCGGCAAAACACCGCATGAAGATCGCGAAGTCGTCCATGTCCACATCGTCGTCATCGGGGTCCAGTTTGGCGCCCTGGCAGTCCGGATCGTTCTGAGGAACAAAGGCCCCGCTGAAGCATTCCTGGAAATCCCCGAAGTCGGCCTGGTCCACGTCTCCATCGCGGTCGAAGTCGGCGATGCCGTACGGCGAACCTGAGGCGGTTCTGGCCGTGGTCGAGTAGAACCGGCTCGCATCCTGGAAGTAGGCGAACGCCGAGTAGTAAACCCTTCTACCGTTCACCAGGCCCGTGTGAAGGAACGAGTCGGTCGTGCCCGGCGAGGCGCTCCTGTCAAGCAGCAGTTGTCCGTCGGCAGGTCCCGCGGGGTACCCTGTCGTGCTGTAGCGAATCACCACGCCGTTGCAGTTGGCGCTCGTGGAGTTGGTCCAGTTCAACTGGTTCTGAGCGTTGCCCGGTGTTACCGTCAGCGAGGCAACCGGCGTCGGCGGCTGGGTGAGAAGTGCGAAGTCGACGGCCGTCGTCTGGTTTTCGAGCACGGTCACGTTGCTCACTGTCTGGGTCGTATAGAAGGTTTTCGAGGCCTGGGCGCTGTGTGTGCCAACGGGCACGAGCAGTGCATAGGCACCGTTCGACTGGGAGACCGCACTGGGGACGCCGGTGACGATCACCGTGGCGTTCGGCAGGCCCACCCCGAGGTTATCGCGAACAAACCCACTGATTGTCCCCTTGGGTCCGGGCGGCAGCGAAGACGGCTTGACCGCATACCATTGTTGAGGCTTGCCGCTGCCCCAGTACTCCCAAATGCAGTAAAGCGCGCCGGTGTCGTCCGCCGCGACCACCGGGGTGACCGTGAACGCGTCCGTCTGGCCGTTCATGACCGATTCCTCGCCCGACCACGCTCCCGCGGTCCATCGTCGGCCGTAGACGTGGTTCGCTGATCGGGC
Organism: uncultured Planctomycetales bacterium; assembly: GCA_964615635.1. GTDB lineage: Bacteria > Planctomycetota > Phycisphaerae > UBA1845 > PWPN01 > JAUCQB01. Next base: position 2,225 of record CAZTQK010000075.1, read on the forward strand.
AACAACCATATAGAAGTCGTTCGTCCCGGGTACCCAGCAGACGTCACACGACCCCGCGTATCCGCCCGCGCTTACATCGATGACCGGTCCGGGCCCGACTCCCGGCGTATAGAGTTGCGACTTGATCCTCTCGTCCTGGTCCCACAGCAGCATGACCTGCCCCGTGGCGCTGATGGCCATGTGCTGGCGAACCGGCCATGCGCCGCTGTTCAGGTTGATCTGGGAACCCCATGAGCCGCTGTATCGTCGCATGGCCATGCTGCTGCCGTCCGGGTCGTACGAACGGTAAACGGATCCATCCAGCGGCGATCGGGCCATCCCGAAACAGTCGTACTCGGAATGGCTGTTCGAGCCGATGTCCGCTTCGGCCGTCCATGTCGAGCCGTTGTAGCGGGCGAAGTAAAGCGATTTGTCGCAGCCGCCGGTCGAGCCCGCGCGGTAGTAGCTCATGATCGCCTCGGGGCCGGTTCCCGTGCCGAACGCGGCGATGTGCGGGTGCTTGGCGCAGCCGCCGGTACCCGAAAGTATTTGTGTGGCCGGGAACGAAACACCCCCGTTGGATGACTTGTACCAGCGGACCTCAGGCCCGCTGCCCTGCCAGTCTTCCAGGACGACATGGATGTCACCATTGAGGGACTCGGCGATCGTCCCATTAGCCGTGAAGTACCCGCCCGGAAAGACGTCCACGGGAGAAGTCAGCGTACCGCCGCTGTATCGACGGTAGCGAATCTTGCCTCCGGCGTGATAAATACCGTGAAAACCGCCGGTGCGTGCGGCCGCGATCTTGGCGGTCTTGACGTCCAATCCCGCCTCGCCCGGCATGTTAAACAACTGGGCGTTGGACCACTGGGCCTCCGTCGCTGCAGTCAGAGAGGCCATGCACAGTACCGAGATCAGTCCTGCCGGTCGCGTCGCATGTGTTCTTGTCGTCATCAGAATCCTTTACTCCTCAAGGGACCATGCAGTACGGGTCGGCTGCAACACCCGGCCCGCTGAAACAGCCCATGAACATGTTGAAGTCATCGACGTCCACGTCATCATCCAGATCAAACAGGCAGTCCGCGCAGTGGGCATCGGGTTGAGGCACGAACGCCCCGCTCAAACACCCCTGGAAATGGCCGAAATCGGTCTGGTCGACGTCACCGTCGTGGTCGAAATCGGCCGGTCCAGACGGTCGTCCCGCACCGGTGGCCCCAGACGAGTACACATAGGTGTCGGAATGCGCAAACGCCGTGTAGTAGTAGGTCACACCGTTGGTCAGCTCGGTATGCGGGTATGCATCGGCGGTCCCAGGTGCGGCCGGCCTGTCAACCAGCAGGTTTCCATCGCCAGGCGCGGCGGGATATGCCGTTGTCGAGAAGCGGATCATGGTGCCGGCGAAATTGCCCGCAGCGGGGTTGACCCAACTCAGAGTGTTCAACGTATTGCCCGCCGTCGCAGTGAGACTGGTCACCGGTTCCGGCGGCGTGGGAACCAGTGAGAAGTCTGCGATTGCGGTTGAGCCGGCTGTCACGCTGATGCCGCCGAGAGTCTGACTGGTGTGCCAGGGCTTCGATGCGGTGACGTTATAAGTCCCGACCGGCACGGCGGGAATGCTGTATGAGCCGTTTGCGGCGCTGACGGCAACGTCGTAGTATCCGGCCGCCCACACAGCGGCTCCCGGCACCAGATGTCCGAGAGTGTCTCGAACCGTCCCGGCGATCTGCCCCGTGGGACCGGGCAACGGTCGAGGCTGCGTGGTGAACCAGGTGTTATAGACGCCTGTGCCTCCGGCTCCGTCGCTGGGCTCCTGCCAGGTCACAGTGATCAGCCCCGCGGCATAACCGATGTCGGCGTTGAGCGAATGCGATCCGGCGGTATTGGAGATGTTGAGCCAACTGCTCCACGAACCGCCGACGTTGGTGCAGTAGAAGATATCGCGGTTATCCGCGTAGGCATCCGCCACGACATGAGCAAAGCGTTCCGAGTCAATCGCGATCTTCGGGCGGATGCCGCTGTTCAATCCGCCAGGCAGCCCGGCCGGAGCGGTCCAGGCAGAGCCGTCCCACATCTGGTACCAGATCGTGCCTTCGGCCTCGTAAACGACATGGACGTGGCTATCGCCGCTCACCGCAATGCCGGGCGTGGCAGGTCCGGTCTGCAGCGTTGACAGTTCCTGCCGTGACTGCCAGGTCCCTGCGACCCTCCGACGCGCGTTCACGTGATAGTCGCCGCTGATGCGATCGGCCCATACGGCCGTCACGTCGCCGTTCGGCGCCACGGCAATGTTGACGTTGACCGAGCCATACGCGGCGCCGCCGGGCGTATTCGAGATGTTGACGGCCGCGTTGAATCCCGAGCCGTTCCAGTCGGCAGAGTATGTGTCGTAGTTGTCATCCGCGTAAATGGCCTCATCCCACGCCACCACCGGGCCGATGCTGTTGCGGGCTGCGATCGCCGGCCGAAGCGATTTGATCGATGTGTTGCTGGCATTGAGGATCGTTCCCCAGCCACTCACTGTCTTCTTGCGGTACCAAATCTCGAAGTTGTCGCCGGTTGGATCGCAGATCCAGGCGGCGTGCAGGTCTGTTCCGTCGGCGGCGATGGCAGGGGAACCACTCTGGGCTGAAGTGGCCTGAGAGATCTCGATCGGCGAGGCAAACGAGCCGAGAACGTTGTCTGCGTACCAGATCCGGAAGGTCGTGCCGCCGGTCCGTTCTCGCCACACAACGTGGCAGCGGCCGTTCGAGTCGACCGTCATTCGCGGGTCGAGGCTGTCTTCGGATGTTGAAACCACCGGGCCGGGCGTTGTCCAGGCGAAGAGTGATCCCGCGCTGCAGAGCAGCCAGAGGCTGACGACGGTCCTTGTTGATCTGATGCGTCTCATTTTCCTCTTCCCGTCCCGCTGTTCGCGATCACTGGTTCGTGCAATTCACCGCTGGTGGCAGGCCGGTACCGGCCATGCAGCCGAGGAACAACGACAGATCATCCGCGTCCACGTCCAGGTCACCGTCGAGGTTCATGGTCTGGCAGGCAGGATCAGTCGGCGGCACAAACGCTCCGCTGAGGCACGTCTGGAATAGTCCGAAGTCCTCCTGGTCGATGTCGCCGTCACGGTCAAAATCCACCGGGCTCAAAGCCATTGCCGCCAGGTTCACTCCGACCGAGTACTCGCGGTTGGCGTTGTAGGTGAACGCGGCATAGTACATCCGCTGACCATTGGTCAGGCCCGTGTGAGTAGAACTGTCACTGCTGCCGATCGCCGCGGGGCGGTCGCATATAAGCACGCCATCTTCCGGACTGGCCGGATAACCGTCTGGATTGCACCAGACTGTCGTACCTCGATAGCTCATGCTGCTGGGGTTTGTCCACGACAGGGTAACCGCGCCGTCGAGCGACTGGGCGGTGAACGACGAAACCGGGTCCGGCGAGCCCAGGACCCCGGTCGTGGAGTAGAAGACGTAACGCTGCTCATTGCCGTCGACGCTCTTGCGTTCGCACCACACGACGTGGAGCTTGCCGGCCAGGTCCATCACGATGCCCGCCGTGTAGGCCTTCAACGTATTCGGACCCGTGGAGATCATCTCCGAGTACATGGCCCCGCTGTATTGATACTGGCGGTAATAGATCTCCGTTGAGCCGTTTGCCCGTGCGTAAACGGCGTGCATGGTGTTGGACGCGTCGAATATCGCGTCCTGAACGAAGTCGATTCCCCAGTTGGCCGGCGCCGTCCACTCGGTGCCCGTCCAGCGAGCGTATCCCTGTCGATTCTCCGAGCCGCCGAAGCGGTCCTGCCAGAACACGTTCGACAGATCGTTGCGGTCGAGAAAGATCCGAGGCGCCTTGCCGTAGTTGCCCGTCGAGAGCTGGTACCACTCGCTCGATGGCAGCCACGCCGCCGGGTTGCCGAGGCCGGTGTTCTTCGTGTAATACGCCTGGAAGCCGTTGTTCAGGAAGTCGTCGTGCCAGACGACGTGGACGGTGTCGCCGTTCGCATCCACCGCGATGTCCGGATCGCACGAGCCGTAGGAGGTGCCGGCGCAGTTCAGGGTGATGTTCCGGATCGGCTGCCAGACGCCGCCTTGGCGTTTGCGGTACATGATGTCGGCTTCGCCGCCTGTGAGGCCGTCCTGGCTCCACACGACGTGCAGGTCGCCGTGGCGATCGCGGGCGATACAGGGACTCGTGCAGTTGTTGCCGTCGTTGCCCTGGCCGCTGCTGAGCATCGTCGGGCCCGTCCAGGTCTCGCCGTCGAACTCCCAGAAGTAGACCGTGTAAGGCGTGGCGGTGGTGTTATCGACGCGGGCGATTCCCACGGCGTAGACGGACCCGTCCGAGCCGACGCACATGTCCGACTCGGGCTCCTTGCGGTCTGGGCCGGGCAGGTCCTGCGGCGTTGTCCAGGTCGCGCCGTTCAGGAAACGATAGTAGATGTGACCCGCGGTCGCCGGTGGCACGGTCGGCGAGTACACGAGGTGGATGCGCCCTGACGCGTCCATCCCCATGCTCGGCTTGCCGCCGGGCCAGGTAATACCCGGGTGGATTGAGTACTCCGGCGTCCACGCCGAGACAGTTGCCGCCGACATTGCCGCCGAGGCCGCGAATCCAATCGTAAGGCAGAATCTTCTCACCGTACACTACTCGTTTCAGCGGCCGCAATCCGGGTCTGCCGGAACGTCCGAACCGCTCAGGCAGTCCATGAATACCGTCAAGTCGTCCATATCCACATCGTTGTCCTGATCGAGCATCGCCCGCTGGCAAGCCGGGTTCTCCTGCGGAACGAATGGCCCGCTGTAACACTCCTGCAAGTACCCGAAATCCTCCTGGTCCACGTCACCGTCGCCGTCGAAATCCGGCTTGACGGTCTTGATCTCGACCGTCACGGGAATCACCTGGGGCGTATTGAAAGCCCCCGGCGCCAATATCGTGATCGCCCCGTTCCAGGTCCCCGCCGTCAGCGAGTCGGTGACGTAGTCGATGTTCACCGACGTGTTCTGTCCGCTGTTGAGGGAACCGGAAGTGACGCTCGTACTCAGCCAGCCGGCGTTGTCCGAGATGGTGTAGTTCATCGTGCCCGCCCCGGCGTTCGAGAGGATGAAACTGTCGCCAGACAGATTGTCGCCGACCCAAACCGTTCGAGAAAACAATGTGGGGACAGTGTTGATGAGAGGCCCAGCAGGGCGAATGGAGTAGTGCTGCTGGGCGTTGCCGCTGCCCCAGTATTCCCACGCGCAGATCAGCCTGCCGGAAGGGTCGCAGGCTACCGAGGGACTCAGGGTCAGGGCGTGCGGCAGACTGCCGGAAATGAGTTCTTCGGTCAGCCACTGCCCGTTGTTCCATCGCCGACCGACGATTCGGTTCGCGCCCTTGCCCCAGACCATGTAAAAATCGTTGGTGCCCGGCACCGCGCAGACATCGAACGCGCCGCCGTAGCCGACCTCGCCCAGGTTGAGCACCGGGCCGAATCCGGAATCGGGCGCGTACAAGACATAAAAGATACTCCCCTCGTTATCCCACAGGATCATGACCTGCCCGCTGGCGTTGACCGCCAGGCGCTGACGCACCACCCACGAGGCGAAGGGCAGCGTGATCTCCGGGCTCCACGAGCCCGTGTAGTTGCGCATGCGGGAACTCGTCATGCTCGGCGAGAAGGTCCGCCAGACCGAGCCGTTGAACTGCGACCATGCCATGCCGACGCAGTCGTACTCGGATTCGCTGGTTGAGCCGATCGAGGCCTCGGCCGACCACGACGTGCCGTTGAATCGTGAGTAGTACAGCAGCTTGCTGTTGGCCCGGTAGTAGCTCATCAACGCCTCGCTGCTGCTGCCCATGCCGAACGGAACAATGTGTGGGTGCTTAGCGTTGCCTCCGCTGGCGGAGAGGTTGACCGTCGAGGAGAACGTCGCCCCGCCGTCAGTGGACCGCACCCAGCCCACTTCGGGGCCGCCTGATGCCCAGTTCTCGAACACCACGTGGATATCGCCGTTGAGCGACTCGGTGACGTAATGGTTGAAGTTCATAGGCGAGAATAGGGTCTTGCCAGCCGACAGGCTGTCGGTGTATCGCTTGTATCTCAGGACGCCGGAGTTGTAGACGATGTGGAAGCCGCCGTTCTTCGACGCGGCCACCTTGGTGGTCTTGCTGGCGGTCTCCGACGGATCGTTGACCAACTGGGGCGCCGTCCATTGACCTAATACGACCATAGCGCCTGCGTGCAGGCAAATCAGCGCCGTCACTGATTTCAGAGAGAGTACTGTGTGTTGCCGCATTCTGCCACTCCTGGTTTCGCGAACACGATCCACGTGAATCGCGCCGCCTCATCCGCCGGCACAACTGGGTTCCGCGGTCACTGCCTCTCCGCTCAGGCAGCCAAACAAGAGCGCGAAATCCTCTATATCGACGTCAATGTCGCCGTCTAGACGCGCGTTCAGACAAGCAGGGTCCTCCTGCGGCACAAACGCCCCGCTGTAGCACGCCTGCAAGTGCCCGAAATCCTCCTGGTCCACGTCGCCGTCGCGGTCAAAATCCGGCGCGACGTACGGCATGGCCGAGGCATGCGCTCCGGCCGAGTGATTCGGCACAGCATCGTATGTGAACGCAGCGTAATAGTACGTCGTTCCGTTCATCGCCCCGCTGTGCGTGAAGCTGTCGCTGCCGCCAGGCGACGTTGTGCGGTCGCACAGGAGGGTTCCGTCGGATGGGCCGGTCGGGTAGCCCGTGGTCTTGTAGCGGACAACAGTGCCGGCGAAATCCGGGTCGGACGGGTTTGTCCAGTTGAGTTGCACCGCCCAATGCCCCGCGGTCGCCGTAAAGCCCGACACTTGTCCAGGCGGGATCGTGTCCGGGGTACTGTACACATAATTAAGCCGGAGAGACTCGTCGTCATACACAACGTGCACGGTGCCGCCGGTGTCCGCGGCCAGGTCCGGCCAGCCTTGCCATCTGCTCGATGGCGAAGCCTGCTGCGGAATGGTCCACGTTGAGCCATTCCACTTGCGATAGCCCGTGTAGCTGGCCGGGTGCCACTCGTAAATCAGGTGGGCGTTGCCGGTTGTGTCGGCATCCATATTCGGGTAGTGCCCGTCGTTGAGGTACTGCCAACTGTCCCAGTTGGCTCCGCCGTTGGCGCTCGTGGTGTGTTTCAGGATGGGCTTCGACGGCGCCTGGTCGGCAGCGACGGCCATGATGTTATTCGTTGTCGCCGCCGCGATCTTCGGATAAGAGAAGAACTCCGTTGTCGTTCCCAGACTCATCGGCGACGACCATGTGCTGCCGTTGAACTTCCGATACGTCAGGTTGTACTGCGTGTTGCACCAGACCACGTGGACATTATTGCCCGCGTCCACTGAGATATCCGGCCGGTGGTAGTAGAACTTGCCGCTGATCTGGCCGAGGATCGTCTCGCCCGACCACGAGCCGTTCCAGATCCGGTAGACAACGTCTCCCACGTAGTCGACCGTACCCCGCGTGTGAACCAGGTGAATGCGGCCTAGCGAATCGGTCGCCAGTCTTGCGTAGTCCTCGTAGTGCGTTGTCGTGTTGCTGAAATTGCTGATCACCCAGGAACCGTCCTGCCTGTAGGCTTCGAACAGATCCGTCCTGCCGCCGGCGTCGGTGCCCGTATAGAAGAGGTGTGGACGCCCGGCCGAGTCTTCGACGATATCCGGTCTGTCGGACCACGGCACGCTGATGACCTCGACAGGCCCCCAGATGCCCGCGCTGCTTCGCTCTCGATAACAGACCTTCCATCCGCCGGGGTCTTTGCGCCGATACGCCAAGTGGATTCTGGCATCGCTTCCTGTCGCCAATTTGGGCACCGATGGTTCGACATCTGTTGGTCCCGAGATGATCACCGGCGCGGTCCATGCATGAGCGACCATGGTCAGGAGGCCAGTGACGGCCGGGGCGCAGACCACGATCACAGACCGGTACATCAGGAGATCCCTCCGGGCGGGCAGGTCGGGCGCAGGGACTTATCATGCCTTCAATCCGGTTCTCGCGAACCGGCTGCCACTGCTTGGTCTGCAACCCCGGAGACCACCCATGCAAGGGGGCTGGCCAAGGTAATCCTTCCATCGACCGCGCGCCGCCTCGTATCGCCATACTCGCGGCCACTGCGACCCGATCGCCACGACTTTAGACTAGCGTTTCTAAAACATTTTAGCAAGTCATTTCCCATAGTAATCCAGGTTCAAACGCCAAAGATCGCTTATATTATCGGACCCACTGAAAACAACGCACAAAGGCCGGGGTAAACGCCTCCCGGTTGCCGAAGCCGGTCGTTTGTGGACCATTTGCGATGATCCGTTAGCATTGACCCGCCGGGGCGCCAGGCGTTCTGCCGCCTTCCCGTTCGCACTGTTTAACAATCGCCTTTTCGGAGATCCATCCGAATGACAGGTTATGAGCGAGTCGCCAGGGCGGTCCGCCACCAGCGGGCCGACCGGCTTCCGATTGATTACTGCGCCACGCCGGAGTCGCATGCTGCTCTCAAGCGGTACCTTGGCATTGAGGACGACGAGACACTGCTGCGAAGGCTGGGGTGCGACTTCCGTCGCGTGGAGGGCCGATTCGTGGGGCCGTCGGACATGGTGGGGGCCCCCGGCATTCGGGCCATCGGCAAGGATTTCCTGGGCATCGTGTGGCAGCCGAAGAAGAATCAGTTCGCGACCTACAACGAGATCGCCGTCCACCCACTGGCACACGTGAACACGGTCCGCGAGGTCGAGGACTACCCCTGGCCGAGCGTTGACTGGTTCGACTACTCGCATCTCCCTAAGCAAATTGACCGGCTCAACGCCGAATCCCGTTACTGCATCGTTTTTTTTGCCGGCGGGTCGTTCGAGACGCCCTGGTACATGCGCGGCATGGAGCGGTTCCTTCTGGATCTCGTCGAGTGCCCGGACATCGCGGAGGCAATTTGCGCCCACGTGACCGATTTCTACCTGCGGCGGGCCCTGCGGGCCATCGAGGAATCCGACGGCAGGATCGATCTGATTTACAGCGGAGGCGACATCGGAACACAACGCGGGATGATGCTCTCGCCCGACCTGTGGCGCGAACGAATCAAGCCCCATACCGCGAGGTTGATTCGCACTTTCAAGGACATGGGGCTGATGACCATGTACCACTCCTGCGGCAGTCTTGTGCCTGTGATCGACGACCTCATCGAGGTGGGGCTGGACATTCTCGATCCGATCCAGCCGCTGGCCAGCGGCATGGACGCGGTTTCGCTCAAGCAGCGGTTCGGGGGGCGGGTTGCGTTTCACGGGGGCATTGACGAGCAGGAACTCTTGCCCCACGGGACGCCTGCCGACGTGCGCCGCGAAACCGCCCGCGTCATGGAGGTTCTGGGCAGCGACGGGGGTTACATGGTCTGCCCGGCGCACCACATTCAGCCTGACACTCCGCCCGAGAACGTCATGGCACTGTACGAGACGGTCTTGGCCTTGTGAGCTTGTGAGAGAGGCATGGGGGCAAGCGGCAGGCCAGCCGTGGTTTCCCCCTGGCAGCCGAATTGTGACATATTCTCCGATGCCACGTTTTTTCTCGGATACCATCTTCCTTCCTGAAGCCCCCTGAATTCGGGGAGGGTGTACACCGGGGGTGGACAACTGCGGTCGGAATCCGTACAAATGGGGGTCCCCGCCGGGGATTGGGAGCGGTCCCAAGGCACCCGGCCACCATACGGGAGATTTCGTTTGGCAGACGCAGACTTACCCAGCAGCACCCCGGCAGCCGCTCCTTCGCCGGTACTGAATCGCGTGGATGTCCCGGCGGGTCTATGGACACAGTGTCCCTCCTGTCAGGCAACCGTGTACCAAAAGGCCCTGGAGGAGAATCTCCATGTCTGTCCGGAATGCGGATACCACCATCGCATCCCGGCCAGGACCAGGATCAGGCAACTGGTCGACCCCGACACGTTCGAGGAGTTTCTGACCGATCTGGTCAGTACCGACCCGCTGAAGTTCTCGGATCGCGGCAAGTACAAGGATCGGCTTCAGCAGGCAAGGGAGAAGTCCGGTGAGCTTGAGGCGGTCGTGACTGGTAAGGCCTTCATTCGCGGTCGGCCGGTGATCCTGGCGGCGATGGACCCATTCTTCATCATGGCCTCGATGGGCGCGGTCGTGGGCGAGAAGGTGACCGCTTCCCTCGAACGGGCCACCGACGAGAACATTCCGTTCGTGATTGTGACCGCTTCCGGTGGCGCCCGCATGCAGGAGGGTATGGTCTCGCTGGTCCAGATGGCCAAGACCTCCTCGGCTGTTGCCCGGATGGACGACGCCGGAGGGTTGTACATCGTGGTCATGAGCGATCCGACCACGGCGGGCGTGGCCGCAAGTTTCGCATCGCTGGGTGACATCCACCTGGCCGAGCCCGGGGCGATGATCGGCTTTGCGGGCCCCCGTGTGATTGAAAACACCATCAAGGCCAAGTTGCCCAAAGGCTTCCAATCCGCCGAGTTCATGCTCGAGCACGGATTCGTGGATCGGATCGTCCACCGAAAAAACCTGCGGACCGAGATCGCCCGCATCATCGACTACGCAGGCAAATGAGCGCCCACCGTTTTCGCTTGCCAGGTTCTCCATCTTCTGGCCCGGTTCCTGTGATTCGTCCGCATCGCACGTCCAAAGACCGATAACGGTTTGTCAGACGACACTGTGATTAGTGTAGTCACGCGACACCTCTGCCGAACCGATATGAGCGATGGGCACCGTGTCGGTATCGGGCCCGCAGCAGAATAGCACGATTCGCAAACCGCGGAGGCAATGCCGATGGCCACGACGGACACATCGCCGATCTTCAGCTCTCTGAGTGATGATCCGGATATGCTGGAACTGGTCAAGGAATTTGTTGGCAACCTGCAGCATCGCGTGCAGGCGATCGAGCAGGCGGTAGCATCGAACAATCCTGCGGAGCTGGTGCGCTTGGCGCATCAGTTGAAGGGAGCCAGCGGCGGCTTCGGTTTTGAGGCGATTGGCGCGATGGCCGCGGCACTTGAACAGTCAGCGAAAGCAGCCAGCTGCGTGAGCGATGTTGCCGCGGAAGTCGCGGAACTGGTTTCCACGTGCCGGCGGGCGACAGCACAACCTGCGTCTTGACGGTGGTCAAAACCAAACAAGAAGAAGCGGATTCCTGTCACGGCTGAAGCGACAGACAAGTATTCACTGCATGGCCGGTCTGGTGCCGGCCTTCTTGTTGCGCGGGATCTGCTGTGGCTCTGCGGCAGAATGTGGACAGGCGCCGCCGAGAGGGACTTTCAATGGACGCTGCTCTCTCCGCCGACGTCGTCTTCCCTCGTGATCATGCCGTCGGAAAGCGCAGCCACTCCATTCGGCAAAACGAATCGCCGCAAAACCCTGGTCTCGGAGATCCCGGACCGGAATTTCGCGGCGATCAGTGCCGGCGGCTCTCAAGGAGCGCCTCAACGCGAGGTTCGTTTCGGCTGTCATCCGTCGCGGATTATCGTGGCGTTGCGACGGGCGAACCCTGTGGGCCTACTTCTTCTTGCGGGCCTTCTTGCCGGCTGTCCCAAGGATTGCATCCTTGCAGGCCTTGGCAACACGGAACTTCACGACCTTCTTGGCCGGGATCTTGATCGCCTCGCCGGTCGCTGGATTACGGCCCATACGGGCTTTCCGGTTGACCAGCACCAGCTTGCCAAGACCCGGCAGCGTGAAGCTGTTCTTGGCCTCCTTGTAGGCCAGTGTCGCCAATTCCTCCATGAACACCATTGCCTGCTTTCGGGCGATCCCGACCTTCTCGGCAAGCATCTTGGCGGTGGCCGATTTTGTGAGTTTGGCCATTACAAACCTCCTTGTAAAAGACCCGGGCCGCCCACCGGCCCGATTTGCGGCGAATAATACTGACCTTTCGTCGGTTCGTCCAGCGAAAACCCTTGAAAATATTGGATTTTTTTATGTACGAGGTCTGGGATGCATGCTTTTTCAAGGGTTTTGGCCGGATCGCGCGGTTCCCTTGTTGCCAGGTTCGGGATCGCCGATCATCTACCCGGCTTCTTCGCATGCGACGAAACACCCGGAAAAACGACAACACCCGGGGTGCGGACTGCCGAAAACGTCGCTTTTTCGCCAGTTCTGGGCGTTTCTTCCGATGAGCCTGGCGGTTCAGTGATCTCGCGACAGGGTGTGATGAACGGCCGGGCTTCTCGAAAGCAGCCGGAGACGACGGGATCGTGCTTGGCGGGAGATCGCAGGATGTTTAGCCTATCGCCCGTCAGACGGCCGGTTACCCGGCGGTTTGCCCTGTGATGAACGTTCTTTGAGGTTGAGGAGGAACCTTGTGATGACGGTAGCCGTGTTGATGATGGCCGCAGTTGCGATGCCTACGGAATCTGAGATTCGCCCGGAATTCGCCTCGGCCGAGCCGGTCTGGCCGGCCGGGAACCGGGCCGAGATGAACCAATTCTTTGGTTTTCGCGCCATTCTTGACGCACCTCCACCAGGCCCGGTGACACTGCGAATAGCCGTGGTGAGCGACTACCGGGTTTTCGTCAACGACCGTTTTCTGGGCCACGGACCGGCACGAGGTCCGCATGGCTTTCACCGTGTGGATGAGTGGGATCTGCTCAGCCTGCTGGTGCCCGGGCGGAACCTGGTGGCCATCGAGGTGGCCGGCTACAACACGGACAGCTACTACTTGCCGAACCAATTGCCCTTCGTGCAGGCAGAGATCATCGCGGGGAGCAGCGTTCTGGCAGCCACTGGGGCCGCAGAACGGGGTTTTGAGGTCTTCCGTCTGACCGACCGCGTGCAGAAGGTGCAGCGGTACAGCCACCAACGGACCTTCTCCGAGGTGTACCGACTGACGCCCGGTTCTGACCGGTGGCGGAGCGATCCGGCCATTCAACCGACCGGACCTCGCTGTGAGGTGCTGCCGAAGGTCGCACTTCTGCCTCGACGTGTCCCCTATCCTGACTTCGCCCTTCGCCAGCCGACCTGGCAGGTTGCCCGAGGGGCGATGAAGACCGACGTCCCAGTCACGGACCTGAAGCCGCTGGAGGACTTCATGATCATGGGTCTGAAACGCGGCGGCTTTCAGGTTGAGGAGTTGGAGGCCAAGCCTATTGTGGAACTGGCCGCGACGACTACGGAACGCACGACGCCGGTGGATCGCCCATACTCTTGGGAGTCACCCTTGGGTCTGGCCCCGAGCGAGTTTGTCATCCTGGACCTGGGGGCCAACTTGACCGGCTTTGTGGGTGCCCGCATCGTGTGCCAGAAAGCTGCCCGCTTGTACGTCACATTTGACGAGATCCTGGTCAACGGCGACGTTGATTACCGGCGACTGAGTTGCGCCAACTTCGTAGCCTACCGCCTGCAGCCCGGCACATACGATATCGAGTCGTTTGAGCCCTACACCGCCCGCTATCTCAAGTTCATCTGCCTGGACGGCGATTGCCAGGTCAGTCGGGTATATCTCCGTGAGTACGCCAACCCGGACGTTTTGCGGGCCTCGTTCGCCGCCAGCGACCCGCGTTTGAACCGCCTGTTCGCCGCCGGCCGCGAGACCTTTCGCCAGAATGCCCTCGACATCTTCATGGACTGCCCCTCACGGGAGCGTGCCGGCTGGTTGTGCGACAGCTTCTTCACCGCCCGAGTGGCGGTCGATTTGTCGGGCAACTCGGCCATCGAGCGTAACTTCTATGAGAATTTCCTGCTGCCCGCGCAGTTCAAGAACCTGCCCGAGGGGATGCTGCCGATGTGCTACCCGGCCGACCATCGGCCCAACAGCTTTATCCCCAACTGGGCGATGTGGTTTGTGGTCGAACTGGAGGAGTACCTGCAACGCAGCGGCGACCGGGAAATGGTGGACGCCCTCAAGCCGAAGGTGTTCAAGCTTCTCGACTACTTCGAGCCTTTCCGCAACAGTGATGGCCTGCTGGAGAAGCTGCAGAGCTGGGTTTTCGTCGAGTGGTCGCCGGCCAACAGCTACGTCCAGGACGTCAATTATCCGAGCAACATGCTCTACGCCGGCACTTTGGCGGCGGCCGGCCGGCTCTACGGCATCCCCGACCTGATTTCAGAGGCGGACGAGATTCGCGAAACCATCCGCAAGCAGTCGTTCGAGGGCACGTTTTTCGTGGATAACGCTGTTCGCAAGGACGGCAAGCTGCAAGTGACCCGGAATCGCACCGAAACCTGCCAGTATTACGCTTTCTTCTTCGACGTTGCGACGCCGGGAACACACCCGGAGCTCTGGAAGACCCTGTGCGAGCAGTTCGGCCCGAAACGCAATCAGACCAAGGCGTTTCCCGACATTGCCATGTCCAACGCGTTCATCGGGAATATGCTGCGGCTTGAACTGCTCTCCCGCCACGGTCTTTGCAGGCAGTTGTTCGACGAGTCGATCGACTACAACCTGTACATGGCCGACCGCACCGGAACCCTCTGGGAGAACGTCCACCCCGGCGCGAGCTGCAACCACGGCTTCGCCTCGCACATGGTGCACTTTCTGTATCGCGATGTGCTGGGTTTGAAGCGGATCGATTCTGTGACGCGAAATGTCCAGGTTCGAATCGCCGATCAGCCGCTCGAGTGGTGCGAAGGGCATGTGCCGGTGCCGGATGGCGGTGTGACAATGCGATGGTGGCGCGAGGCCGAGAAGACTCTGTATCGCCTCAGCGTGCCGGCGGGCTACCGGATTGAGGTCGAGAACCTGACCGGCAAGGAGCTGGTCGCGCGGCCGTGAAGCACTGGCGGACAAGCCGCCAGTGCCACCCGCTCGCTTCGCAGATGTGCCGGACACACTCTCGTTGGTGGGGTGCAATAGGCGGAGGGCGGCGGAACCCGTGCCCCCTTCGGTTTCGTCCCTGAACCCTGCGCACTACGTCGTGTAGTCGGCGTTAATCGCAATGTACTCCCGCGACAGGTCGCAGGTGAGCACCCGGTCGGCGGCCTTGCCTGCCCCCAGATCGATGGTCAGGGTCACATGGGGCTGTTTCATAGCCTCGGCCAGCTTGCCAAGATCGAGGTGGGGTGCGGGGGCGCCCTTGGCGAACAGGATGTCGTTGCCAAGTCTGACGGTCACCTTCTCCGGCTTGTAGGTGACAGTGGTGGCTCCGAGGGCCTGGACGATTCGTCCCCAATTCGGGTCTCCGCCATGCACGGCCGTCTTGACCAGCGGGCTGACGGCCACCGTCCGGGCGGCCGCATGTGCATCCGCGGCAGTCTTGGCCTTCCGGACGATCACCTCCAGCACCTTGGTGGCCCCTTCCCCGTCACGGGCGATCTGATAGGCGAGGGACTCGCAGACGGCTCGCAGGGCTTTAGCAAACGAGGCCGCCTGCCGGGCGTTGAGGGCACCGACCGCTCCGCTGGCCATGATCGCCACGGTGTCGCTGGTGGACTGGCACTCGTCGACGGTGACGCGGTTGAAAGTCGGCTCAACCGCGTCTCTCAGCAGCTTCTTGAGTGCCGCCGCCGGCAACCCGGCATCGGTGGTCAGGAAAGCCAGCATCGTTGCCATGTTCGGGGCGATCATACCGCTGCCTTTGCAGCACCCTGCAACCGTGATCTGGGTCCGGCCGATGCGAATCTGCTCGCAGGCCTGCTTCATGCGCAGATCAGTGGTCATGATAGCTTGGGCAAAGCGTTCGCCGGCCTCGGCCGATGAGGACAGGGTCCCGAGAGCGGCGTCGATGCCTGGCAGGATCTTGTCCATGGGCAAGAAGCGGCCGATCACACCGGTGCTGGACGGCAGCACCTCCCCGACTTTGGCTCCGATTGAGTTGGCGACCTGCCGACACATGGCTTGGGCGTCGGCCACGCCGCGTTTGCCCGTGGCGACGTTCGAACAACCGCTGTTAACCACGAAAGCCCGCAGACGGCCACGACGGATGTGTTCTCTGCCGACCGTGACAGGGGCTCCGCAGAAGCGGTTCGCGGTGAACACGGCGGCCGCCGAGCAGACGTCGTCGGCGACCAGCACTCCGATATCAAGCTTGTCAGCCTGTTTGATTCCGCAGGCGGCCGTTCCGGCTCTGAAACCCGCCGGTGCAGTGATGGTGGTGTTGTCCATGATCGAGGGCTCCCGCTCAGTCCCGGCCGGCTCCGCTTTGCTGACGCCGTCTGGTAGGGCAGCGTCGAGGTCGCTACGGCGACCGAGACCTGCCGCCTTGTCCGGGCCTACGCTTTACGCGCTCCAATCCAAAACGGCGGGGGATGTTATCACGAGTCGGGCGGCAAATCACGCAAGGCGATGTCTACTCCCGCTTGGGCTCCTGCTCCCTGCCGAGTTCGGCAAGGAATCCGTCGGGTACCGGTTCGTCTTTGCGGCTGATATCGACCTTGGCCGGAACGGCCGGACGAGCTTGTTTGGTGGAGAGCAACCGCTCCATGGCTTCGGCCTTGGCTT
>CAZTQK010000076.1:0-18382 GCA_964615635.1 uncultured Planctomycetales bacterium
CGGCGGTACGTCTTGACGCTGACGATCTCCAGGGTATCCTCGACCTTATGCTGGACCTCCACGCCAATCTTCATCAGCCGTCGCCGCTCGACCGGATCGAGGATGACCCGGTTGCCGGGCAGCCGTTCCTTGAGCATCTCCACCTGGAGCTTCAGGAACCGGATGTGCGCGTCGCGCCTCGTCGACCACGCCTCCTGCAACAACACCAGCAGCGCCATCAGCCATTTGGGGAGCATCGATCAGCCCTCTTTCCGCCGAACGTAAGTCCAGTAGTGGCAAAGGCCCGACATTCTGGACCACCGCCAGCGGGAATGCAATGCCACGCCCCTTCGCCGTGTCGCGCCTTCATAACCCGCAAACCGTCCAGAACACTTCCGCAAGTCGGGTTATGAGGTAGAGACGTTTTTGGGGCGTTGCCGCGCCTATCTTCGATGCTTGGGGTGCGGTTTCAGCAGGGTGTGGACCGCTCTAGTTGTAAGGTTGGCTGACGACGCGAGTTGCGTCGACCGTCGGAAACGACGGAGCGGCCGTAACCCGAAGGAAGCGAGTAATACTCGCCAAAACGGAGTACGGCCATGAGCAACTCACCAGCGTCGTCGGCAGCGATCGAGAGAAGGCACACGAAGGATTTTCCAGAAAATCGCCGTGTGCCTTCTTTGCGTTTACACAAGGCCAGCGGACAGATGATCGTCGTCCTGTCCGGCAAGGCCGTCTACTGCGGCAAGCCGGATGATCCGGCCACCGAGCAGCGATACCACCAAGCCGTCGCCGAGTGGCTGGCCGCCGGAAGGTTCCTAGCCGCCGATCCCACCACTATCAGCGTCAAGGAACTGCTTGCCCGGTTTTGGCACTATGCCGAAGACTACTACCGCACCGAGACCGACTTCCGAAACAAGGAACTCGAGCAGTTCCGGCTCGCGTTCCGGCCATTAAGGGAACTTTACGCCGAGACGCCGGCGACGCAGTTCGGGCCGCGGGCGCTAAAGGCGGTCCAGCGGCGGATGGTTGAGATTGGCTGGTGCCGGCCGTACATCAACAAGCAGATCAACCGCGTCCGCCACGCATTCAAGTGGGCCGTCAGCGATGAGTTGATCCCCGGCAGCGTGCTCCACGGCCTCCAGTCGGTGCCGGGCCTCAAGCGTGGCCGCACGGATGCCCGCGAGCCCAAGGCCGTCAAGCCCGCTCCGATGAATATGGTCGTGGCCATCAAGCCGTTCGTCTCACGGCAGGTATGGGCCATGGTGCAACTCCAGCTGCTGACGGCGGCGCGTCCCGGGGAGATCTGCCGCATGCAGCCGTGCGATATCGACCGCGGCCTCAACCGCGACGATGGCCATGATGACGATTACTTCTGCTTCATCGGCGACCACGCGAAGTCCGGCGACGACAGTAAGGTTCTGAAAGCGACCTTCACCCGTGCCGCCGAGGACGGCAACCGCATCTGGGTCTTCCAGCTCGAGCACCACAAGACCGCTCACCACGGCTTCAACAAGAAGATATGGATCGGCCCTCGCGCCCAGCAGGTGCTCGCCCCCTTCCTCCTCCGCGACCCGGAGACCTATTGCTTCTCGCCGATTGAGTCAATGGTGGAATGGCGGCAGCGGAAATCCGATAACCGAAAGACGCCCGAGGGACAGGGCAATTCGCCCGGCACCAACCGCCAGGAAAAGCCCAGATGGACGCCCGGCCAGCGGTACACGACCAGCACGTACCGGCTGGCCATCGCCCGCGCCTGCGACCAAGCCTTCCCCCCGCCCGAGCCGCTGGCCCAGCGCGACGACGAGAACAAGAAGCAGTGGAAGGCGCGACTGACCAAGGAGCAGAAGGCCGAACTGAAGGCCTGGCGCAAGGCCCACCGCTGGCACCCGCACCAACTGCGCCACAACGCCGCGACCTACCTGCGGAAGGAGTTCGGCCTCGAAGCCGCCCGCATTATCCTCGGCCACCACAGCACCGCCGTTACTGAAATCTATGCGGAGAAAGACGAGCAGCAGGCAATGGAGGCGATCATGAAGGTGGGATAGCAGAATCGAACGGCCTGTCCTTTGGACCTGGCATCTGATGCGACACGCCCAGACACCAGCTTTCTACGTGTCTGGGCGTGTTCGTTCAAACGCGTCTGTTACAAGAGGCTTCCACAGTTCGATAGAGATAACCGGACAACGATCTAAGCTGACCCAACCGCGTTTCTGCCGAGAACCCCTGCCGGCCGAAGAGATTCGTAGGCTCGGGGTTGCGGTCTGTCAGAAAACCGTATACACTTTTCTGACGAGGTGATGAACATGGACACCGTACAACAGGCCATCCTTAAACGCATTCGCTCTGCTGGACGCGGAGCGGTCTTCACGCCAAAGGACTTCCTCGATGCTGGTACGCGCTATGCAACCGACCAAGCACTCTCCCGGCTAGTACGTTCCGGCGACATTCAGCGCCTTGGCCGCGGCCTTTACTACTCCCCGCGGGTCAATCCACGCCTTGGCATCCCGCTGACTCCAGACGTAGACCAAATCGCCCAGGCCATCGGACGCCGAACTGGCAGCCGCATGGTGCCCTCAGGCGCGGTCGCCGCCAATCTTTTTGGATTATCCACGCAGGTGCCGGCCAAGTTTGTGTACCTGAGCGATGGACGATCTCGCCGTCTCCATGTCGGCAAAATCGAGATTCAGATCAGGCACGTCACGCCCAAGGAGCTCCCCCTGGGTAGCCAAACGAGCGCCATGGTCTTTCAGGCGTTGCGGTATTTGGGAAAGGACCAGGTGGATGACCAAGTCATCCGGAGGCTGAAGTCAACGCTTCGAGCCGACCAGAAACGCGAGTTGGCCCAGGACGCTCGCTACACCACTGACTGGATCGCGGACGCCATTCGCCAGATCGCGGGCCGCGGCATAAAGGAGTCCGCAAATGGATGAATTCGCACATCGACCTGCTGGTGATCGAGCCGACCTGTTTCGTGCCGTGGCTGCGCAGCGCGGCCTGAATGCCGCCATTGTCGAAAAGGACTTCTGGGTCTGCTGGACACTTAAACGGCTGTTCATGTTGGACGCCCCGCCTGCCGGGCTTCTCTTCAAAGGCGGCACATCGCTGTCCAAAGTATTCAAAGTGATCGAGCGGTTTTCCGAAGACATCGATCTCTCTTTCAACCGCGATGATCTGGGATTCGGAGGCGATTCAGACCCAGCAGCCGCCGGCTCTGGTAAGAAACGCCGGAAGGGCCTCGACTCGTTGACAGAGACATGCGGTCAAGTCATCCATGACGATCTCCTGCCCAGTCTCACGGCGGCGTTTGCGGCCGCGTTAGCCGATGCTGGTGGGCAGAAGTGGACGTTAGAGATTGCCCCTGACGACCCTGACCAACAAACGCTGGTATTCCACTATCCGAGTACCGTCGCGATAGCGGCCTCCGCAGGGCCGGCATACATCCGCCCCATGGTGCGTATGGAAATCGGTGCCCGCTCCGATCACTGGCCAGCCGTCGACGGTATGGTTACGCCTTATGCGGCAGAGGACTTTCCCCGCCTCTTCCCAGCCCCAACGTGCTCGGTGCATGTACTGGCCGCACAGCGAACGTTTTGGGAGAAGGCGACGATCCTGCACGCCTGGCACCACGCTCCGGCAGACAAGGTGTTGCGCGATCGGCAATCGCGGCACTATTACGATCTGGTCCGCATGTACGAGCATGGCATTGGCCGCGAGGCGATGAAGGACATTGACTTACTCCTTAGAGTCGCCAAGCACAAGAGCGTTTTCTTTGCATCGGCGGCGGCGAAATACGACGAGGCCCGG
Organism: uncultured Planctomycetales bacterium; assembly: GCA_964615635.1. Taxonomy (GTDB): domain Bacteria; phylum Planctomycetota; class Phycisphaerae; order UBA1845; family PWPN01; genus JAUCQB01. The sequence goes on from CAZTQK010000076.1 coordinate 3,784, forward strand.
CCCGGTTCACTGCGCTTGGTTCCACGGGATTCACGGCTTGCCGAGCTGCGGCGCGATTATCAGAGCATGCAGGAAATGATCTTCGGTCCGGCCATGACCTTCGAACATCTCATGACCATCGTCGGTGAGATCGAATCCACCATCAACTCCGCGTAGCGATCCCTGACCATTCACCTTGGCTAGCCGGTTTTGCCCGCTCACAGGCTTCTGCAGTGTCAAAGTGGTGGAACTTGTGGGCCGAACCATCGAGTTGGAGGCGGACGCCCATCGCCCACTCGAGTGGATCATGGCATGGAACCCGTCGATGCAGGTACGCGTCAGCACAATGCCGAGTAACTACTTATGCTTTGTGATAATCTGAAGAAAGCCCACCCTGGTGTTCGCCCGTCTGATTTGGATTACATCGAGAGGCTTTGGTCTCAATTTCGCCCGTACGCGGACCGCCAGTTTGAGGTCGAGTTAGTTGCTGACTTGCAAGGACGCTTCTGGGAGATGTACCTGGGATGCGCTCTCTTGGACGCAGGCCACGACCTTGTCCCCACAGATGATCGTCCGGCCGAGGGACCGGATGTCTGCGTCCAGACGAAGGACGCGCGGATATGGATCGAGGCCATTGCACCTACGCGGGGACAGGGCGCGGATGCGGTTCCAGAGCCTGTGTACGACGGGAAGGTCAGGGTAAGAGACGTTCCGGACAGGGAGTTGATGCTTCGTTATCGTTCGGCCTTTTTCGACAAGCAGAAGGTCTTTCGTGGTTACCGGCAGAAGAGCATTGTCAAAGCCGACGACATAACAGTCGTCGCCATCAGCGGCGGACGCTTTGTAGGGAATGTGTGGACCGAGATGCTTCTGCCACGAATCGTTCACTGCCTCTATCCGATTGGGCACTATGCTGTCACTCTGAATCGGGACACACTGGAGGTTGTGCATGAAGGACATACCTACCGCAACTGCATCAAGAAGCAATCGGGAGTCGACATCGAGACGGACGTCTTTCTCAACGCCGACAACTCCGACATCAGCGCGGTAATCTTCTCATACGCTGACGCCTGCAACCACCCAGACAGACCCGGCGCCGACTTCGTCACTTGCCACCACGTGAAGCCACGTGTTGCATTGCCTCTGAGATGGACCGGGCGAGGACGTGAGTTCTGGATTGACGGCGACGATCTTCGGTGTCAAGAAATGCAGGTTGATCCGATGGCATAGCCAGCGAATGCGGTATGAATCGCAAAGAAGACGGCATGCTCACGGCTCGTCCCTCTACTTGATCTTATTGGCTTTTAGGGCTAATGATGTTGGCCCCAAAAGCACATGCAATCAACTGAAGTCCGAAGTTGCTTCGTATCGTTCTAACCAAGTCGATGCGCGCTCGGCCCCGACGAAGAGTTGATTGCTCCGACCGAGGCGGCATCTGCCATGACTGTGCGTGTGACCGCAAACCACTTTGCACTGCAACATGATCCAATTGCATCAGATGCAGCTGGCATCAAGAAGTGGTCCCCAGATGTCCCGTTTGTCCTGTTTCTGTCCCGTTTATGGCTCATTTCAACCTGGGGTGCGAAGGCCATGCTGGCCCGGTTGGCGCATTTGGCACAATTGTGGCACGTTTGCCAGCTCTCGCCGTTTAGGTTTCCGCTCCCGCGTAGATAACTCGGATTTGCCCAAGCAGTGAGCCAAATGAGCCGTTTCCGGGTTCATGGCGTCAAGCAATCGGCCGTAACTGCCAATCTGGATTGATCCCCCTCGCGTCTATTGGCTGCGTCAACCGGGCGGCCAACTGCGTAATCCGGGCCGAAAACTGCGTCGCAAGTGCGTAAGTGATTCTGCGCAGCAGACCGCTTGAAACCCTTCGTTTACGTTCGCGTGCATGAGCAATGCGGCGAACGCAACGATGGCGAGCGAGACCGCTGGGCGCACGGGGCCGGCAGGCAGGATCAGCCCGGACGAAGAGCTGATCACGCTGACCGAGGCGGCCAAGCGCCTGCCCCGTCTGGACGGCAAGAAGGTTTCCGTCTGCACGCTATGGCGGTGGTGCCGAGTCGGGCTGCGAGGCGTGTTCCTGGAGTACGTGCGCGTCGGCCGGACGATCTGCACCACTCGCGAGGCGATGCTGCGATTCTTCTCCGAGCTCGCCGACCTCGACGAGCACATCCCGCCGGAAGCGCGGGATGATCTGTCGTCACACCTTCCACGTCACTTCTTGAGCCGCAAACGCTCTCCGATCACCTCACGTCAGCGTCGGCGCGCCCTCGCAGAGGCGGACGCCGTCCTGGAAAGGGCCGGGATATGAACACCCGCAATCATCGGCAGGCCCCGAGCGGGCCGCGGGAAAGGACCAGCATGATCAGGCAAGCGTACAGGTATCGGTTCAGGGATCAGGCCAGTCTTCATGAGGCGGAGGAGACGCTCCTGCTGGCGCTGTTGGCGGCCGAGGGCCTCTTTGGCCGTTGTCGGCTGCGGATGGACGTCGCGTGGGCGATGGACGAGAGCATCAACACGCTGGTGATCGACGCCGGCACGCTCGTCGGCATGACGACCAACCTGATTTTCACGGCGTTCATCACGACCGAGTTCGGCGCCGACGCCTTTGACGTCCGTCGGGTCGAGACAATCGCGACATGCGTCGCCGCGGAGGTGCGCCAATGATCGCCACCGCAGACCTGCACATCGACCTGGGCGTGCTGATCCATGAGCCGGAGGATGTGTACCACGCCAAGGCATCGGAGTATCTAAGCAGCCACGCGCTGGCCGACTTCCGCAAGTGCCCACTGCTCTTCTACAAGAACTCCCTGGGACTGATTCAGGACGCGGACCGCCAAGCGTACCTTCTCGGCCGGGCCACCCACTGTCGCATTCTTGAAGGCAAGGACGAGTATGCCAGTCGCTTCGCCGTCGGCGGACCTATCAATCCGAAGACCGGCAAGCCCTTCGGCAGCAACACCAACGCCTTCGCCGATTGGGCCGCGGCCCAGGGCAAGCCGGTCCTGACGTCCGAGCAGGCGCAGTTGATCGAGAACATGGCCGTCAGCGTGGCGATGAACGAGCAGGCAATCGACCTGATCGTGGACGGCGTCGCCGAGGGCGTTGTCCGCGCCGATTATTGCCGCACGCCGTGCCAGATTCGCATCGACTGGCTCAATCCCAATCGCGGCATCGTTGATCTCAAGACTTGCGACGATCTCACTTGGTTCGAGGCCGACGCCCGCCGCTACGGCTATGCACACCAGCTCGCCTTCTACCAGGCGGTGCTGGGCCATTTCATCGAGCAGCTCGTCCCGTGCTACTTCATCGCCATCGAGAAACGCGAGCCGTACCGCGCGGGCACGTGGCGGCTTGATGACGATTTGCTGGCCAACTGCCGCCGTGAGAACGAGGCCGCCATCGAGCGGCTGAAGGAATGCCGAAAGTTGGGCAACTGGCCGACCGGCTACGAGGAGCAAAGGGTCTTCTCCGCATGAGCACGTGCCGACATTGCCGTGATGAATTCACTCCGTATCGGTGCCCGGCCTGCCGGAGAAGGCCTGCCAACGCCTGCCGAGAGTGCCACGACGAGCTTGCGCACGGGCGGATCGGGCCACCGCCGGTCGGTCGGCCGGGCTTACCTGACCGGGTTGCGGTCGCGGACATCCAGTACCACGGCGATCACGGGCCGCTCGACTGAAACACAGCAAAGGGCAGCAAGAAGAACAAGGACACCAACATGAAAGGGAACAACAAATGCCTCTTCCAACGAACGTGCTGAACCAGGCCCACATGCGGGCACCCAAGGGCATCGTCTACGGCCCGCCGGGCGTCGGTAAGACCACCTTCGGCGCAAACGCCGGCAAGCCGCTGATCATCGACTGCGAGAACGGCGCGGCCCACGTCACGTGCGACCGCACGCCGTACCTGTCGGACTGGCCGGCCATCCAGCAATGGCTCGATGCGCTTGCCGCTGGCGGGCATGAATACGGAACCGTTGTCATCGACTCGGTGGACTGGCTGCTGCGCCGCGTGGAAGAGCACGTCTCCGGCGTCGACGGCACGGTGGCCGGGATGAAGCAGACGCTCAACCGATCCCACGGCGGTTACGGCAACGGCAAGCAGGTCTTGAAGAACTACGTCTACCAGTACCTGCTGCCGACGCTGGACAAGCTCGTGAACGCCGGCATCGCCGTCCTGCTCCTGGCCCACGCCACGCGGCGTGAGATCACGACCATCGACGGCATCACCATCGAGAAGTCCGCCCCGGAAATCCATCCCGACCTGGCCAACACGATGATCGAGTGGTCCGACTTCGTCGGTGCTGCTCGCGTGGGCACCGAGGGGCGCGAACTGATCCTCTGCGAGACAGCCCAACTGCTCGGCAAGAACCGTTACGGGATATCCGAACCGCTGACCCTGTCGTGGCAGGCGCTGCTGGACGCCATGTCGCGGCAGCAACCGGCGAGCCAAGCGAGTCCGGCTGCACAACCAACGTAATCGCCGCGTGGCGCTACACGATCACGGGAACTGTCTTCTGAAACGAAAGGAACATCTCATGCCGCAACTGAACTTCGACGCGAACAACGTGGAACCCGTCCCCGGTTTCGATCCCATCCCCGCTGGCCAGTACATGGCGATGATCGTCGCCTCCGAGGAGAAGACCAGCAGCAAGGGCAACAAGTTCCTGAGCCTGGAATTCGAGGTACTGGAAGGCCAGTACAAAGGCCGCAAGCTCTGGACGAACCTGAATCTCACCCACCCCAACCCCGAGACGGTGAAGTTCGCCCGCGCCGAACTGGCGTCGATCTGCAAGGCCGTGGGCGTGCTCAAGCCGCAAGACTCTGTGCAACTGCATAACCTGCCCATGCTGATCACCGTCAAGTGCGTCAACCGCAAGGACACCGGCGAGCTTCAGAACCGCATCAAGGGCTACGTGCCAAAAGCCGCCGCCCAGGGTCAGCCCCAGCAGGCTCCCGCCAACTCCACCACGCCTCCTTGGAGGAGGCAGCCATGAGCGTCATCGACCGCCTGACGGACGACCAAGTGCGGGAGGTCGCCGCCGCCATCGGCCGGGTTCTCGTCAACGGCTGCCTGCCCGTCAAGGACATCAACACGCTGATGCGATTCCACAAGCTCGTGTTCGACGAGGAAAGGAAGCCACCGTGCAAACGATCGAACTGCCGTACCCGCCCAGCGTGAACCGCTATTACCGCCACGTGGGCTTTCGGACGCTCATCAGCCGCGAGGGCCGGGCATACCGGCGGCGCGTGTGCTCGATCCTGCGGAGGATGGGTGTCCGGCCGATGGACGGCACGCTGGCGGTAGGCCTGGACTTGTATCCGCCCGACGGCCGGCGGCGCGACTGCGACAACGTGCTGAAGGCCCTGCTGGACGCGATGCAGTACGGCGGCATGTACGGCGATGACAGCCAGATCAAGAAACTACTGGTCGTCATGCGGCCGCAGGTTGTGCCGGGCGGGAAGGTCATCGTCTGCGTGATGCCCTTGGACACATCGAGCCTCAAGGAAATCCATCATGAAATTGCCACTTAAGAAGATTCGCCTGGACGGCGGGACGCAGACGCGGGCCCACATCGACGATGACATCATCGAGGAATACGCGCAGGACATGAAGGCCGGCGCGGCCTTCCCGCCGCTGATCGTCTTTCACGACGGCAAGGACTACTGGCTGGGCGACGGCTTCCACCGCTGGGGCGCCGCGGCGTCGCTGAACCTGGAGAGCATCGAGTGCGAGATTCGCCAGGGCACGCTGACCGATGCACAGTGGTTCAGCTTCTCGGCCAACCGCGCCAACGGCATGCGCCGCACGAACGACGACAAGGTGCGGGCAGTCAAGGCGTCGCTACGGCACTGCAAAGGCGTCCGGAGCGACGCGGAGATTGCGCGGCACGTCGGCGTAGACCACCACACGGTGGGCAAGTACCGCGAAGAGCTGCTGACCGCCGGCGAAATCTCCGGCAACGCTATAGATGCTGGCGCATCTTGGGAAATTCCCAAGATGGATACTGACTCTTCGCCCGGCCAACCCGCCCGCATCGTCACCCGCAAGGGCAAAACCTACCAGATGAAGGTCGGGCGGATCGGCCGGACGAAGAAACCCAGCCGTAAGGTCGCCGCTTCCGTCAGCACGCCTGCTGAATCTGTCCGCACGCTGGCCATCTCCATCTCGCTTGATGACCCCGCCGCCACGGCGCGCCTGCTCACGTCCAACTGCGACCCCACATATCTGCGTGCGATGGTCGCCGAGATTCTCTCCACACTCGACAAGAGGAGCACCCAATGAACTGGCAACGTTACCGTGAGTTTCAGGGCAACTGGCAGCGCGAGGTCGTGCTGGCCTTCGACCCGGCCGACAAGGCCGACCCGTTCATCGAGTTCCGCGCCGGCCAGTACCGCAAGGACGGCAAGATCGTCCGCCTGCTGCCACTGCGCGACCAATTCAGCTTTCACGGGGGCGCTACGGCTCGATGATCACGCTTCGCCCATATCAGTCGGCCGCGGTCGAGGCGGTCTATCGCCACCTGCGTGATCACGACGACAATCCCGTCGTCGTGATTCCCACGGGCGGCGGCAAGACGCCCGTGATGGCCACCGTCTGCGACGACGCCGTCCGCAAGTGGAACGGCCGGGTGCTGGTGCTTGCCCACGTGAAGGAGTTGCTCGAGCAGACGGCAGGCACGCTTCAGCGAATGGCCGGCGAGTTGGACGTGGGCGTCTATTCCGCCGGCCTGCGCCGCCGTGACACCGAGCACCGCGTAATCGTGGCGGGCATCCAGTCGGTCTACAAACGGGCCGGTGAACTTGATGGCTTTGACGTCATCCTTATAGATGAAGCCCACATGATCCCGCCCGAAGGCGACGGCATGTATCGCGCCTTCCTGGCCGACGCAAAGCTGATCAACCCTCATGTCCGCGCCATCGGCCTGACGGCCACCCCGTTCCGCATGACCAGCGGGTCGATCTGTCAAGCCGACCACTTTCTCAATCGCATCTGCTACGAAGTCGGCGTCAAGGAACTGATCCGCGACGGATATCTATGTCCGCTCCGCACCAAGGCTGGTTTCGTCCGCGCCGACACCAGCAATCTTCACATCCGCGGCGGGGAGTTCATCGCGGGCGAAGTCGAAGATTTGATGGATAAAGACACCCTCGTCAGCGCCGCCTGCGCCGAGATATTCCAGCAGACGGCCGACCGCCAGAGCGTCCTGATCTTCGCCAGCGGCATTCAGCACGGCCTGCACATCGTGGATGTGCTCCAGCGTGAACATGGCGTCGAGTGCGGCTTCGTCTGCGGCGAAACGCCGACATTCGAGCGCGATCGGCTGATCGGTCGCTTTCGCCGCCAGGACGGCAAGGGCTTGTTCGGCGATAACCGACCGCTCAAGTACCTCTGCAACGTCAACGTCCTGACCACCGGCTTTGACGCGCCCAACGTCGATTGCATCGCCATGCTCCGGCCGACCATGTCGCCGGGCCTCTATTACCAGATGGTCGGCCGCGGCTTCCGCCTGTGCGAAGGCAAAGCCGACTGCCTTGTCCTGGACTTTGGCGGCAACGTCATGCGGCATGGCCCCGTGGATGATCTGCGTGTGACCGAGCCGGGCGCGGGCAACGGCGAGGCACCGGCAAAGGAATGCCCCGATTGTCACGCCGTCATCCACGCCGCATACGCCAACTGCCCCGAGTGCGGCCATGCGTTCGCGCCGCCCCAGCGCCAGCAGCATGACGCCGAGGCGTCCTCTGAAGGCATCCTTTCCGGCCAGGAAACGGTCACTGAGTATCTCGTTCAGGACGTTCACTACTCCGTCCATATCAAGCGCGATGCGCCCGAAGACGCCCCGCACACGATGCGGGTCGAATACCGCATCGGCTGGAACAGGTACATCTCCGAGTGGGTCTGCATCGAGCACAGCGGTTACGCACGGGGCAAGGCCGAGGCTTGGTGGCGGCAACGGTCAAACGATCCAGTGCCCACATCCGCTGACGAGGCTGTCGCGCTGGCCGAGGCGGGCAGCCTTGCCCCGACACAGGCTGTGCAGGTTCGCCGCATCGCGGGCGAACAGTACGACCGCATCATCAGCTACCGCCTCGGCGACAAACCTCCAGCCGTCTCCGGCGGCGACATGGCCTACTCCGAACCCAAGTACGTCCCGGCGCCGCCTGACGACGAGATTCCCTTCTAAAGGAACGTCCCATGCCGACAGACACTCGCGACATCATCGAACAGGTCCGCAACGCACTGGACGTCGTCATGGGCGTGGACATCGCCCTGCTTGAACAGGCGGTCCAGGACGCACACGAATCGTCCTATCGCCAGGTGGAAGACCCGCCCGAGCGGTTCGAGATCAACCGGCAGGCCCTGCGGATGTTCTGGCACTTCCGCTGCAACCTTGAGGCCGTCAAACTCCACGGAGGCGGCGGGTGATCGCACAGGCGGCCACATCCTATCTCAGTGCCGGCCTGTGCGTTCTTCCCGCGATCCTAGAGGAGAAGCGCCCCTCCGTCGGCAGTTGGAAGGCATACCAGCAGTGCCTGCCCTCGGAGGCCCAGGTCGCCCAGTGGTTCTCGAGCGCGACCGCGTGCTGCCTCCTGACGGGTAGCGTTTCGGGCAACCTGGAGATGATCGACTTCGATGCCGGCGGCGCACTCTTTGACCAGTGGGCTGCCCTGGTGGAGGCGCAGTCCCCGGGCCTACTCGCCCGCATGGTCATTGAGCGCAGCCGTCGCGGCGGCAAGCACGTGGTCTATCGCTCCCGCTCAGCCGTCTGCGGCAACCTTAAACTGGCCCAGCGGCCCAATCCTACCGGCCGACCGGAAACCCTGATCGAAACCCGCGGCGAAGGTGGCTTGTTCCTGTGCGCACCGTCGCCGGGGTATGAGCTTCTCCAGGGCGATATGGCTGCGCCGTCCCTGATTGAAGAGACCGAACGGGACGTCCTGCTGTCCGTCGCGTGGTCGCTGAACGAGTGTTGGAAGCGACAGGATTCGTCGCCGATGGTCGCCGCCGTCGCCGGCAGGCCCGGCGATGACTTCAACGAACGCGGCGACGTGCGAGAGGTGCTGGTCAAGCACAACTGGACGCTGGCCCGATCCGGCGAGAACGAGTATTGGCGGCGGCCCGGCAAAGACAGCGGCTCGAGCGCCACGCTCAAGGACCGCGTATTCTACGTCTTCTCCAGCAACGCCGCTCCGTTCGAGCCACAGCGGGCCTATGCGCCCTTCACCGTCTATGCCTTGCTGGAACACGGCGGCGACTATGCCGCTGCCGCCGCCATGCTTCGGGCCAAGGGCTTCGGTCAGACGGCGGATGTTACCGGCGTCGATCTGTCGGCGTTTGCCGCCGGTGATGGTGACGATGATCCCCCCGAAACTACTATCCCCGATCCAGGCCCCATGCCGGATGAACTGCTTCGCATCCCCGGCTTCATCAGCGAAGTAATGGACTATACGCTGGCCACCGCGCCGTACCCCAACACGGTGCTGGCGTTCGCCGGAGCACTGTCTCTTCAAGCCTTCCTTGCCGGCCGGAAGGTCCGCGACCCCGCCGACAACCGCACCAACCTGTACTTGCTGGGCTTGGCCCACTCCGCCGCCGGCAAGGATCATCCGCGTAAGATCAACACGCGGATCATCCATGCCGTGGGCCTCTCGGAGTGCCTCGGCGATAAGTTCGCATCCGGCGAAGGCATCCAGGACGCCTTATTCGTCACGCCGTGCATGATGTTCCAGACGGACGAGATCGACGGCATGCTCCAGTCGATCAACAAGGCCCGCGACGCCCGTCACGAGTCCATCATGGGCACGTTGCTGACGATGTACTCCAGCGCCAACAGCGTCTTCCCCATGCGGCGTAAGGCCGGCAAGCAGACGCCCGGCGTGATCGACCAGCCCAACCTGGTCATCTTCGGCACGGCCATCCCGAACCACTACTACGAGGCCCTATCCGAGCGGATGCTCACCAACGGCTTCTTCGCCCGCATGATCATCCTGGAGGGTGCGATGCGCGCCGACGGCCAGGAACCGCGAATCGCCGATATTCCCGGCGACGTCCTGATCACGGCCAAGTGGTGGTCGGACTACCGTCCCGGCCCGGGCAATCTCGAGCGATGGCATCCCGAGCCCGCCACGGTGGAACAGTCCGATGGTGCGCGAGCGGCTATTGTCGAGTCACGCCGAGAATCGGAGGCCCAGTACAAGAAGGCCGAGATCGCCAACGACTCGGTCGGTACCACCGTCTGGGGCCGCGTCAGCGAGCAGGTACGCAAGCTGTCGCTGCTCTACGCTATCAGCGAGAACCATCGCACGCCGATCATCACCGAGGCCGCCGCACGCTGGGCTTCCCGCTTCGTGCTCCACCAGACCAGGCGCATGCTCTTCATGGCCAGCCGTCACGTCGCGGACAACCCCTTCGAGGCGGAGTGCCTCAAGCTCCTGACCAAGCTGCGCGAATCGCCGGGCCGACAGTTGCCTCACAGCGTGCTTCTCAAGCGCATGAAGGTCGAGTCCAAACGGTTCATCGAGATCATCTCCACGCTCGAGCAGCGCCGGGAAGTCGAAGTCGTGTCGGTCAAGACCGCCGGCCGAACGGGTGCCGCGTACCGCCTGCGCTCCTCGAATAGATGCGCAACAGGCGGGAATGAAGAGGTGAAGCATGGCTGAAAAGATGCATCTATCCGGCCTTGATTCACCGATCCTTCACCGGCCGAGGGTGAAAGAAGTTAAAGATGCAAATGTAAGAGAAATATATAGTTCTCTTCTTCTTTCTCCTCTTTCACCCATACCTCCATGCGCGACGCGTATTGTCGCTATTCCTCTGCGTATCTACGTGAGGGTGGGTGAAAGAGCGAAAGAAGCCCAAATAGATACGCCCAACCCGTTCCGCGCAGGCCGCGCCACGTTTGCGCAGGTTCGAACAACTCCCGCCAGGTCGGACAAGGATTCGTCCGTGCGACACACCTTACCCAGTTTACTGCCAACGCACGGTTCCTTCCTGGCAAACGGCGACGGTGACCGCGGCGGGAACGGGCAGGAACAGCGTTTTTGTTTGTTGGGCGCGCGAACGCAATGTGTCTGGGGCAGGTCGTGTCTTGGTTTGGCTTGGCGTGATGCTGTGGGGCGCTGCAAGGCGTGGCGAAGCTCGGCAGGCATGGTACTGGCGCGGCATGACAGCGATGGGCTCGGCGGTGCGTGGCACGGTTCGGCTGGGCAGGCGAGGCCCGGCGGGACTTTGCGGGGCAAGGCAGGACTTGGCTTGGAACGGCATGGCGAGGTTGGGCAGATGAGGTTTGGCGGGGCTTGGCCGTACCAGGCCCGGCATGACATGGCGTGGCAGGCGCGGTGCTGACGGGGCCGGAACCCCGCCCGACCGGATTGGTGATGGCAATGCGAAGGAGAACGGACATGCAAATCGAGATGGTGAACATCGACGACGTCAAGGAATACGCCAACAACCCGCGGGAGATTACGGACGCGGCCGTGGAGGCGGTCGCACAATCCATCCGCACGTTCGGGTTCAAGAATCCGTGCCTGCTGGACAAGGACAACGTGCTGATCGCCGGCCACACGCGGGTGCGGGCAGCCCGGAAGCTGGGCATGAAGCAGGTTCCGGCCATCCGTGTGGACGACCTGACGCCTGAGCAGGTCAACGCCTTCCGGGTAGCCGACAACAAGCTGCACGAGTTGGCGACGTGGGATGTCGAACTGCTGCCGCTGGAATTGTCGGCGCTGCGCGACGCGGATTTCGACCTGTCGGTGCTGGGTTTTGACCAGGAGGAACTGGCCAAGCTGCTCGAAGGCGACGTGCAGGAAGGCCTCACCGATCCCGACGCCGTCCCCGCGCCGCCGGATGAGCCGATCACCCGCAAGGGCGACTTGTGGCTGCTGGGCAACCATCGGCTGCTCTGCGGCGATAGCAGCATTGCCGCTGATGTGGATCGGCTGCTGGACGGGGCTCGCATACACCTGGTTTCGACAGATCCGCCATATAACGTGTGCGTGGCCCCGCGGTCGAATAACGCCGTGGCCATGGCCATCGCCACCGGCGACAAGAGCGGCCAGCAAGGCATGGACATCGCCATCCGCAAGGGCGCTCACGCCACCACCGAAAAGATGCGCCCCAAGGACAGGCCGCTTGCCAACGATTTTGTGTCCGACGAGGAATTTGCCCGGCTGCTGCGGGCGTGGTTCGGCAATATCCAGCGCGTGCTGGAGCCCGGCCGCGCCTTCTATATCTGGGGCGGCTACTCGAACATCTGGAACTACCCCAACGCGCTGCGCGACTGCGAACTCTATTTCAGCCAGATGATCATCTGGGTCAAGGAGCACCCCGTCCTCACCCGCAAGGACTTCATGGGCAACCATGAGTGGTGCTTCTACGGCTGGAAGGAAGGCGCGGCGCACAAGTTCTTCGGCCCCGCCAACATCAGCGACGTCTGGTCGGTCAAGAAGGTCACCCCACAGTCGATGGTACATCTCACGGAGAAGCCCGTGGAACTCGCGGTGCGGGCGATCCAATACAGCAGCCTCCAAGGCGAGAACGTCCTGGACCTCTTCGGCGGCTCGGGCAGCACGCTCATCGGCTGCGAGCAGACCGGCCGCAAGGCATACCTGATGGAGATCGACCCACTGTACACCGACGTGATCGTCCGTCGCTGGCAGGAGTTCACGGGCAAGAAGGCCGACAGGATCGCGGCCGGCGAGTCGCTGGCAGTCGCGGAGGCCAAATAATGGTCGCCGTTTCTACCAAGCACATCACGCTGCTCCAGCGGCAATCGCTGCCGTTGGAGGCCAAGGTGCGGATGAGCATCTCGCGCATCCGGCAGTGGTATGACCATTGGGACGGAATGGTGTACGTCAGCTTCTCGGGCGGGAAGGACTCAACCGTCCTTCTGCACATGGTGCGGTCGGTGTATCCCGATGTGCCAGCCGTATTCGTGGACACCGGGCTTGAGTACCCGGAAATCCGCGAATTCGTGAAGAGCGTGGACAAGGTTGTCTGGCTGCGACCGAAGATGAAGTTCCCTGACGTGCTGGCCAAATACGGCTACCCGGCCGTCAGCAAGCGAATCGCCCAGTACATCCACGAGGTGCGTCGCTCCACAAACCGCGGTGAGCAGACGCGACGGCTGCGGCTGACGGGCATACGGGCCAATGGCACGTTCTCTCAGATGAGCATGATCCCCAGGAAATGGCAGTACCTGATCCGCGCGCCGTTCGCCATCTCCGACAGGTGCTGCTACTACATGAAGAAGCAGCCGATGGACGCCTACCACAAGACCACCGGCCGCTCTCCATTCGTCGGCACGATGGCATGCGAGGGCAACCAGCGGACGCAGACGTACTTCCGCTACGGCTGCAACGCCTACGCGATCAGGCGTCCTCGATCCGCGCCGATGTCTTTCTGGACTGAAACAGACGTCTGGGACTACCTGCGTCAGAATCGCCTACCGTACAGCCGCATCTACGACATTGGCTATCGCCGAACCGGCTGCATGTTCTGCATGTTCGGTGCTCACTTGGAGCCTCAGCCAAACCGCTTCCAACTGATGGCCCGAACTCATCCGCGTCAATACCGCTACTGCATCGAGACGCTCGGCTGTGGGAAGGTGCTGGATTACATCGGTGCGCCATATCGCCCACTGAGATTGTTGTTTGCCCCGACGCCCGCCGAATTGAACTGAGGAGCCACCATGTTCTATCTTGCTTCGCCGTACTCGCATCCCGACCCAACCGCCCGGCAGTGGCGGTTTGAAGCGGCGTGCAAGGCCACTGCGGCCATGCTGCGCGCCGGATTCAACACATATTCTCCTATTGCCCACTCACATGTCGTTGCCGCACATGGTTTGGACGGTATGGACCATGCCTTCTGGATGCATGTCGATCAGCCCTACGTCGACTGGTGTGCCGCCGTGGCCGTCCTGATGCTGCCCGGCTGGCGCGAGAGCAAGGGCGTGGCGGCGGAGATCGAAATCGCCAGAAAGGCAGGCAAGCCCATCATCTACATCTGTCCCGCGATGGTCGGCGTGGATGTTTCGACAATGCCAGGCCTGCATGAAGGGCCCAATTCTGGAGCAAAGACACCGCGCAAGGAGGCGACATGCCTCTGACCTATGCCAGCCTCTGCGACGGGATCGGCGCGGTGCATGTTGCATGGGTGCCGCTCGGCTGGCGCTGCGCCTGGACCAGCGAAATCGAGCCGTTCGCCTGCACGGTCGTGGATCATCACTGGAAACTGCCCAACTCGGGCGACATGACGAAGATCACGGAGGAGGACATTCATGGTCGCGAGCAACTTGACCTCATTGTCGGCGGAACGCCGTGCCAGTCATTCTCGCTCGCCGGTTTGCGAAAGGGTCTGGATGATCCTCGCGGCAACTTGGCCCTGGTCTTTCTGCGAGTTGTTGACATGGCTCGGCCGCGCTGGGTTGTGTGGGAAAACGTCCCCGGCGTCCTGTCGTCCAGCGGCGGACGGGACTTTGGCTGCTTCCTCGGGGCGCTGGGCCAGCTCGGGTATGGGTGGTGCTACCGAGTACTTGACGCTCAGTTCTTCGGAGTTCCCCAGCGACGCCGTCGCGTCTTCGTTGTCGGACATCTTGGAGACTGGCGACCTGCCG